>NZ_DASWVI010000139.1:0-6552 GCF_036401255.1 Nocardioides sp. | reverse complement strand
CCGAGGACTTCACCTGCGTCGGCATCGGCGACATGTCCGGCGACGTGTTCGGCAACGGGATGCTCTGCTCCGAGCACATCCGCCTGGTCGCCGCCTTCGACCACCGCGACATCTTCCTCGACCCGAGTCCCGACGCGGCGGTGTCGTACGCCGAGCGCAAGCGGCTCTTCGACCTGCCGCGCTCGAGCTGGCAGGACTACGACCACTCGCTGATCTCCGAGGGTGGCGGGGTCTACTCGCGGTCGCTGAAGAAGATCCCGCTCAACGACGCGGTGCGCCACGCGCTCGGCATCGCGGCCGGGGTGGAGACGATGACGCCCGCGGAGCTGATGCGCGCGATCCTGCTCGCGCCGGTCGACCTGCTGTGGAACGGCGGCATCGGCACCTACGTGAAGGCCTCGACCGAGACCAACGCCGACGCCGGCGACAAGGCGAACGACGGCATCCGCGTCAACGGCGGCGAGCTGCGCGCCCGCTGTGTCGGTGAGGGCGGCAACCTGGGGTTCACCCAGCTGGGCCGCATCGAGTACGCCCTCGAAGGTGGGCCGGCGGGGCCGGGCGCCGGGATCGGGGGCCGGATCAACACCGACTTCATCGACAACTCCGCGGGCGTGGACACCTCCGACCACGAGGTGAACCTCAAGATCCTGCTCGACCGGGTCGTCAAGAGCGGCGAGCGGACCGAGGAGCAGCGCAACGAGCTGCTCGCGGCGATGACCGACGAGGTGGCCGACCTCGTGCTGCGCGACAACTACGAGCAGAACCTCGCGCTCGCGAACGCCGCCGCCAACGCCGCGTCGATGCTGCACGTCCACGAGGACTGGATCCGCCAGCTCGAGCGCGACGGGCTGATCAACCGCGAGCTCGAGGGGCTGCCCAGCAGCCGGGAGGTACGCCGCCGGCTCGATCGCGGCATCGGCCTCACCACCCCCGAGCACTCCGTGCTGCTGGCGTGGACGAAGATCGCGCTCGCCGAGGAGCTGCTGGCCTCCGACCTGCCCGACGACCCCTACCTCGACCTCGACCTGCGGGCGTACTTCCCGCAGCCGGTCCAAGACGGCTTCGGCCCGCAGATCCACGAGCACCCGCTGCGGCGGGAGATCATCGTGACCCAGGTCGTCAACGACCTGGTCAACGGCGCGGGCATCACGTTCTGGCCGCGGCTGTCCGGCGAGACCGGGGCCACGGGGGCCGAGCTGACCCGGGCGAACTTCGTGGCGCGGGAGATCTTCGGGTCGCTGCCGTTGCGCGACGAGCTGCGCGCCCTCGACAACACCATCGACGCGGCCGTGCAGACCCGGATGCGTCTGGAGATGCGCACGCTGGTCGAGCGCGCCTCGCGCTGGCTGGTCAACAACCGGCGCCCGCCGCTGCGCAGCCAGGCGACCGTCGACCAGTTCTCGGGCCCCGTCCAGCAGGTGATGGCGCAGCTGCCCGACCTGATGACCGGCCGCGAGCTCACGGCGTACCAGGAACGCGCGGCGGCGCTGGTCGACGCCGGCGTCTCGGAGTCGCTGGCCGCCCGGGTCGCGGTCCTGCCTCCGGCGTACACCCTGCTCGGCATCGTGGAGGTCGCGGGCCGCGAGGAGCTCGACCCGGCCACGGTCGCGCGGGTGCACTTCGCGCTCGGGGAGCGGCTCGGGCTGTCCGCGCTCGTCCACCGGATCCTCGGGCTGCCGCGCGACGACCGGTGGCAGACGATGGCCCGGGCCTCGCTGCGCGACGACCTCCACGACGTGCACACCCAGCTCACCGCGCAGGTGCTCGCCGCCACGTCCCCCGAAGACCCCGCACCGGTGCGGGTCGCCGCCTGGGAGGAGGCCGACGAGGTGCTGGTGTCGCGCGCCGCCGGGACGCTCGAGGAGATCTGCGCCGACGACGCGGCCGACCTGGCCCGGCTCTCCGTCGGGCTGCGGGTCGTGCGGGGGCTGCTGACGACCGCCTGAGAACCGTCGCGATGTCTTGGGTGCCCGGGGCAACCCCGGGCACCGTCGGGTGCATCTGGAGGGTATGGATGCACTTGCGGCTCGGGCCGACGCGGGGACGCCGGAGGCGCGGATGACCACGGAGGACTTCGACAACTTCTTCCGGGCCACCTGGCCGCGCATGTTCCGTACGGCGTACGCCGTCGCGGGCGACGCCGGCGCGGCCGAGGACGCACTGCAGGCGGCGTACGCCCGGGCGTTCGCGCGCTGGGGCCACGTGAGCTCCACGGATCACCCGGAGGCCTACGTGCGCCGCATGGTCGTCAACGAGGTGCTCGGCACCCGGCGGCGTGGCTGGTCCAGGCGCGAGCGCCCGCACGAGCAGCCGCCCGATCATCAGGGGCCGGCCGGAGCCCACGACGGACCCGAGCCGGGCGTGGTCGAGCGCGACGCCGTGTGGGCGGCGGTGCTCGCGCTGCCGCCACGCCAGCGGGCCGTCGTGGTGCTGCGCTACTACGAGGACCTCTCCGAGGAGCAGATCGCCGACGTCCTCGGCTGCAGCCGCGGCACCGTGAAGTCGCAGGCGTCGGCCGCTCTCACCAACCTCCGCCGCGTCGCGGACACGCTCGAGGGAGACCTGTGATGACCACCGACCTGCGTGAGGTCCTGCACGAGCGGCTCCACCTCGTGGTGCCCCCCGCCGGCGACCTGCCCGCCGTCCGTCGCGCCGGGCGACGGCTGCGGCGCCGCCGGCAGCTGACCGCGGGTGGGGCGGCCCTGGCCGTGGTCGCCGCCGGCACCGCCGTCGCGCTCGTCCTCGGTGGGGGAGACGGGACCGACCGCGGTGAGCGTGGTCTCGACCCGGTCGGCCAGCTCGACTTCTCCCACGGGCTGCGTGCGTACGCCGACCCGGGCTACGTCATCCACCTGGGCGGACGCGAGTTCTCGGCCCGCGACCTGGAGTACCTCGACACCGACGCCACGGCGACGCCGTACGGCGTGGTCTTCTACGACGCCGGGCATCCGATGCTGCTCGAGGAGTCGGGGGAGTTCCGTGACCTGGAGCCGGGCGCGCGCGGCGGGGGCGGCCACCCGACCGCCAAGGCCGATAGCCGGGGTGCGCTGGTCGCCTATGCGGTCAGCACGGACGACGGGCTCGAGGTCGTTGTCCGCGACCTGGCGAGCGACGACGTCGTCGGGCGGCACCCGCTGCCCCCCGATGCGGTGATCGATGCGCTCGACGACGGGGTGGTCCTCTTCCGCACGGATGCGGGCACCACCGCCTGGGACACGGCGACCGACCGGGTCCGGGAGGTGGCCGGCCCCGACACGCGGGTCGCCGACGTGCGCAACGGCGTGCTGCTCTACGACGGGCCGCGGCCCGACGGTCCGGGCGCGTCGCCCTACCGGCTGGTGAAGGGTGCGATCGACGCGCAGCTCACCTACGACGGATCGCACGTCCTGTACTGGTCGAACCGGCTGGAGTCGACCGACGGGAGCGCGCCGGTCGTGCTGGACCAGAGGGCGACGTTCTTCGCGGTCGACACCGACGGCTCGATCCTCGCCGCCGAGTACGGACACCCGGCCACCGTCTACGACTGCGAGGTGCCGTCCGGCATCTGCACCGAGCTCGGGCCGCTCACCACGAGGGGCGGTGACCCGGCGTTCATCGGCGTCGACATGTAGGAGCCGCTAGCCTCCGGGAGTGTGACGGACCTTTCGCGCGCGGGCGTGGCCGAGACAGCACGACTGGTGGCGGGGGGTGAGATCTCCGCACGCGGCGTGGTCGAGCAGGCGCTGGCGCGCATCGAGACCCGCGACCGCGGGCTCAACGCGATCTCGCAGCTGATGGTGGACGCGGCGATCGCGGAGGCGCAGGAGCGCGACGAGGCGCTCACGGCCGACGGTCCGATCGGCCCGCTGCACGGCGTACCGGTCGTGATCAAGGAGGAGATCGACGTCGCCGGCACGGTCACGACGTTCGGCGGCGACGCCAACGTCACGCCGGCCGTCGCCGACGCCGAGGTCGTACGCCGGCTCCGCGTGGCCGGTGCCGTGATCGTCGCGAAGACGACCATGCCGGAGTTCGGGGCGTTCCCGTTCACCGAGTCGGCCGCGCGCGGGGTCACCCGCAACCCGTGGGACCCCAGCCGCACCCCGGGCGGCTCCAGCGGCGGGACCGCCGTGGCGGTCTCGGCCGGCATGGTGCCGGCCGGCATGGGCGGCGACGGGGGCGGCTCGATCCGGATCCCGAGCGCGAGCTGCGGTCTGTTCGGTCTCAAGCCGCAGCGCGGCCGGGTCACGACCGCCCCGCACCCGCACCTGTGGTGGGCGCTGGGCACCGCCGGCCCGCTGACCCGCAGCGTGCTCGACAGCGCACTGGTGTACGACGCGATCCGCGGCAACGTCGAGGGCGACCTGTACACCGCCGGCGGCGAGGAGCCGTTCGTCGCGGCGGCCGGGCGCGAGCCCGGTCCGCTGCGCATCGGCTGGTCGGTCAAGCCGGTGACGCTGGGCGTGCGGCCCGACCCGGTGCACGTGCGGGCCGTGGAGGACACCGCGCGGCTGCTGGGCGACCTGGGCCACGACGTCCGCGAGATCGACCCGCACTATCCCGACCCGACCGCGGCGTTCGTGCCGCAGTTCTTCGCCGGCATCCGCTCCGAGGCCGACCAGGTCGAGCACTTCGACCGGCTCGAGCGACGCACCCGCGAGACCTACCGTCTCGGCTCGTGGGTGACCCAGAAGGTCATCGACCGCGCGCTGCGCACGACCGAGCAGGTCTCCGCCAAGGCCAACCGCGTGTTCGACGAGGTGGACGTGCTCCTCACCCCGGCCATCGCCCACCGGCCGCCCAGGGTCGGGCGGCTCGACGGGGTCGGCACCGTGCGCGCGTCGCTGCGCGCGATGCCGGCGATCGCCTACGCCGCCTTGTGGAACGTCGCCGGCAACCCGGCCGCCTCGGTGCCCTGCGGTGTCGCCGCCGACGGGCTGCCGGTCGCGGTCCAGCTGGTCGGCCGCACCGACGACGAGGCCACGCTGTTCTCGCTCTCCGCCCAGCTCGAGGCCGCCCGGCCCTGGCCGCTGCTCGCGGGCGACGCGTGAGGTGACCGCCGCGATCGAGGTCGTCGACCTCACGATGACGTACGGCGACCTGCGCGCGGTCGACGGGGTCGGCCTGAGCGTCGCCGAGGGCGAGTTCGTCGGCATCCTCGGGCCCAACGGCGCCGGCAAGACCACGCTCCTGGAGATGATCGAGGGGCTGCGCCGCCCGGTCGCGGGCTCGGCCACCGTGCTGGGCGAGCCGGTCTGGCCGCGCAACGCCGGCCTGCTGCCGCGGATCGGGGTCCAGCTGCAGGCCTCGTCGTTCTTCGAACGGCTCACCGCGCGCGAGCAGATCCACACGTTCGCCGCGCTGTACGGCGTCCGCGCCGGCCGCGCCGACGAGTGGCTCGACCGCGTGGGCCTGGTCGAGAAGGCCGACACCCGGGTCGAGGACCTCTCCGGCGGCCAGATGCAGCGCCTCGCGATCGCCAGCGCGCTCGTGCACGACCCCGAGGTGGTGTTCCTCGACGAGCCGACGGCGGCGCTCGATCCGCAGGCCCGGCGCAACCTGTGGGAGCTGCTCTCGGGCCTCAACGACTCCGGTCGCACGGTCGTGCTCACCACCCACTACATGGACGAGGCCGAGGCGCTGTGCGACCGGGTCGCGATCATGGACCACGGCCGGATCCTCGAGCTGGACACCCCTGCGGCGCTGGTCCGGGGCCTCGACGCCGCCACCCGGATCACCCTGGCCGACGGCGAGGTGGTCACCACCCGCGAGCCGGGGGCCGAGCTGGCGCGGCTGGCCGACGAGGGACGGCTCGACGGTGTCCGCGTCGAGACCGGCACGCTGGAGGACGTCTTCCTCCACCTGACCGGACGGGAGTACCGGGCATGAGCACCCCACGGCCGAGCCGCGGTCTCGCGTTCCGCGCGCTCTCGCTGGCGATCGTGCGCGGGTTCGTCCGGGACCGGACGTCGGTGTTCTTCGCGGTGGTGTTCCCGCTGATGTTCCTGGTGCTGTTCGGCGGCCTGTTCTCCGACCCGAGCGACGGGAAGGTGGAGCTGATCGAGGTCGGGGCGGTCCCGCTGTTCGACGACCTGCCCACCGAGGCCCGCGCCGCCTTCGAGGAGACCTTCACGGTGACCAGGTCCGAGGACCTCGCCGACGCGCTCGATCAGGTGCGCAACGGTGATGCGAACGTCGCTGTCGTGCAGCAGGGCGACACGCTGGTCGCCCACTACACGTTGGCCAACCCGGCCGGCGCAGCGATCACGCGTGGCGCGATGCAGTCGTTCGTGGACGGCGCCAACGTCGCCGCGACCGGGCGTCCGCCGGCGTACGACCTCCAGATCCAGCCCGTCGAGGACGAGTCGCTCGACACGATCCAGTACTACACGCCCGGGCTGCTGGGCTGGGCGGTCGCGATGAGCGCGGCGGTCGGGGCGGCCGCGACCCTGCAGGGCTGGCGGCAGACCAGGCTGATGCGCCGCCTCCAGCTCGCACCGGTCTCGACCCGGACGGTCGTCGCCGCCCGGGTCGCGGTGACGGTCGCGATCGCGCTCGGGCAGATGGCGATCG
>NZ_DASWVI010000138.1:0-7426 GCF_036401255.1 Nocardioides sp. | reverse complement strand
GTTGAAGGAGTGGATGATGTCGAAGAACGCCTGGTCGCCGGGGCGGATCAGCCGGTCGGTGAAGTTGTGCGGGTGCGGGTTGCAGCGCTCGCCCGAGATCGCGTTGACGGCCTCGACCTGGTCCGAGCCCATCTCGTAGAGCCGCCGGTTGGCGAGCGCGACGATCTCGTTCTCCCGGACGCCGGGCTTGAGCGCCTCGACGATGTCCTGGTAGACACCGTCGACCATCGCGGCCGCCTGGTTGAGCAGGATGATCTCGTCCTGGCTCTTGATGCAGCGCGCGTCGAGCATCAGCTGCTGGGCGTCGACGACCCGCAGGCCCTGCCGCTCCATCTCGAAGAGGAACGGCGGCTCGACGATGTCCATGCCGACCGGGAGGTCCGCGACCCCGGCCTCGACGAGCAGTGACTTGATCTCCGCGACGGCGTCGGCCATGAGTCCGACGGACGGCGCGACGGCGCCGCGGAAGCCGAGGAAGCCGGCCCGGTAGTTCTCCTCCGGGACCCACTGGCTGTACTTCTTGTGGTGCTTGACCGCGGACCCGAAGTCCCACAGGACCGGGTCCTTGCCGCGGGCCAGCAGCGCGTAGCGGATCATCTTGTCGCCGAGCGCCCCGCCGATCCAGGTCTGCGTGGTGTAGCGGATGTTGTAGAAGTCGAACAGCAGGAACGCCCCGCACTCGCTGCCCTCCAGGGCCGCCTTCGCGCGCTCGATCCGGTAGCGGCGCAGCCGGTCGAAGTCGACCCGCTCCTCGTAGTCGACCCCCATGTGCCCCGGAGCGGGGATCGGCGCGGTCATCCGCCCAGCCCATCGTCGACCGGCACGTTCTCGGGCTTCAAGGTGACGCCCGAGTTGTGCGCCTGCAGCTCCAGGAGGATCGCGAAGTCCTCCTCGACCCGTCCGCTGCTGACGCTGGCCTGCACCGCGGCGGCCGCCGCAGCCGCGACCGGCATCGGCACGTCGAGGTCGTGGGCGGCCGCGAAGCCGAGGTCGAAGTCCTTGCGCAGCAGGATCGGGGTGAAGGTCGGCGTGAAGTCCAGGTTCACGAACGCCGGCGTCTTGTAGCGGGTGAACACCGACCCCATGACCGACTTGTTGAGGAACTCCAGGAACGCCGCGCGCGGGATGCCGCCCTTCTCGGCGAGGACGGTGATCTCGGCGAGGTTCTGGGTGACCACGCCCAGCATCACGTTGTGGCAGATCTTGGCGAGCCGGGCGAGCTCGCCCTCCCCGACGTACGTCGCGCCCTTGCCGAGGTGGTCGAGCAGCGGCGCGAACCGCACGTACGCCTCCTCGGGGCCGGAGACCACCAGGGTCAGGCCACCAGAGCGCACCACCTTGCCGTTGCCGCTCACCGGTGCGGACAAGAAGTCGACGCCGCGCTCGGTGCACGCGGCCCGCATCGCGGCGGACGCCTCGGTGGAGACCGTCGAGCAGTCGACGACCGCGCCGGGCACCCGGTCGGGGTCGGCGAGCAGGCCACCCTCGCCGACCAGCACCTGCTCGAGGTCCGCCGGGGCCGAGACCATCGTGAAGACGACGTCGAGGCCGCGCAGGTCGGCGATGGTGTCGGCGACCTTGCAGCCGACCTCGGTCAGCGCCTCGGCCTTGGCCCGGGTGCGGTTCCAGACGGTGACGTCCTCCCCGGCCAGGGCCAGGCGACTCGCCATCGCGGCGCCCATCCGGCCGGCGCCGATCCAGCCGATCGTGATGGTTCCAGGCTGGTGGGTGGTGTCGGTCATGAGCCTGCCTTCGGGGTTGTCAGTGGTGTTGTCAGTGGGGTTGTCAGTGGGGTTGTCAGTGCAGGTACGGCGAGCCGGGCGGCCAGCCAGTCAGCGGTGCGGGGCCGGTGCCAGGGCTCGACGTTCGCGCAGCCGTGGTTGCCGTCCTCGATCATCACGAGCTCGACCGGTCCGGCGACGGCGTCGCGGAGACGAACGGCGTTCTCCCACGGGATCAGCCGGTCCTGGCGGCCGAAGACGATGAGCAGCGGCGCGACCAGGTCGCCCGCGACGTCCTCCATGCCGAGGGTGAGCGCGATCTGGCGCGCCTCCTCGTCGGTGGCGGCGCCGCTGCGGGCCCGGAACGTGTCCCGGGTCAGCTGGGGCAGGCCGTCCCAGTACTCACCGAAGTTGAACGGGCCGGCCAGGGCGACGCACGCCGCGACCCGGTCGCCGAGGGAGGCCGCGATGCGGGGGGCGTAGTAGCCGCCCAGGCTGACTCCCCAGACGCCGAGCCGACCGCGGTCGACCTCGGGGAGCTCGCCGAGCGTCGCCCACAGGGTCTCGGCCACCGGGCCCCAGTCGCCGCGGATGTGCAGGTCGTACTCCGCCTCGCCCTGGCCGGGGCCGTCGACGGTGAAGGTCGCCAGGCCGCGGACGAGGAAGGTCTCCTCGGTCGACCGGAGCTCCTCCTTGGTGGAGTCCAGGCCCGGGACCAGGACCACGACCGGGTGCGGGCCGTCGCCGGCGGCGCCGCCGGGGACCCGGAGTACGGCGACCAGCCGGCCGCCCTCGAACGGCATCTCGACCCGGCGGCCGGGCGGGTCCAGGTGCGGCAGCGCGGCGTCGTAGCAGGCGACCGCCCGGGCGTGGGCGGCGCGCATCTGGTCGGGGTCCTCGACGAACACGAACTTGGCGAAGTGGTGGTAGACCGCGGCCTGGGCCAGGTGCTCGCCGGCCGAGCGCAGCCGACCCTCGGCCAGCGCGTCGCGGCCGAGCGCCTCGTGCTCGGCTCCGGCGGCCACCCAGGCTGCGCACCAGTCCGACCAGCGCTCGATCCCGGCGGTGACCCGCTCGAAGTCGGCCACGGTCACGCCGTTCACCGTGAACCGCGGCCCCCAGTGGGCGACCGCGGAGGCGACCAGTTCGTCCATCGCTGCCTTTCCCGGTCGTCGACTGCAAACGAGTGCAGCGTCCTTCATCCCTCTGGTCGTTGTCAACCCATCCGCCGCGCGTGACCGCGTTGCTGCAATCGACTGCACAATCCGCTACCGTGCGCTCGTGGCAGACATCAGGGTCGGGTCGTTCACGCCGTCGGTCCTGCTCGACGTGGCCCGGTCGACCGGGCGTCTCGCGGACCGCGGGCTCGCGGGAGACCTCGAGGTGGAGGAGGTGCCGGTCGCCTCCTCCCCCGCCCAGTTCCGCGCGCTCCTCGACGGCGAGCTGCACATCGCGCTGACGAGCCCGGACAACGTGCTGGCCTACCGGTTCAACCCCGGCAACCCACTGGGCGAGCTGGCCGATGTCTCGATCGTCGCGGCGGTCGACCGGGGGATGGGGTTAGGCCTCTACGGCCGGCCCGGCACGACCGCGGCCGGCCTGCGGGGTGCCCGGATCGGCGTCGACGTCGCCACCTCGGGCTTCGCGCTCGCCCTCTACGCCCTCGCCGACTCACTCGGCGTCGCGCGCGAGGAGTACGAGCTGGTCACGCTGGGCTCGACGCCGCGCCGGCTGGACGCGCTGCTCGCCGGGGAGTGCACCGCCACCATGCTCAACGCCGGCAACGAGCTGGTCGCCGAGCAGCGCGGCTGCGTGCGGCTGGCGTCGGTGGCCGAGCGGCTCTCGCCGTACCTCGGCTCCGTCGTCGCCGTGTCCGGCACCGCACAGCTCGACGCCGCCCGACGACTCTCGGCCGCGCTGCTCGACACCGCGCGCGAGATCGTCGCCGGGCGCCTGCTCGAGGAGACGGCCGCGTCGGCCGCGCGGCAGCTCGGCCTCGACGCCGGGCTCGCGCAGCAGTACGTCGCGCGGCTCCGCGACCCGGTGGACGGGCTGGTGCCCGACGGCGCCGTCGACCGCGGCGCCCTCGAGACGCTGGTGCGCCTGCGCCGTACCTACCTGCCCAGTCCCGCCCCCGGCGGCGGTGACGTGCTGGACGCGGCCCTCGACCCGGACTCGGGCCTGGTGCACGCGTGATCCGCCGGTGAGCGCCCACCTGCGGCGGCTGCAGGTCACGACCTTCGTCAGCACGCTCGACCGGTTCGCGATGCCGCCGATGCTGGTGGCGATCGCGCATGACCTGGGCGCCTCGCTGGCCGAGGTCGTGCAGGCCGCCGGCGCGTACTTCCTCGTCTACGGGCTGAGCCAGCCGTTGTGGGGCATCGTGTCCGACCGGCTCGGCCGGGTGCGGACGATGCGGATCACGCTGCTGGCCGCGGGCCTGTTCGCGCTGCTCTCGGCCGGTGCCTGGTCGCCGCTCTCGCTCGCCCTCACCCGCGGGCTGGCGGGCGGGTTCTTCGGCGCGGCGTACCCCGCCACCTTGATCTACGTCGGCGACACGGTCGCGATCTCCGAGCGGCAGCGCGACATCGCCCGGCTGATGGTCGGCGTCGCGACCGGCACCGCGCTCGCGTCGGTCAGTGCCGGCGTCCTCGCCGACGTCCTGTCCTGGCGCGTGGCCTTCGTGATCACCGGCGTCGCGTCGGTGACGCTGGCCGCCTGGACGCTGCGCCGGCTGCCCGAGCCCGCCGCGTCCGCGCGGCCGGGCTCGGTCCGCGAGGCGATCGCCACGGTCGCGCGGTCGCGGGCGGCGTTGCTGGTGCTGCTCCTCGCGTTCACCGAGGGCGCCGTCCTGCTCGGTGGTCTCACGCTGCTGCCGCCCGCGGTCGAGAGCACCGGCGCCACGGCCGCGGTCGCCGGGACGGTGACCGCGGTGTACGGCGTCGCCGTCTACCTGGGCTCCCGGCTGGTCGGTCGCCTGTCGGCGACCTGGCACCCCTCGCAGCTGATCGCACTAGGCGCCGGGTCGGCGGTCGTGGCGTGCGGGCTGCTCGCGATCTCGCAGGACCCGCCGGTCGCGGTCGTCGTCGCCCTGCTGCTCGGACTGGCCTGGACGTCCATGCACTCCTCCCTGCAGACCTGGGCGACCGAGGTGCTCCCCGCCGCCCGGGCGACCGTCGTGTCGTTCTTCGCCGGCTCGCTGTTCGTGGGCAGCGCCCTCGCGGCCGTGGTCGTGGCCGATCTCGCCGACGCGGGGCGGTTCACGCTGATCTACGCGTCGTACGCCGCCCTCGCGGTGCCGCTCGGGATCGGCGCCGGTCTGGCGCGGCGGCGCTGGGTGCGGCCCGGGGGCGGGGGGTGAACCTAGGATGAGCGCCGTGCAGACCCCGACGCTCCGGGACGTGGCCGATGCAGCGGGAGTGCATCCGGCGACTGCGTCGCGCGCACTGAACCCCGCGACCCGGGGCCTGGTGAACGCCGACACGGCGCGCCGGGTGATCAAGGTCGCCGAGTCCCTCGGCTATCGGCCCAACCCGATCGCCCGCGGCCTGAAGACCGCCAAGTCCGGCACCGTGGGCCTGGTCATCCCCGACCTCACGAACCCGCTGTTCCCGCCGATCGTGCGCGGCATCGAGGCGGTGCTGGAGCCCGCGGGCTACAGCGGGCTGGTCGTGAACACCGACAACGACCCCCACCGCGAGCAGGCCCAGATCGAGTCGCTCCGCTCCCGTCAGGTCGAGGGCTTCATCGTCGCGACCGCCCTGCTCGACCACCCCCTGCTCGCCCGGCTGCAGCAGGAGGGCGTGGTGATGGTGATGGTCAACCGGCGTCCCGACGGCCTCGACGTCCCCTCGATCACCCCCGACGACGCCACCGGCATCGAGCTCGCCGTCCAGCACCTCGCCGACCTCGGCCACACGCGGATCGCGCACCTGGCCGGACCGGCGAACACCTCGACCGGCGTGGTCCGGGCGCGGGCGTTCCGCAACGCGGTCCGCGACCGGGGTCTCGACGACGACCCGTCGCTCCTTGCGACCTGCCGGTACTGGACCGAGGACTCCGGGGCGACGGCGCTGCGCACCCTGCTCGACGCGGGCGCGGAGTTCACCGCCGTGGTCGCCGGCAACGACCTCATCGCGCTGGGCTGCTACGACGTCTTCGCCGAGCGCTCGATCGAGTGCCCCCGCGACATCAGCGTCGTGGGATTCAACGACATGCCGTTCCTCGACAAGCTGCGGCCACCGCTGACGACCGTCGCCGTGCCCCATCAGCAGATCGGCGCCGAGGCGGCCCGGATGCTGCTCGACGCGATCGCCGACCCCACCCGACCGTCCCGGTCCGTGCTGCTGCCGCTCTCACTGGTGGTGCGCGGGTCCACCGCTGCGCCGCGCTGAGGCGACGAGGAGCTCAGCCAACTCCTCGGGCCGGCTCAGGTGGGCGCAGTGGCCGGCGTCGATCTCGTCGGGATCGCTGATGTCGAGGCGATCGGCCGCGACCCGGCGCTGGAGCGCCGGCGGGAGGAACCGGTCGCGGGCGGTGACGACGTACCGCACCGGGACCGACGGCAGGTCCGGCACCGGGCAGGGCGTTGCCGCCAGCCGCTCACTGGTCGGCCGCTCCCTCACCATCGCCTCGGCGGCGAGGTCAGCCGGGACGTCCTCGTAGAAGAGCACCATCGGGTCGGCCGCGGCCCCGGACCAGCCCACGTGGGCGAACCAGTCGTTCGGCGCCTCACCAGCCGTCGGCACCATCCCCGCGACGTGGACCTGCAGCCGGGCGCCGAGCCGGTCCGCGACCAGGGGAACGAGGAAGCCACCTCCGGAGTGGCCGACCACGACCACGTCGCCGGCCGGGCCCACGGCGTCGGCGACCGTGTCGACGCACTCGGCCCAGGTCGCGTCGTCGCGGTCCGTGGGCAGGTCGGGGGCGACCGCCTCGTGACCGCGCGTCCGGAGCGCGTCGCACACCCGCTGCCAGGCCCAGCCGCCGTCCCCGGAGCCGTGGAGGATCGCGAACGTCGTCATGCACACACCGACCGCGCGGAGCCGCCGCACTCATCGCGGTCACCGGTATCCTGCGGGCACGGCTCTCTACTCGGGGGAGGAGACCTCATGGGACGCAAGGCTCGGATCGCACTCACGATGGCGTTCTGCGCAGCGTGGATCCTGCTCGTCGACGCGGTGTTCGACCACCGCCGACCTCCCGGCGATCCCGCCTGGTGGGCGTTCTATCTCGGCGGCCTCGCCGTCATCGGCGCCGTCTGGATGGCCGTCGAGTCGCTGGTGCGGTCACGGCGAGGCAGCTGACACGACGTCGCCGGCCTGTCCGGCGGTCGGCGACGCGAGCAGCGCGAGCCGTTCGGCGGTGTCGGTGCCGGGCTCCGCGTGGTAGACGACGAGCGTCTGCCCGTCGGTGCCCTCGACCGCGAGCTCGGACAGGTGCAGGTCCAGCCGAGTTGGACCGGATCGGCGGCTAGGCCAGGCCCCTCGGGCTGCTGTCTGCCGTCGAGTGACGTGAACTGGCTGAGATCCGGGCTCCCCGGCAGCCACTTCGCGTCACTCGATGGGACAGGCCAGCCCGTGGATCAGCCGGCTCAGGCGGCGGCCTTGCGGGCCTGCTGCGTCAGCCGGGCCTGCGCGGCCCGGCGGACCTTGGGGCCGCCGGTGGCCATCTTGTAGAGAAGCGCCAGCTGCTGGGGCGCGTTC
>NZ_DASWVI010000137.1:0-4659 GCF_036401255.1 Nocardioides sp. | reverse complement strand
AGCAGGAGCAGGTCGGAGATGAGCGGTACGGCGTCGGGGTCGGTCTGCTCCTCGTCCGGCAGCCCGGCCGCACGCTCCTGCACCGCGATCTCGGCGAACACCTCGAGGGCCCGCCAGTCCGGTGCGGTGCCGGCGGCGAGGTGGTCGCGCAGTGCGCGCTCGGCCACGCCCGCGTCGATCACCAGCACGAGCGCGTCGGCGCCGTGCTCGGCGACCCAGTCACACAGGGTCGCGGGGGCGTAGCGGCGCGCCCGCGCCGTGGTCACCACGCGTCGCACGCTCGGCCGCGGCACCGACCGGGCCCGCAGCAACGCCACCACGTCCCGGTAGTCCGCCGGGTCCCGATGGGTGCGCACCCCGGCGAGGAGGGCGACGACGACGCAGACGGTTCCGAGAAGCATGCTCACACCCCTGACGTACGGCCCACCGGCTGCGGGCCTGGTTCCAGGGAGGGAAACGTCGGGGTGACGCGGCGGGTTACGGGGCGGCCGCCCGCACCCCGCAACGGTCTGGACCGGGGTCCCCGAAGGTGCGCGTTCGCGCCCGGGAGCCGCCCGTCAGTGGTAGGTGACCTTCACCGTGTCGGTGACCGGCACCGCCTGGCACCCGAGCCGGATCCCGTCGGCGATGTCGTCCTCGTCGAGCACGTCGTTGTGCAGCATCTTCACCTCGCCCTCGAGCAGGCGCACCGCGCACGCCGAGCACTCCCCCTCACGGCAGGAGTACGGCGCCTTGATGCCCTTGGACTCCAGGTGCTCGAGCAGCTTGGTCCCCGGCGCCCAGTCGTCGAACGCGTAGTCCTGGCCGTCCAGCTCGACCTCGAGACGCGCCGGACCCTGCGGCTGCTGGCCCGCCGAGTCCCCGGCGTCGAGGTCGTCGGGGTCGTGCTCGGCGTCCTCGATCTCGTGCTCGGCGACCTCCTGCTCGTGCAGGTCGCCGAACGGGTTGCCGCCCAGCGAGATGAACTTCTCCTGGTGCCGCCGCTCGCGGGGGAACCCCAGCTCCTTGAGCGCCGCGACGACGAGCTTCATGAACGGCGTCGGCCCGCAGACGAACGCGTCGAAGGAGGCGTGGGCGCCGGCGAACGCCGCGACCTGCTGCTGGCTCGGCAGCCCCTGCACCGTCTCCAGCCAGTGCACCACCTGGAGTCGGTCCGGGTGCTCGGCCGCGAGCCGGGTCAGCTCCCCGGCGAAGATCACCGACCGCTCGTCGCGGTTGGCGTAGAAGAGCACGATCCGGCCGGTCCCCTGCTGCAGGGCCGTGCGGGTGATCGACATCACCGGCGTGATGCCGCTCCCGGCGGCGAACAGGAGCAGGTCGGCGTCCAGCGACGCCGGCGTGAAGATCCCGCTGGGCGGCAGCACCCGCACGGAGTCGCCCTCGCGCAGGTGGTCGCAGATCCAGTTCGAGGCGTACCCCTCGGCGGTGCGCTTGACCGTGATCGTCAGCGGCCCGCCGTCGACCGGGCTGCTCGAGAGCGAGTAGCACCGCGCGGCGACACCCGTCTGGTCGCTGGGTACGGCGAGCGTGAGGAACTGGCCGGGCTGGTACGCGAACTGCGCCTCGGCGCCGGCCGGCACCGCGAAGGAGACGGAGTGCGCGTCCGCGGTCTCCTCGACCACGTCCACGACCTTCAGCTCGTAGGACTCTTCGGTCATCTGGTGGCCACCTCAGTAACCGTCCTCGGCCCCGATGGGGATCCGGCCCTCACGTACCGCGGCGTCGATGCTGGCGACCAGTCGCGGACAGCCGGCGTACACCGGACGCCCGCCGGGCTGCGCCGCCATTCTCGCGAACTCCGGACAGTGCCCGAGGGCCTCGTCCGACCACTGGATGGAGGTGTGGTGCTCGCTGTTCTTCTTCACGCCGACCGTGGCGAGGCAGTCCAGGCAGGACACCTCGACCAGCCGGGCCCGCGTGTAGAGCCGCTGGTCCTCCAGCGTCTCGGGGCTGGTGGGGACGAAGGACGCCATCAGGTGCCCGTCATGATCGGCGGCGTGGACTCCGGGTCCGGGCTCTGCTGGTCCTCGGCGCTCTTGCGGGCGAGGTTCTCGGCGACCTCGGCGCGCCAGTGCTCGTTGGCCTTGGTGGTGTCGACCTCGAACTCGAAGCGCTCGGTCATCTCCGGGGTGACGTCGGCCTTGTCGACGTAGAACTGCTCGTACCAGCGGCGCAGCTGGTAGACCGGGCCGTCCTCCTCGCACAGCAGCGGGTTCTGCACGGGCGCCTTGTTGAGCCAGATCGCGACGTCCTGCTCGAACCCCTCCTTGAACGTCTCGGAGTAGCGCCGGCCGATGTACTCGGCGGTGGCGTCGTCGACGCCCTCGGGCTTCTTCACGCACAGGCCGTACTGGAGCTTGAAGGAGTTCTGCGAGGTCGGGATGTGGCAGTTGATGAGGATGACCTCGGTCTCGAAGCCCTTGTAGTCGACGTTGATCCAGTTGATCATGTACGACGGCCCGTAGTACGAGGCCTCCGACTTCAGCATCAGCCCCTCGTCGCCGTAGCCGGCGCCGTCCACGTCGGGGCGCCCGGTCGACTCCATGAACTGGGTTGCGACCTGCCCCTCGAACACGTTGCGGAAGCTCGTGGGGAACGCGAAGTGGATGTAGAAGAAGTGCGCCATGTCCACGACGTTGTCGATGATCTCGCGACAGTGCGCGTTGGGTACGTCGAGGACCTCCCAGGTCCAGTCGGTGTACTCGTCGGTGCCCACCCCCGGCAGCTCCGGCGGGAGGATGTCGAGATCGGGCTCGGAGCCCTCCACGTCGTGCCACACCATCACCTGGCCGTTGCGCACCACGACCGGATAGCGCTGGGTGCGCGCCCGCAGCGGCACCCGCCGGGCGTACGGGATCGCCTTGCACTTGCCGTCGCCGCCCCACCGCCAGTCGTGGAACGGGCAGGCGATCTCGTCGCCCTTGACCGTGCCCTGGGTCAGGTCGCCGCCCATGTGGCGGCAGTAGCCGTCGAGCGCGTTGATCTGTCCCTGGGAGTCCTGCCAGACGACGAGCTTGCCGCCGAAGGCCTCGATCCCGTGCGGCTGGCCGTCCGCGAAGGCCGAGACGAGACCGAGGCAGTGCCAGCCGCGCGCGAATCTCTCGGGCGGCGTGCCGCGGTCGAGGGCTCGGGCGCTGGACGGGGTCGGGCTCATGGCGTGCCTCCAGACAGGTGGACCAAAACGAGAACAGGTTATAGTTTTTGGGTCGCGGTTGCCAGCAGCACCCACCTTCCCACCGCCACCAGACTCACGGGAGTCCCGTCATGCACATCGCCCTCACCCCCGAGCAGGAGCGGCTCCGCGAGGAGCTGCGGGACTACTTCGCCGCCCTCGTCACCCCGGAGGTGCGCGCCGGGCTCTCGGCGGCGACCGGCGAGTTCGGCGACACCGGGGTCTACAAGGACGTGATCCGCCGGCTCGGCGCCGACGGCTGGCTCGGGATCGGCTGGCCGGAGGAGTACGGCGGGCAGGCCCGCTCGATGGTCGAGCAGCTGATCTTCACCGACGCGGCCGCGGTGGCCGGCGTACCCATCCCCTACCTGACCCTCAACACCGTCGGGCCCACGATCATGCGCTTCGGCACGAGCGCGCAGAAGGACTACTTCCTCCCCCGCATCCTGGCCGGCGACCTACACTTCTCGATCGGCTACTCCGAGCCCGGCTCGGGCACCGACCTGGCCTCCCTGAAGACCCGCGCGGTGCGCGAGGGCGACGAGTGGGTGATCAACGGCCAGAAGATGTGGACCTCGCTGATCCAGTACGCCGACTGGATCTGGCTCGCCTGCCGCACCGACCCGGACCTCCCCCGGCACAAGGGCCTCTCGATGATCCTGGTGCCCGCCGACGCCCCGGGCTTCTCCTACACCCCCGTGCACACCGTCGCCGGGGTGAGCACGAGCGCGACCTACTACGAGGACGTGCGGGTGCCGGCGGCCAACCTCGTCGGAGAGCTGAACGGCGGGTGGTCGCTGATGACCAACCAGCTCAACCACGAGCGGGTCGCGCTGACCTCCGCCGCGCCGCTCACCTACTCGATCGACCTGGTGCGGCGCTGGGCGCAGGAGACGAAGAACCCAGACGGCCAGCGGGTGATCGACACCGAGTGGGTCCAGATCGCGCTCGGCCGCGCGCACGCCCGTACCGAGGCGTTGCGGCTCATCAACTGGAAGCTCGCGGCCGACGCCGACGCCGGCGTCGACCTCTCCCCCGCCGAGGCGTCGGCGACGAAGATCTACGGCTCGGAGCTCGCGACCGAGGTCTACCGCTCGCTGATGGAGATCGTCGGGCCCGACGCCGGCGTGACCGGCGACTCCGACGGCGCGGTGCTGCAGGGCCGCCTCGAGCGGTTCTACCGCTCCGCGCTGGTGATGACCTTCGGCGGCGGCACCAACGAGATCCAGCGCGACATCATCGGCTACGTCGGGCTCGGGCTGCCCGCGGCGAAGAGGTAGGTCATGGACTTCCAGTTCACCCAGGAGCAGGACGAGGCTGCCGAGCTGGCGGCCGGCATCCTGAAGGACCGCACCACCAACGAGCGGCTCAAGGCCGTCGAGGCGGGCGGCGACCGGTTCGACCGCGTGCTGTGGGCCGAGCTGGGGACCGCCGGGCTGCTCGGGCTCGCGCTGCCCGAGGAGTACGACGGCGCGGGGCTCGGCCTC
>NZ_DASWVI010000136.1:0-6850 GCF_036401255.1 Nocardioides sp. | reverse complement strand
GCGCAGCCGCCGCGCCGCCGCCTCGCGCGCCGCCCTCGCGGCCGCGGAGTCGACGTTCGCCGACCTCCACGCACGCTCGTGGCTGGCGCAGGTCCGCGCCGAGCTCGCGCCCGGGCCGGTCACCGCCACCGACGACCCACTGCTCGGCCGCCTCACCGACACCGAGGCCCGGATCGCCCGCCTGGTCTGCCAGGGCGCCAGCAACCGCGAGGTCGCCGAGCGGCTCTACCTGAGCGTCAAGACCGTCGAGGCGACGCTCACCCGGATCTACCGCAAGCTCGACGTGCGATCGCGCACCCAGCTGGTCACCCTGCTGGTCCCGGCCCCGGCCGAGTAGCGCCCCGCCCCGCGGCCCGCGGCGACAAGGGTTTCCCCGCTACCCCCTCCGGCGCCGGGTTCCTACGTTTCTCTCACTCCTCGGACCGGCGACCGCCGAGCCGAGGAGCCCACCCCCACACCCACGAGGGAGCACCACCCCATGAGAACCAGAACGCTGCTCGGAGCGGCTCTGGCGGCCTCGGTCTCCGGCGTCGTCGCGCTCGGACCCCAGGTCCCGGCATCGGTCGCGGCGCAGAGCCCGTCCGCCCACTCCACCGACAAGTCGAACACGGCGGCCACCCCGGCCGCCACGCCGGCCGCCAAGCGCGCGGCGGCACGCACCGCGGCGGCGTACCTCGCCGACCACCGCGCCGCCTTCAAGGCCGGCAAGCACGACGCCTTCCGGCAGGCCGGCACCACGGCCGCCACCGACGGCGCGAAGTACGTCGCCTTCGACCGCACCTACCGCGGGCTCCCGGTCATCGGCGGCGACTTCGTCCTCGCGGTCGACCGCACCGGCAAGGTCACCGGCCGCAGCGCCACCCAGCGCCAGGTGATCGACCTGCGCTCGATCACCCCCCGGGTCGGTGCCGCCGCCGCGCAGCGCCGGGCCCGCACCCTGGTCGACCACGTCAGCAGCGTCTCCCAGCCCCAGCTGGTCGTGCACGCCCAGCGCACGCCCCGGCTGGCCTGGTCCACGCGCGTGACCGGCACGACCGCCGACCGGCCGACCAAGCTGACCGTCTACACCGACGCGATCACCGGCAGGGTCATCGGCAGCTGGGACCTGGTCGCCGACGGCACCGGCAACGGCTACTACTACCCCGGCGTCACGATCGGCACCTCGGGGAGCGGGACGTCCTACCGGATGTCGGACTCCAGCCGCACCGGCGTCTCGTGCGCCAACCAGTCGGGCACGATCTTCACCGGCACCGACGACGTGTGGGGCAACGGCTCCGGCACCAACCTCGAGACCGCCTGCGTCGACACGCTCTACGGCGTCGACAAGGAGGTCGACATGCTCTCGTCGTGGCTGGGCCGCAGCGGCGTGAAGGGCAACGGCAGCACCTACCCGGCCCGGGTCGGCCTCAACGACGTCAACGCCTACTTCGACGGCTCCATGGTCAACTTCGGCCACAGCCAGGACAACGCGCGCCAGCTCACCGCGATCGACATCGTCGCCCACGAACAGGGTCACGGCGTCTTCCAGACCACGCCGGGCGGCTCCACCGGCGACAACGAGACCGGTGGCATGAACGAGGCGACGGGTGACATCTTCGGTGCCCTCACCGAGGCGTACGCCGCGAACCCCAACGACCCGGCCGACTTCACGGTCGGCGAGGAGGCCGACCTCGTCGGCAACGGCCCGATCCGCTACATGTACAACCCGAGCCTGGTCGGCGACCCGAACTGCTGGTCCTCGAGCATCAAGAACACCGAGGTGCACGCGGCCGCGGGCCCGCTCAACCACTGGTTCTACCTGCTCGCCAAGGGTTCCGGCGCCTCGCCGGCCTCGCCGACCTGCAACGGGTCGTCGGTCACCGGCGTCGGCATCCAGACCGCCGGCAAGATCTTCTACAACGCGCTGCTGATGAAGACGACCTACTGGACCCACGCCAAGGCCCGGATCGCCACGCTGACGGCCACGAACAACCTGTACGGCACCAGCGACTGCACGACGTTCAACCGGGTCAAGTCGGCCTGGGACGCGATCTCGGTGCCCGCGCAGTCCGGCGAGCCGACCTGCGGCTCCGGTGGCGGCGGGGGCGGCGGCACCTGCACCGAGATCACCGCGACCGGCACGGCCACGTCGGGCTACTCGACGTACAAGCCGTCCTCGACCGGCTTCTCGGTCACCACGGCCGGCACCATCAACGGCTGCCTGACCGGCCCGAGCGGCACGGACCTCGACCTGTACCTGCAGAAGAAGAACAGCAGCGGGACCTGGGTCGACGTCGCGGCCAGCGAGAGCGCGAGCTCGACCGAGAACATCACCTACTCGGCCGGCACCGGCAGCTACCGCTGGGACGTCTACGCCTACTCGGGATCCGGCTCGTTCACGCTGAAGTACGACGTGCCGTGATCGGCCTCGTTTAGACGACGGGCGCCGGTCTCGGACCGGACGGGCACGGGGGCCTCGGCACAGCCGGGGCCCCCGTTCCTCTGCCGCTCCGGCCCGATGCGAGGGGGTGCTCCGGGCGGGGTCGACAAAGGGTGAACCCCTCGCTGCATGGGGTCAGCAAGGGGTTCTTGCCGACGACAAGGTGCTCCCTCCGAAGTCGACGCACTCAGGGTGACATGCGCCCGACGCCCTGTCAGCGATTTGCCGGAAGGTCGGTGGGTGCACGGCTGGTCCCGGGGTGCGAGGCTGGGGCCATGAACGGACTCGACCTCCTCGGCCCCGGACAGCGGGGCCTCCTGATCGGCGGCAGCTGGCGCGACGCGGAGGGCGGCAAGCGCCTCGACGTGATCGACCCCGCCGACGGCTCGGTGCTCACCGACGTCGCCGACGGCTCGATCGCCGACGCCGTCGACGCCCTCGATGCGGCCGTCGACGCCCAGGCCGACTGGGCCCGGACCGCACCCCGCCAGCGGGGCGAGATCCTGCGCACCGCCTTCGAGCTGATCACCGAACGGGCCGACTTGTTCGCCCACCTGATGAGCCTGGAGATGGGCAAGACCGTCGCGGAGGCGAAGGGCGAGGTGGCCTACGGCGCGGAGTTCTTCCGGTGGTACGCCGAGGAGGCGGTGCGCATCCACGGGCGCTGGATGCAGGCCCCGGCCGGCGGCAGCCGGCTGCTGACGGTGAAGAAGCCGGTCGGCCCGTGCCTGTTCATCACCCCCTGGAACTTCCCGCTCGCGATGGGGACCCGCAAGATCGGCCCGGCCATCGCGGCCGGCTGCACGATGGTGGTCAAGCCGGCGAGCCAGACGCCGCTGACGATGCTGGCGCTCGCCGCGGTGCTCGAGGAGGCCGGCCTCCCCGCCGGGGTCCTCAACGTGGTGACCACCAGCCACACCGGCGAGTTCAGCGAGACGCTCCAGGCCGACAGCCGGCTTCGCAAGGTCAGCTTCACCGGCTCGACCGGGGTCGGCCGGGTGCTGGTGCGCCAGTCCGCCGACCAGCTCCAGCGGCTCAGCATGGAGCTGGGCGGCAACGCGCCGTTCCTGGTCTTCGAGGACGCCGACCTCGATGCCGCCGTCGACGGCGCGATGGTGGCGAAGATGCGCAACATGGGCGAGGCCTGCACCGCCGCCAACCGGTTCCTCGTGCACGCCTCGGTCGCCGAGGAGTTCGCCGACAGGCTCGGCAAGCGGATGGGGACGCTCACCGTCGGCCGCGGCCAGGACGACGGCGTCGACGTCGGCCCGCTCATCGACGAGCGGGCGGTCGAGAGCGTCAGCCAGCTGGTCACGGACGCGGTCCACGACGGGGCCCGGGTCGTCTGCGGGGGTGCCGCGCCCGACCTGGCCGGGTACTTCTACCTGCCGACCGTGCTGCTCGACGTACCGGCCGACTCCGAGATCAACGTGCAGGAGATCTTCGGGCCGGTCGCGCCGATCACGACGTTCGAGTCCGAGGACGACGCGGTGCGGCTGGCCAACGACACCGAGTACGGCCTGGCGTCCTACGTCTACACCCGCGACCTGGCCCGCACGATCCGGCTGGCCGAGGCGCTGGAGTTCGGCATGGTCGGCGTCAACACCGGCCTGATCTCCAACCCGGCCGCGCCGTTCGGCGGCGTCAAGTCCAGCGGCTTCGGCCGCGAGGGCGGCTTCGAGGGCATCGAGGAGTACCTCGAGACCACCTACGTCGCCCTCCCCGCGGGCTGATCCGCCACGCACCAGACGTAACTGCTGTGGATCCCCGCGGATCCGCAGCAGTTCTGTCAGGTGCGCGGCGGGCGGTCAGGAGGCGAGCGACCGGGCGAGGTCGGCCAGCCACCGGTCCCAGCCGCGCACCAGCGGGTCCCGGCCGCGCACCGGCGCCTGCCCGCTGACCCAGTAGCCGAACACGTCATCGCCCTCCTCGGTCCGGTGGTGCAGCCGCAGCCAGACGGGGAGGCCCGCCACCCGAACGGCCCCGAGGGCGGCGGTCACCAGCCGCTGGACGTCCTCGCCGTACCTCGACACGGTGACCCGCTCGGGTGTCACCCCGCCGGGGCCGGGCGGCCCGAGCTCGACGTCGAGGTCGAGCAGGACGTGGTCCGTGCGCCGCTCGAGCCGCCAGGTCGCGGCCGGTGCGGGCAGCGAGTCCGAGGACACCGAGCGCTGCACGCCCTGGAGGAGCTGCACGTCCGTGAGAGACACCCGGCCGCCGGCGACGAACGTGGCGCCGTCGGCGGTGAACGTCCAGGTCGTGTCGCGATAGCCGTAGCCGACCCGGCTCGCCTCACCGACGTCGTGACCGATCGCCGCGCCCGAGTCGACCGTGATCGCCTCGCGGGCCGGCTCGTAGGAGTACTCGACGTCGCCGAGGAGCGCCGCGGTGACCAGCAGCCAGGCCCGCAGCACGGTCGGCTCCGCGTCGCTGCCGATGAAGGAGTCGTCGACCACCAGCGCATCGCCGGGCGCCTCGGCCGGCCGCAGGTCGAGGCGGTACGCCGGATAGTCGGCCTCGTCGGCGACGCGGTCGATCTCGGCGAGCAGCCGCGAGAGCCCGCGCTGCGTCGTCACCTCGCCGTAGTGGACCGAGATCGCGGCGCCGCGCTCCGCCGAGGGCGTGGTGACGGAGGTGTCGGTGACCTGCTCGATGCGTCCGAGCCGGGTCTGCACGCTGTGCGCTTGGTCGAGGGCCGTCGAGCAGCCCGTGAGCAGCGGGACGGAGAGCACCACCCAGGCGGAGGCGTGCGCCACCGCCCTTCGCCCCCCGAAGGTTCCCATGGCCAGCATGGTGGCCCATCGGGGCGGGCCGCCGGGCCCGATTCGACAACGGAGTCCGACAATGGGGCATGGACATCTTCTCGGACACGGTGACGCAGTACACGGAGTTCGCGGCCGATGCCGCCCCGACGTCGCCGTGCTTCGCGGACTGGGCGGGCCGGGTGGCCGCCGACGCCGAGGTGCTCGCCTGGCTGGAGTCGCTGCCGGAGCTCAAGCGCCAGCCCAACCTGGTCCTGGCGGCCGCCCGCTGGCACGGCGTACCGGCCCCCGGGCCGTACGCCGCGCTCCGCGAGGCGCTGCTCGGCGACGACGGCACGATCCGCCGCACGATCCTGGAGCGGGCCACCCAGACCAACGAGGCGGGCCGGCTGGCCACGCTGGTGCCGGCGTTCGCGATGGCCGCCGGGTCGGGACCGGTCGCGCTGCTCGAGGTCGGTGCGAGCGCCGGGCTGTGCCTGTTCCCGGACCGCTACCGCTACGCGTGGAGCACCGAGTCCGGCGTACGCCGGGCGGGCGACCCGGCCGCGCCCGAGCTCGGCTGCGCGGTGCTCGGGTCGGGTCCGCTCCCGGCGGCGCCGGTCGAGGTCGCGTGGCGCGGCGGCATCGACCTCAGCCCGATCGACGTGACCGACCCCGACCAGGTCCGCTGGCTGTCCACGCTGGTGTGGCCCGAGCACGACGACCGGCGCGCCCAGCTCGACCGGGCGATCGCGGTCGCGCGGCACGACCCGCCGCACCTCCACCGCGGCGACCTGCTCGAGGAGCTCCCCGCGATGGTCGACCGGGCCGCCGAGCACGGCCCGGTGCTGGTGTTCCACAGCGCGGTCATCGCCTACCTGCCGGACGAGCGGCGCCGCGAGTTCCACCGGCTGATGAGCGGGCTGGTCGCCGCGGGCCGCTGCCACTGGGTCAGCAACGAGGGTCCGCGGGTGCTGCCCGAGGTGACCGGGACCGTCCCCCAGCCGCCGGGGGACGAGCACGGGTTCGTCCTCGGCGTCGACGGCCGGGCCGTCGCCCGCACCCACGGTCACGGCCGCAGCCTGCGCTGGCTCTGATCGCCACCGGGTCCGACGGGTCCGGTCGCGTCCCGCGGCGCTACCGCCCCACGATCTCCGGGCCGAGGCTGGCGGGGAGTCCGGCCCGCGAACGGATGCCGAGCTTGCGGTAGACGTGCGAGAGGTGCCACTCCACGGCCTTGACCGTGACGACCAGCCGGTCGGCGATCTGGCGGTTGGTGAGCCCGTCGGCGGCCAGTCGCGCGATCCGGCGCTCGGCGGTGGTGAGCACCGCGAGCGCCTCGCCGCGCACCGGCCGCGCCGGCTCACCGAGCCGGTCCAGCAGCCGGCGGACCCGGTTCTGCAGCGGCCAGAGCTCCTCGCGACCGGCGTACGCCTCCGCCGAGCGCAGCAGCGCCAGCGCCTCGGTGGTGTCCTCGCCCCCGGAGAGCAGCAGGAGGCCGGCCAGGTCGGTGTCGATCTGCGCGGCGAGCCGCTCGGCGCGGACGTCGGCGAGCGCGGCTCGGGCCTCGCGGAGCACCGCGGTGCGGTCGGTGTGGGCGTCCACGGTCGCCAGGGTCCGCAGGCCGAGCGCGACGGCGTACGCCGATCCCGAGCGGCGGGCGGTCACGAGCTGCTCGCGCGCCAGCGCG
>NZ_DASWVI010000135.1:0-10605 GCF_036401255.1 Nocardioides sp. | reverse complement strand
ACGACGTCGGCACCGGCCCGTCGCTGGCGCGCGGGATCGCCCACGCGCTCGCGGTGCGCCCGGCCTGGGGTGTGATGGGCGCCCTGCTGTTCCTGCTCGCCTCGCTCACCGGGGCCCAGGGCGCGGTGACCGGCCTGCTGTGGGGTCACATCGTCGAGGACCTGCGGCAGGGTGGCAGCCCCACCTGGCTGACCGGCGCGGTCGTGGTGAGCCTGCTGGCCGCCCCGGTGATGCTGGCGAACGCCTTCTACCGCTACCCGCGCTGGTGGATCGAGGTCATGCTCCGCGCGCGGATGGCGGTGCTCCATGGTCAGACCCAGGAGCGCCGGCTGGCCCGAACGCCTCCTGGCGAGGTCGTGGCCCGGTCGATGGATGCCGACCGCTACGCGCGCTACGCCGACCGCTGGGTCGACTTCCTCAACGGCCTGATCATCGCGAGCATCACCGCGCTGCTCGCCGGGACCTGGATGGCCGGTGCCGTGCTGCTCGCCGTGATGGTCACCTCGGCCCTCGCCTCGACCGTGGGGCGGCCGATCGCCGGCCGATCGGCGGCTGCGTCGTCCACCGCCCGTGCGGGCTTCGGGCGCGCGCTCGTCTCGGCGCTCGACTCGGTGCGCACGGTCAAGCTCGCCGCGGCGATCCCCGAGGTCCACGCCCACCTGCGCCGCGTCGACTCGGGCCGCGTCGCCGCCGCGGTCAAGGAGCACCGGGTGCAGGCCGTCCTCGACGGCGTCCCGATGGTGATGGTCCAAGGCGGCGTCGTGACGGCGTGGGCGATCTACTTCGCCGACGGGTGGAGCCTGGCGATCGCGCTGCTGGTGGCCAACGCCGTCGGCGGCTTCGACTGGTTCGGCCGGGTGGCCGGGATGGTCGTCACCGAGGCGCCCGGCACCCGCGCCTGGCAGCAGGAGACCAGCCGGTTCGCTGCCGGGGCCGACCTGATGGACCTGCCGCCCGGAGTGGACCTGGTCAGCGGTGACGCACCCGAGCCGGAGCCGGTCCAGCGCGTGCCGCTCGAGCGCCTCGAGCTGTCCGGATTCTCGGCGATCCACGACGACGGCACGATCGGGGTCACCGACGTGGACCTGAGCGTCGAGGCCGGCGAGCTGGTGCTGCTGGTCGGCCAGGTCGGCTCCGGCAAGTCCAGCCTGCTCTCGGCGCTCGCCGGGCTGATCGAGCACTCCGGCGGGCTGCGCTGGAACGGCCGCGAGGTCACCGACCCCCAGGGCTTCCTCCGGCCCGCCCAGGTCGCCCACGTCGCGCAGGTGCCCCGGGTGCTCTCGGGCAGCTTCTCCGACAACGTGCTGCTCAGCCACCGGCGGGCGTTCGACGACCCCGTGTCGGCGGCCCGGCTCGACCGCGACATCGAGGAGGCCGGCGGCAAGGACGCCCTGGTCGGCCACCGCGGCGTCCGCCTCTCCGGCGGCCAGGTCCAGCGGCTCGCACTCGCCCGGGCGCTGGCGACCGACGCCGAGCTGCTGCTCGCCGACGACGTCTCGAGCGCCCTCGACGCCGCCACCGAGATCGAGCTGTGGGACGCGCTGCGCGAGCGGCGTACGACGGTCATCGGCGCCTCGGTCAAGCGGGCCGCCCTCGCCCGCGCCGACCGGGTCGTCGTGCTCGTCGACGGCGCCGTCGCCGCGGTCGGTCCCTGGAGCGAGATCGGCTCGGCCTGGGGACACCTCGCCGGTTGACCACGCACCTGACGTATCTGTCGCGGGCCCACGGGCGGAGACGACAGATACGTCAGGTGCGCGGCAGACCCACGACGGCCGGCGAAGCGGGAGTCCGCCGGGGCAGGCGGTAGATTCCGCGCAGTGTCCGACACTCGCCCACGCCGTACGTTCGCCGTCATCAGCCACCCCGACGCGGGCAAGTCGACGCTCACCGAGGCGCTCGCACTGCACGCGCGGGTGATCACGGAGGCCGGTGCGGTCCACGGCAAGGGTGACCGGCGCGCCACGGTCTCGGACTGGATGGCGATGGAGAAGGCCCGCGGCATCTCGATCACCTCCGCCGCGCTGCAGTTCGTGTTCCGCGACCACGTGATCAACCTCGTCGACACGCCGGGCCACAGCGACTTCTCCGAGGACACCTACCGCGTGCTCTCGGCCGTCGACTCCGCGGTGATGCTCGTCGACGCAGGCAAGGGGCTCGAGCCGCAGACGCTGAAGCTGTTCAAGGTCTGCGCGCTGCGCGGCATCCCGGTGATCACCGTCATCAACAAGTGGGACCGCCCGGGCCTCTCGGCGCTCGAGCTGATGGACCTGATCCAGGAGAAGATCAAGCTCCGGCCCACGCCGCTCACCTGGCCGGTGGGTGAGGCCGGCGACTTCCGCGGGGTCGTGGACCGGCGTACCGGCGAGTTCGTGAAGTACACCCGCACCGCCGGCGGCGCGACCCGAGCGCCCGAGCAGCGGCTCACCTCCGGGCAGGTGCCGGAGGAGGACCAGCGCACCTGGGCCGAGGCGATCGAGGAGCACGAGCTGCTCACCCTCGACGGCGCCGACCATGACCAGAAGCGGTTCCTGGCGGGCGAGACCACGCCGGTCGTGTTCGCCTCGGCGCTGCAGAACTTCGGTGTCGCGCAGCTGCTCGAGCTGCTCCTCGACATCGCGCCGGGCCCCGGGCCGGCCGAGGGCGTCGACGGCTCGGTCCGCCAGGTGAGCGACGACTTCAGCGCGTTCGTCTTCAAGGTCCAGTCGGGCATGAACACCGCCCACCGCGACCGGCTCGCCTACGCCCGCGTCGTCTCTGGCACCTTCGAGCGCGGCATGGTCGTCACCCACGCCGGCACCGGCCGGCCGTTCACGACGAAGTTCGCCCAGTCGGTCTTCGGCCGCGACACCACCGCGGTCGAGACCGCCGAGGCCGGCGACATCATCGGCTTCGTCAACGCCCAGGCGCTGCGCGTCGGCGACACGGTGTACGTCGGGGAGCGCATCGAGTACCCGCCCGTGCCGAGCTTCGCGCCCGAGCACTTCGTGACGGCGAGCGCGGGCGACATCGGCCGGTTCAAGCAGTTCCGCCGGGGCATCGAACAGCTCGACCAGGAGGGCGTCGTCCAGGTGCTGCGCTCGGACCTGCGGGGCGACCAGAACCCGGTCCTCGCGGCGGTCGGCCCGATGCAGTTCGAGGTCGTCGAGGACCGGATGACCAACGAGTTCAACTCCCCGATCCGGTTCTCCCGGCTGGACTACCAGGTCGCCCGGCGTACCGACGCCGCCGGCGCCTCGGCCCTGGCCGGGATGCGCGGCGTCGAGGTGCTCGAGCGCAGCGACGGCACCCACCTGGCGCTCTTCGTCGACCAGTGGCGGGCCAACGTCACCGCCCGCGACAACCCCGACATCATGCTCGAGGCGCTGCCGGCGGGCGGGATCTGACCGGACCGCGCAGCACGACGTACCCGAACAGGATCGGTCCCGGCGGCTTGACGACCATGCGACACTGGAGGGCGGAATAGCAAAGGAAGTTGCCGAATGGAAAACCATCCCTTCGATCCCGCGACGGCCGACCACACCCTCGACGCCGTCGGGCCGCGACTCAAGGCGCTGCGCCAGCGGCGGGGGATCACCCTGGCCGAGCTCGCCGAGCGCACCGGCATCTCGGTCAGCACGCTCTCGCGCCTCGAGGGCGGGCTGCGCCGGCCGACGCTGGAGCAGCTGCTGCCGCTCGCCCGGGTCCACGGCGTCACCCTCGACGAGCTCGTCGACGCCCCGGCGACCGGTGACCCGCGGATCAACCTGCGCCCGATCGCCTGCGCCGACGGCTCGGTGATCGTGCCGCTGACCCGGCGCCCGGGCGGCATCCAGGCCTACAAGTTCGTGCTCCCGGCCGACCCCGGCGACGTCGTACCGACCCTGCGCACGCACGAGGGCCACGACTGGCTCTACGTCCTCAACGGCACCCTGCGGATGATCCTGGGGGAGGAGGAGCTGACCCTGCTGCCGGGGGAGGCGGCGGAGTTCGACACCCGCACGCCGCACTGGTTCGGCGCCACGGGCGGCGGTCCGGTCGAGTTCCTCAGCCTGGTCGGCCACCAGGGCGAGCGAGCCCACGTGCGGACGGCGCCACGGGCGCGGGAGGCCTGAGCTCAGGCAGGTGCCACGGTCGCTGCCAGCAGGGCGGCCGTCGCGGCGGGGTCCAGGTCGAGGGCGGCCGGGGTCACGACCACCTCGGTCTGGATCCGGCCGGGCTCCCGCGCCGGCCACCAGGCGGGCAGGCCGACCTGTTGCTCCTCGATCGCCGCGGCGGTGCGCTCGTTGACGCTGTCGGGGTCGCCGCCGGCGTACAGCAGGAACTGGTTGGTGTGCGGCCGACCCGGCTGGACGGTCACCGCGGCCGGCAGCGCGGCGGCGAATGCCTGGGCCCAGGCGACGGTGTGCGGGACGAGCGGCAGCCGGTCGCGCAGCCCGACGAGCGCGGCCACGGCCTCGGCGGTGACGCGGTACGTCGTCCCACCCAGCCGGCGCCGCCACAGCCGCGCGTCGGCAACGAGATCCGCCGATCCGAGTAGTGCGGCCCCGGCCAGCCCGCCGAGCCCCTTGTAGAACGAGACGTACGTCGAGTCCGCCTGCGCGGCGATCTCGGCGAGCGAGTGGTCGAACCACGGCTGGGACTCCCAGATCCGCGCGCCGTCGACGTGCAACGCGACCCCGCGCTCGCGGCACGCTGTGGACAGTTCGCTCAGCTCCTCCCAGCTCGGCAGGAGGCAGCCGGCGTCGCGCAGCGGCAGCTCGACGAGCACGGCGCCGAGCGGCCCGGGCAGCTTGGTGAGGTGGGCCGCGGTCGGCGTCTCGAACCCGCGGGTCAGGAAGAGGACCTCCAAGTCGTGCAGCACCCGCGGGCCGTCCTCCTCGTGCACCAGCAGGTGGCTGAGGTCCGGCATCGCCACCCGCCGCGTGCCGGCCCGGTCGCAGTGCACGCGCAGCGCCGCCTGCTGCGCCATCACCCCGCTGGGGAAGAACGCCGCCGCCTCGACGCCGAACCGTTCGATCAGGTCCTCCTCGAGCATCCGTACGGCGCCGCCGTCGCCGTAGGTGTCCCACGTGTCGACGCCGAGGTCCTCGCAGGCCTGTGCCAGGGCGGCGAAGGTGTCGGCGGGGGAGCGCGGCGGCTGTCCCGACACCGCCCTCTCGCACCGTCTTGCCGCGTCTCGGACTCGGGTCACCAGGTCGTCAGAGGGCACGGCCGCACCTTACGCGTGCTCCGCTGGCTGAGGTGCGAGCGAAGCGGCAGGACACCGGGCCCCCGGGGACGTCATACGTTGCGTGCTCTACGACCCTCTATCGGGATGACCTCCCGCGACCGGTCGGCTAGAGCTTCGCCATCTTGTGGAACGGGCGCGGCACCCGCACCGTCTGCGCGCCGAAGTCGACCATCACCGCGCTGGCGTCGACGTGGGTGACGCGGCCCAGGCCGTGGGCGTCGTGGGAGACGAGGTCGGCGACCGCGTACACCTCGACGATGGGCTCGGGGTCCGGCTGGAACGGGCTGTTGGCCAGGTGGCGGCGGGAACTCGCTGAGGTCGTCATCGTCGGCGAGTATCGCAGCCCGCGAGCGGCACCGGCGATTGGAGCGTGCCAATCGGCGCGTCCGCCGTCAGCAGAGCGTCAGTCGCGCAGCAGCAGCTTGACCGCGACCTCGATCTGCTGACCGGTCTCGGCGGCGGAGTTGCGGCCGGTGACCCAGCCGACGAGCGCGGAAAGCCAGACGTCGCCGATCACCTTCGCGATCGCGACGTCCTCCTCGGTGAGCTCGTCGTGAGCCTCGGGACGCATCACCCGAGTGAGCATCGAGGTGAGCAGCATGCCGACCTGGTGGATCTCGGCCTGCACCGAGGAGTCGGCGAACATGAACGCCCGGGTCAGGGCCTCGGTGAGCTTGGGGTCGCTCTGCATGCCGCGCGTCGTGCGCTTGAGGACGTTGATGACCCGCTCGGCGGTGGTGTCGCCGTCGACGGGCTTGTCGCGCAGCAGCGTCTCGGTGCGCTCGAACTCCCGCTGCAGCGCCGAGACCAGCAGGTGGATCTTCGAGGGGAAGTAGCGGTAGAGCGTGCCGAGCGCGACATCGGCCCGCTCGGCCACCGCGCGCATCTGGACGGCGTCGAAGCCGCCCTGCGAAGCCAGGGCGATGGTCGCGTCGAGGATGCGCTTGCGACGGTCCCGCTGAGCGGCAGAGCCGAGATCTTCGACGGCCAGCGAGTTGGCGCTGCTCACAGGGACCCCCTGACGGGTTGAGATGATGATCGGGACGTCCCCGGTCCGTTCGAGTTTAGAGACCACCGGCCTCGGTCTGCATATCGGCGGCTACGCTACCAATGCGTAGGATAAAATAGGAACACGTTCCAATTGTCCGGCACGGCGTGTCCCACGCATCCGGCCAACCCTCCGGTGCCGCCGGAGGTCGAGAGAAAGGGTGCGGATGCGGGTCGCACTGCTGTCGTACCGGAGCAAGCCCCACTGCGGCGGTCAGGGCATCTACATCCGGCACCTCAGCCGGGAGCTCACGCGTCTGGGCCACTCCGTCGAGGTCTTCTCCGGGCAGCCCTACCCCGAGCTCGACGAGGGCGTGAGGCTCACCAAGCTGCCGAGCCTCGACCTGTACCGCGAGCCCGACCCGTTCCGGGTGCCCAAGTTCAAGGAGTTCCGCGACCGCATCGACGTCGAGGAGTTCGCCACGATGTGCGCGGCTGGCTTCCCCGAGCCCAAGACGTTCAGCCTGCGCGCGGCGCGCGCCCTGCGCGAGCGCGTCGACGACTTCGACATCGTCCACGACAACCAGGTGCTCGGCTACGGCATGCTCGAGATCGAGAAGATGGGGCTGCCGCTGATCACCACGCTGCACCACCCCATCACCTTCGACCGGCGCATCGACATGGCCGCCACCCGCAACCCGTGGCGCAAGTTCACGCTCAGCCGGTGGTACGGGTTCTTGAGGATGCAGGGCCGGGTCGCCCGCCAGGCGCGCAAGATCATGACGCCCTCGGAGACCTCCAAGCGCGACATCGTCAAGGACTTCGGCGTCGATCCCGCCCGGATGCAGGTCATCCTGCTCGGCGTCGACGACGGCTTCGTGCCGCCCACCAAGCCGCGCGTCCCCGGCCGGATCCTCGCGATGGCCAGCGCGGACGCGCCGATGAAGGGCATCGCCACGCTGCTCGAGGCGTTCGCCAAGCTGCGCACCGAGCGCGACCTCGAGCTGCTGCTGGTCACCAAGCCCACGCCGGGCGGGCGCACCGAGCGCCTCATCGACAAGCTCTCGATCGGCGACGCGGTCCGCTTCGTCCATGGCGTCACCGACGCCGAGCTCGTCGAGCTGATGGGGTCGGCCGAGATCGCCTGCGTGCCCTCGCTCTACGAGGGCTTCTCGCTGCCGACCGCCGAGCTGATGGCCTGCGCCACCCCGCTCGTGGTGTCGCGGGCCGGCGCGATCCCCGAGGTCGTCGGCCCCGACGGCCTGTGCTCCGACCTCGTCACGCCCGGCGACGTGGGCGAGCTGACCGCGGCCATCGCCGCGCTGCTCGACGACCCCGAGCGCCGGGAGCGGTACGGCGCGGCCGGGCGGCAGCGCGTCGAGGAGCTGTTCAGCTGGCGGGCCGTGGCGCAGCAGGTCGCCGCGGCGTACGAGGAAGTGATCGAGGACTACCGGGTCTCGACAGGCTCGACGACCGAGGAGATCTGATGCTGACCGTTGACTTCGACCGGCTGGGACTGCTGCCCGGGGACCGGGTGCTCGACATGGGCGCCGGCGGGGGCCGGCACGCGTTCGAGATGTACCGCCGCGGTGCCGACGTGGTCGCGTTCGACATGGACGCCGACGAGCTGGCCGGTGTGCTGGAGATCTTCGGCGCCATGAAGGAGAACGGCGAGGTGCCCGCCGGCGCGAACGCCGACATCAAGCAGGGTGACGCGCTCGAGCTGCCGTTCGCCGACGGCGAGTTCGACCGGATCGTCGCGGCCGAGGTGCTCGAGCACATCCACGACGACGTCACCGCGATCAAGGAGCTGGTCCGCGTGCTGCGCCCCGGTGGCACGCTCGCCGTCTCGGTGCCGCGCTGGCTGCCCGAGGTCATCAACTGGCGGCTCTCGGCGGACTACCACAACGCCGAGGGCGGCCACATCCGCATCTACACCGACCACGAGCTGATCGACAAGGTCACCAAGGCGGGCCGCTTCAACGACGGCAGGCCCGGCGACGCGATGGTGTTCGAGGGCAAGGACTACGCCCACGGGCTGCACGCGCCCTACTGGTGGATCAAGTGCGCCGTCGGCGTCACCAACGATGAGCATGTCCTCGCGCGGACGTACCACAAGCTCCTGGTCTGGGAGATCATGAAGCAGCCCAAGGCCCTCCAGCTCGCCGGCAAGGTGCTCGACCCGCTGATCGGCAAGAGCGTCGTCCTCTACTTCCGCAAGCCCGCCCATGACGCCGCAGATGACTGAGGCTCTCTCGAAGATCCCGTACGTCGACGGCATCATCACCGCCGAGCAGGTGGCCGAGACCGCGGCGTCGATCGCGGCGATGCAGGAGGCCTGCGGCTCCGTGCCGTGGACCACCGGCGAGCACACCGATGTGTGGAACCACGTCGAGGCCGCGATGGCGATGCTGGTCGGCGGCCAGGTCGAGGCCGCGGAGCGCGCCTACGCGTGGGTGCCGACCGTGCAGCGTGCCGACGGATCGGTGCCGATGAAGATCGTCGACGGCGTCGTCGAGGACGCGCGCGGAGAGGTCAACATGTCGGCGTACCTCGCCGTCGGCGTGTGGCACCACTGGCTGGTGCGCCGCGACGCCGGCTTCGTGCGGCAGTACTGGCCGACGGTCCGCGCGGGGCTGGACTGGGTGGTCTCCCAGCAGCTGCCGTTCGGCGGCATCAACTGGACGCCCACCGAGTCGTTCGCGCTGCTGGCCGGCTGCTCGAGCATCTACCACTCGCTGCGCGCCGGCGTCGCCCTGGCCGACCTCCTCGACGACCCCCAGCCCGAGTGGGAGCTCGCCGGCGGCCGCCTGGGCCACGCCCTGCGCGAGCACCGTGACCTGTTCGCCGACAAGTCGACGTACTCCATGGACTGGTACTACCCGGTGCTCGGCGGCGCGGTGCGCGGGCGGGACGCCGTCGACCTGCTGGCGAGCCGGTGGGACGAGTTCGTCGTGCCGGGGATGGGCATCCACTGCATCGACGCCAACCCGTGGGTGACCGGCGCCGAGACCTGCGAGCTCGCGATGGCGCTCGACGGCCTCGGCGACCACCAGCGGGCGCTGACCCTGCTCGCCGACATGCAGCACCTGCGCGGCGAGGACGGCAAGTACTGGACCGGCTGGGTCTACGGCACGCCCGCGGACCCGGGCACGCCCGAGGAGCCGCGCGACGTCCACTGGCCGGTCGAGCACACGACCTACACCGCCGCCGCCGTGATCCTCGCCGTCGACGCCCTCGGTGAGGTCGCCGGGCACAGCACCGCCGGGTCGGGCATCTACCGCGGCACCTCCCTGGCGCCGCACTTCACCGAGCTGGCGCTCGAGTGCGGCTGCCCCTCAGCCGACGACCTGTCCAGCGTCGCCGGCGGTCCGGCGTAGCACCCGCATCGAGCCCAGCGCCTCCACCTCGGTGAACGCGCCGCTCTCGAGCGCGCGCAGGAAGACGTGGTACGGCGGCTGCCCGCCGTCGGCCGGGTCCGAGAACACGTCGTGGATGACCAGCAGGCCCTCGTGCATGATCCAGGGCGCCCAGCCGGTGTAGTCGTTCTGGGCGTGCTCCTCGGCGTGGCCGCCGTCGATGAACAGCATCGACAGCGGCGTGCGCCAGTGGGTGCTGACCGTCGTGCTCCGGCCGACGATCGCGACCACCCGGTCCTCGAGGCCGGCCCGGGCGATCGTCTTGCGGAACACCGGCAGGGTGTCCATCAGCCCGAACTCGTCGTCGACGAGCGTCGGGTCGTGGTGCTCCCAGCCGGCCTGGTTCTCCTCCGACCCGCGGTGGTGGTCGACGGTGAACGCCACCGCCTGCGGGCCGCCCACCGCGCGCGCGGCCGCGCCGAGGTAGACCGCGGACTTGCCGCAGTAGGTGCCCACCTCCAGCACGGGCCCGTGGGGCAGCCGGTCGAGCGCCACCCGGTGGAGCAGCAGCCCCTCGTCCTCGGGCATGAAGCCCTTCGCGCCCAGGGCGTGGCTCAGCCAGTCGTCGCTCACGCGCGCACTCTAGTAGAGTTGGAACACGTTCTAGATTTCGTGCTCGCCGTTGGTTGAGGAGCGAGCGCAGCGAGCCTCGAAACCAAGGCGGTAGAGCATGTCGATCGGGATCTCCGACGAGCACGTCGAGCTGGCGTCCAGCCTGCGCAAGTGGGCGGCCGACCTCCGCGGTCGCGACCTGGCGCGGGCAGCCGAGGACGACCCGGCCGCGACGTTCGAGGCGGCGTGGGCGGCGCTCACCGAGATGGGCGTGCCGGCGATCGGGCTGCCGGAGACCGCAGGCGGAGGGGGAGGGACCACCCTCGACGTCGCCGTCGCGCTCGAGGCGTGCGCCCACGAGCTGGTCCCGGGCCCACTGCTCGGCCCGGTCGTCGCGGCGTCGGTCCTGGGGGCGGTGCCGGACGGCGCCGTCGTGGG
>NZ_DASWVI010000134.1:0-30352 GCF_036401255.1 Nocardioides sp. | reverse complement strand
CGTGGACCTGGTCACCGAGGAGAGATAGGGATACGCCATGTCTGGCCACTCCAAGTGGGCGACCACCAAGCACAAGAAGGCGGCGATCGACGCCAAGCGCGGCAAGCTGTTCGCCAAGCTGATCAAGAACATCGAGATCGCGGCCAAGATGGGCGGTCCTGACCCGGCCGGCAACCCCACGCTCTACGACGCCATCCAGAAGGCCAAGAAGCAGTCGGTCCCCAACAAGAACATCGACTCCGCGGTCAAGCGCGGCGGCGGCCTCGAGAGCGGCGGCGTCGACTACGAGACGATCATGTACGAGGCCTACGGGCCCCAGGGCGTGGCGCTGCTGGTCGAGTGCCTGACCGACAACCGCAACCGCGCGGCGATGGAGGTCCGCACCGCGGTCACCCGCAACGGCGGCACCATGGCCGACCCGGGCTCGGTCTCCCGACTGTTCACCCGCAAGGGCGTCGTGGTCGTGGAGAAGGCCCAGGAGCGCGGCGGCAAGCCCTGGGAGATCAGCGAGGACGACATCCTCGAGGCGACCCTCGACGCGGGCGCGGAGGAGGTCGACGACCTGGGGGAGAGCTTCGAGATCCAGTCGGAGGCCTCCGACGTCGTCGCGGTGCGCACGGCGCTCCAGGCGGCCGGCATCGACTACGACTCCGCCGAGGTGCAGTTCGTCGCCACGCTCGACATCCCGGTCGCCGAGACCGACGTCGCGGGCAAGGTGTTCCGCCTGGTCGACGTGCTTGACGACCTCGACGACGTGCAGAACGTGTTCACCAACGCCGACATCCCCGACGACGTGCTGGAGACCCTGGACGCGTAGGCCGGCCGTTCACCGGGGCCGAGCCGACTTGCTGTAACGCCGTGTTACCCCAACCTCCGCCCCTGATGCAGCGGGGTGGTTAGGCGGGGTAAACGGGCGTTACAGCAGATGAAGCGACCTCAGCGGCCCGGCCGGCGCACGATGTACGGCGCCAGGTCGCTGATGTCGGTGCCGAACCGAGTGCAGGTGTCGTGGTACTCCCGCAGCAGCCGGCGGTGGGCGGCGTGCGCGCCGCCACGGCAGTCGAAGGCGGTGATCCGCGAGACGCCGAGCTTGAAGCCCTGAATGAAGTCCTGGCGCTCCTTCTCGTTCCACAAGACCGTTCCGGGGTCCTCGCCGAGTGCGTTGGCCGGGGTGTACTTCAGGTGCCCGTCGGCCTCGAAGAGGTGTCGTCCGATCCGCATGTCGCACCACACGGTCCGGTTGCCGTCGGTCAATCCGAACTGGGTCTCCGGACGCCCGATGCCCAGTGAAGCCAGGAGCACCCGCGCCTCGGACTCCAGCCACGACTCGGCGCCCGGGTCGGCGAGGCGCAGCGCGGCGTCCATCACCCGGCTGCCGGGCCAGCACCGCATCGCCTGCCGAGCCCGGTCGAGATCCGCACGGGTCGCGCCCCCGCGGAGCGCGGCATCACAGCAGGCGACGCCCGCGATCAGTCCGTGCTCTCGCGCCATGTCGAGTGCCGTGCGCGCACGGTCGAGCACCCGCATCCCGTCCACGGCGACCACTTGATCGTCGGCGTACGGCGCCAGGTGATGTTTGACGCCAGCCCGGTCCGCGTCGCCGTGGACCTTCGGGCGGGTGATGTGGACCAGGGCGGTCCGCGGGTCCGGGCAGCCGAGGCCGAGCAGCAGCGCGGCCGAATCGTGGCTCAGCACATGGTCGGACCGCAGGCACTCCTGAGCCGCACGGATGCGGAGCAGCGGGCGGTCATGGAACTCGTCGAGAGCGTTCCACTGCTCGGCCGGGACGAAGACCCCGCGGCGCAGGCGCACCAGATGGCCGTGCTTGACCAGGCGACGCAGATCGGCGTCGTCGAGTCCGGCAGCGGTTGCCATGGACCGGGTGATGAGGCCGTGTGGGTCGGGGTGGAGGAGCGGATGCCGGATGAACATGTCAGGAGGCTCGCCCGGGCGCTTCCCCGAGTCGATCAGCGGACGGCTCGGCTGTGGACGAACCGGCCCCGGTGCCACGTGTGGATGTCAGGTGGGCTGCTCGCCGCTCGCTGTAACGCCCTGTGACCCCACCAACCACTCCGGTTGCAGCATGGTCGCAGGAAGGGGTAAACGGGCGTTACAGCGGATCAGGGCAGCTGCGACCCGCCCCGCGAGCAACCCGCCGGGCGTGTCGTGAGGGCCCGAGGGGGCGTTGCCGGTTAGCGTTGGCTCCGAACACCTGTTCGGACGGAGGCTGACGGCATGCGCGTGCTCGGGATCGATCCCGGCCTGACCCGCTGCGGCATGGGCGTGGTCGAGGGCTCGGTCGGCCGGCCGCTGACGCTGGTCGACGTCAACGTGTTGCGCACCTCCGCCGACCTCCCCGTGCCGGAGCGGCTGGTGACCATCGAGCGCGGGGTCGAGGCCTGGATCGAGGAGTACGCGCCCGACGCGGTCGCGATCGAGCGGGTCTTCGCGCGCTCCGACGTCAGCACGGTCATGGGCACGGCGCAGGCCAGCGGCGTGGCGATGGTCGTCGCCGCGCGCTGCGGGCTGCCGATCGGGCTGCACACCCCCAGCGAGGTCAAGGCGGCGGTGTCGGGCAACGGTCGCGCCGCCAAGGCCCAGGTCGGCGCGATGGTGACCCGGATCCTGCGGCTCGACGTGATGCCCAAGCCGGCCGACGCCGCTGATGCCCTTGCGCTGGCCATCACCCACATCTGGCGTGGCGGCGCGCAGGCCCGCATCGACGCGGCGATGGCCGCAGCTCGGCAACAAGAGAGGAGCAGACGATGATCGCCTTCGTGCGGGGCCAGGTGGCCGCGGTGACGCTCTCGAGCGCCGTCGTCGAGGTCGGCGGCGTCGGCCTCGACGTGATGTGCACGCCGAGCACGCTCGCGACCCTCCGGGTGGGGCAGCAGGCCACCCTCCCGACCAGCATGGTGGTCCGTGAGGACTCCCTGACGCTGTTCGGCTTCACCGACGAGGACGAGAAGCAGACCTTCGAGCTGTTGCAGACCGCCTCCGGAGTGGGCCCCAAGCTCGCCCAGGCGATGCTGGCCGTGCTCTCCACCGACGACCTGCGCACCGCGATCGCCGGCGACGACGTCAAGACGCTGACCCGGGTCCCCGGCATCGGCCAGAAGGGCGCCCAGCGGATCATCCTGGAGCTGCGCGACCGCATCGGCGCCCCGACGGGCTCCGGACGGCAAGTCGCTCCGGCATCGGCGGGCGCGCTGTGGCGCGACCAGGTGCACCAGGGTCTCGTCGGCCTGGGCTGGCCGGCGCGCGACGCCGAGAAGGCCGTCGAGGCGGTCGCCCCCGAGGCCGGCGACGTGCCCGACGTCGCGGCGCTGCTGCGTGCCGCGCTGCGGACGCTGAGCAAGGCCTGAGCCGGTGACGTTCCACGAGGAGGACCTCGACCAGGCCGAGGCGGCCCACGTCCGCTCGCTGACCGCGGCCGAGGCGGACGGCGACGAGCGCGCCGTCGAGGCGGCGCTGCGACCGCGCACGCTCGACGAGGTCGTCGGCCAGGTGCGGGTGCGCGACCAGCTCGGCCTGGTCCTCGAGGCGGCCCGCCGGCGCGGGCGGGCACCCGACCACGTGCTGCTGTCCGGTCCGCCCGGCCTCGGCAAGACGACACTGGCGATGATCATCGCCAGCGAGATGGGTGCGCCGCTGCGGCTGACCAGCGGCCCGGCGATCACCCATGCCGGTGACCTCGCCGCGATCCTGTCGGGGATGAACGAAGGCGACGTCCTCTTCGTCGACGAGATCCACCGGATGTCGCGGCCGGCCGAGGAGATGCTCTACATGGCGATGGAGGACTTCCGGGTCGACGTCGTCATCGGCAAGGGTCCTGGAGCCACGGCGATCCCGCTCGAGATCCCGCCGTTCACCCTGGTCGGCGCGACCACGCGCGCGGGCCTACTGCCGGGCCCGCTGCGCGACCGGTTCGGCTTCACCGCCCACCTGGAGTTCTACGAGGCCGACGAGCTCGACACGATCGTCCAGCGCTCGGCCCGCCTGCTCGACGTACCCGTGCTCCCCGAGGGGACCGCCGAGATCGCGTCGCGCTCCCGCGGTACGCCGCGGATCGCCAACCGCCTGCTGCGCCGGGTGCGCGACTACGCGCAGGTGCGCGCCGATGGGCTGGTCACCCTCGAGGTCGCCCATGACGCCCTCGACCTCTACGAGGTCGACCAGCTCGGCCTGGACCGGCTCGACCGCGGTGTCCTCGATGCCCTGTGCCGCCGCTTCGGCGGCGGACCGGTCGGCATCTCCACGCTCGCGGTGGCCGTGGGGGAGGAGCGCGAGACCGTCGAGGAGGTCGCCGAGCCGTTCCTGGTCCGCAACGGCTTCCTGGTCCGCACCCCCCGCGGACGCGTCGCCACGCCGGCGGCCTGGGAGCATCTCGGCCTCAGCGCGCCGCCCACGCTCACCCTGCCCGACGCCGACCTGCCGCTCTTCGACGACTGACGGCTCCACGCCGGAGGGCCCCGGATTGGCGGCCCGCACCGGCGGCACGGTTATGCTTGCCCGTCGACCGGCCCGGTCTCGGGCCGCGCATCCGGTGAGCGCGCTCGCGCGCCTGCCGTTCCATGTCGTTGAGAGGTTGTTCCGTGCTGGAGTTGCTGCCGCTTGTCGGCATCGCCCTGCTCTTGTGGTTGCTGATGATCCGGCCGATGAGCCGGCGCCAGAAGGAACTCGGCCGCATGCAGTCCTCGTTGTCCGTGGGGGACGAGATCGTCCTGACGTCCGGTGTCTACGGCACCATCCGCGAGCTCGAGGACACCGTCGTGCACGTGGAGGTCGCTCCGGGGGTGACCCTCAAGGTCGCCCGGGGCGCCGTGGGCAACATCGCCACCAAGGTGGACGAGCCGGACGTGACCGACGACCGGCCGGAGGGCACCCCCGGCCCGGAGGAGAGCTGAGATGGCACGCAAGTCGTTCCGCCCCGGACGGACCCTGGTGGTCTTCTTCCTGGTGGTGGCCGTCTCCTACGGGCTCGTAGCGCTCGGCGGCACCTGGAAGCCCGAGCTGGGCCTCGACCTCAAGGGCGGCACCCGGATCACGCTCACCACGAACGGCAGCCCCGAGGCGGATCAGCTCGACGAGGCGGCCGGCATCATCGACGAGCGCGTCAACAGCTCGGGTGTCGCCGAGGCCGAGGTGACGACCCAGGGCGGCAACCACATCATCGTCGAGATCCCCGGTCCGACATCGAACTCACTCGTCGGTCTGGCCACCCGCACCGCGCAGCTGCGCTTCCGTACGGTCGCCTGCAGCAGCATCGACCCCGGACCCTGCGGCACCACGACCTCCCCGGTGCTCCCGAGCGACGGTGCGTCGGGACTGCCCTCGACCGAGCCGTCCGGCCAGGCGTCGGAGAAGCCGTCGGGCAAGAAGTCCGACAAGTCCGGGGCCTCCAAGAACCGACCCGGCTTCCTCGCCAAGCCGTCGGCCAAGGAACCGTCCCAGACGGCCTCGCCCAGCGAGTCCCCGACGGAGTCCTCGAGCCAGGCCCCGACGGAGTCGCCGAGCGAGCCCGCCAGCGACGCGCCCGCAGCGTCCGACGATCCCGCGCAGATGGCGCTGGACTTCATGACCGACCCCGGCAAGGCGGCGATCGAGGCGTTCAACGCCTACTCCTGCCCAGCGACCAAGCCGGTCGAGGATGTCCCCGGCAAGTTCCTGGTCACCTGCGGCACCGAGGCCGAGGGCGAGGCCAACGTGAAGTTCCTGCTCTCGCCCACGGCCGTGGAGGGCACCGATCTCAACGACGCGCAGGCGGACCCCCCCTCGCAGAACAATGCGACCTGGATCGTCCGGCTGTCGCTTGGCGGCGAGGGCAAGCAGGTCTTCGCCGACCTGTCGCGCGCGATGGTCAACAAGGGTCAGCAGTTCGCGGTCGTCCTCGACGGTCAGGTGATCTCCCACCCCGGCTTCACCGGTGTCATCCCCAACGGGCAGGCGGAGATCCAGGGCAACTTCACCAAGACCTCGGCGCAGTCGCTCGCAACCAGCCTGCGGTACGGCGCGCTGCCGGTCGCGTTCGACGAGAAGGCGACGTCGGTGGAGCAGATCGGCGCCTCGCTCGCCGGCGACCAGCTCTCGGCCGGCATCCTCGCGGGCATCGTCGGCCTGATCCTGGTGATGATCTACAGCCTGATCTACTACCGCGGCCTCGGCCTCGTGGTGATCGCCTCGCTCGTGGTCGCCGGTGTCGTGACGTACTCGATGGTCCTGCTGCTGAGCAAGACCGCAGGGTTCACGCTGACCCTGCCCGGCATCGCGGGCCTGATCGTCGCGGTCGGCATCACCGCCGACTCGTTCATCGTCTACTTCGAGCGGATCCGCGACGAGATGCGCGACGGCAAGTCCATGCGGGTGGCGGTGCAGGCCGGCTGGAAGCGGGCCCGGAACACCTGCCTGGCCGCGGACGCCGTCTCGCTGCTCGCCGCGATCGTGCTCTACATCTTCGCCACCGGCGTCGTGAAGGGCTTCGCGTTCACGCTCGGCCTCTCCACGCTCATCGACCTCGCGATCTTCTTCTGGTTCACCCACCCGCTGGTGACGGTGCTCGGGAAGTACTCGTTCTTCAACCGGGGACACAAGCTCTCCGGCCTCGACGCGGAGGCGCTCGGCGTCGACCGCATCAACACCGTGGGAGGGAGGGCCTGATGGGCAAGTTCTCACGCCTGGGCAACCACCTCTACTCCGGCGAGAAGTCGATCGACTTCGTCGGCCGCAAGTGGCTCTGGTACTCGATCTCGGCCGTCATCGTGCTCCTCGCCGTGCTCGGCCTCTCGGTCAAGGGCCTGGACATGGGCATCGAGTTCGTCGGCGGCGCCGAGTACAAGGTCAAGGTCGAGCAGGCCGACCAGGCGCTCGCCGACGAGCTCCGGGCCGACATCGCCGACACCGGGATCGACGCGGCGCAGCAGCCCGTGGTCACCACCAGCGGCCAGGACGCTCTCCTCGTCCAGGTCAAGCCCCTGACCACGGCCGAGAACGCCGAGATCAAGGACACGATCGCCGCCACCACAGGCACCGACGCGACCGAGATCAGCGCGACCGAGATCGGCCCCAGCTGGGGCAAGGAGATCGCGAAGCGCGCCGGCACCGGCCTCGTGGTGTTCCTGGTCCTGGTCGTGCTGTTCATCTGGGCCTACTTCCGCGAATGGAAGATGTCGGTCGGTGCGATCGTCGCCCTCGCGCACGACGTCGTGATCACGGTCGGCGTCTACGCGCTCTCCGGATTCGAGGTCACGCCCGCCACGGTCACGGGTCTGCTGACGATCCTCGGCTTCTCGCTCTACGACACGGTCGTCGTCTTCGACAAGGTGCGCGAGAACACCCACAACCTGCGCGAGAGCCGCACGACGTACGCCAAGGCCGCCAACCTCGCGGTCAACCAGACGCTCGTCCGCTCGATCAACACCTCGATCGTGGCGCTGATCCCCGTCGGCGCGATCCTGTACGTCGGAGCCGTCCAGCTCGGTGCGAGCACGCTGAAGGACCTCGCGCTGGCCCTGTTCGTCGGCATGGCCGCCGGTGCCTACTCGTCGATCTTCATCGCCACCCCGCTGGTGGTGCAGCTCAAGGCCGGCGAGACCGACGTGATCCAGGCCGAGAAGCGCGACAAGGCCCGCCAGAAGAAGCTCGAGGCCGACCGGTACGCCTCGGTCCCGGCGTTCACCGAGGACATGCCGATCCACGACGAGCCCGGCGCCACCGACGTCCCCGAGGGCGACGGTCCGGTCGCTCGACCGGCAGCTCCCACGCACGAGACCGCGGCGCCCGAGACCGCCGGTCGCGGGCGGATCGCGCCCCAGGGGCACGGCCCGGTCCGTCCCTCGAGTGCCGCGGGCCGCCGGCAGCCGACCCGGCAGCCGCGCTCCAAGCGGGGCAAGAAGTGACCCAGTCGCCGGCCGTAGCAGGGCTGGAGGATGCGCTCGCGCTGATCGCCGACGTCCCGGACTTTCCCGAGCCCGGGGTGCTGTTCAAGGACATCACCCCGCTGCTCGCCGACCACACGGCCCTCGCGCTGGTGGTCGAGGCGCTCGCAGCGCCCGCGCGTGACACGACTGGGACCCCGGTCGTCGACAAGGTGCTCGGCATGGAGTCGCGCGGCTTCATCCTGGGCGCACCGGTCGCCTTGGCGCTGGGAGTCGGGTTCGTCCCGGTCCGCAAGGCCGGCAAGCTCCCGCGCCCGACGTACGCCGTCTCCTACGCCCTGGAGTACGGCGAGGCCACGCTCGAGGTGCACCGCGACGCACTCGAGCCGGGGGAGCGGGTGCTGCTGGTCGACGACGTGCTCGCCACCGGCGGGACCGCCAAGGCGACCATCGACCTGGTCGAGAAGTGCGGAGCCAGCGTGCACGCCGTGGCGATGCTGATGGAGCTGGGCTTCCTCCCGGGACGCGAGACGATCGGCTCCGTCCCGCTCACGACGCTGCTGACCGTCTGAGCCGTACGTAGACTGGTCGAGTGACCGAGGAACGCACCGCCCCGCCCGAGCAGGAGCGGCGCGCCTCGGAGCCGGCACCGTCGACGCGCAGCATGCGGGCGCGGTTCGCCCGGATGGGCACCCGCAACCAGGGCGCCAACCCGGTGCTCGAGCCGCTGTTCCGCTCGGTGCGGGCCAACCACCCCAAGGCGGACCTGGCACTGCTGGAGCGGGCCTACACCACCGCCGAGCGCATGCACGGCACCCAGACCCGCAAGAGCGGTGACCCCTACATCACCCACCCGCTCGCGGTGACCACGATCCTCGCCGACATCGGCATGACCGAGCCGACGCTCGCCGCCGCGCTGCTGCACGACACGGTCGAGGACACGCCGTACACCCTCGAGCAGGTGCGCCAGGACTTCGGCGAGGAGATCGCCCAGCTGGTCGACGGAGTCACCAAGCTCGACAAGGTCAAGTACGGCGACTCCGCGCAGGCCGAGACGATCCGGAAGATGATCGTCGCGATGTCGCGCGACATCCGGGTGCTGGTGATCAAGCTCGCCGACCGGCTGCACAACATGCGGACGCTGCGCTACGTGCGGCAGGAGACCCAGGAGCGGGTCGCCCGCGAGACGCTCGACATCTACGCGCCGCTGGCCCACCGGCTGGGCATGAACACGATCAAGTGGGAGCTCGAGGACCTCGCGTTCGCGACCCTGCACCCCAAGATCTACGACGAGATCGTCCGCATGGTCGCCGAGCGGGCGCCCTCGCGCGACCAGTTCCTCGCCGAGGTGATCGCCCAGGTCGAGGCGGACCTGCGCGAGGCGAAGGTGAAGGCGTCGGTCACCGGCCGACCCAAGCACTACTACTCGATCTACCAGAAGATGATCGTCGGAGGTCGCGAGTTCTCCGACATCTACGACCTGGTCGGCATCCGCGTGCTCGTCGAGAACGACCGTGACTGCTACACCGTGCTCGGCATCCTGCACGCCCGCTGGAACCCGGTCCTCGGCCGGTTCAAGGACTACGTCGCGATGCCGAAGTTCAACATGTACCAGTCGCTGCACACGACGGTCATCGGGCCGCAGGGCAAGCCGGTCGAGCTGCAGATCCGCACGTTCGCGATGCACCGGCGCGCCGAGTACGGCGTCGCGGCGCACTGGAAGTACAAGGAGGACGGCCGGGCCGGGATCGACACCGACCGCGCGGGCGACCTCGACGACATGACCTGGGTGCGCCAGCTGCTCGACTGGCAGAACGAGGTCGAGGACCCCGGGGAGTTCCTGGAGTCGCTGCGCTTCGAGATCAACCGGGCCGAGGTCTACGTCTTCACGCCGCGAGGCGACGTGATCGCGCTGCCCGCCGGGTCCACGCCGGTCGACTTCGCGTACGCCGTGCACACCGAGGTCGGCCACCACACGATCGGCGCGCGGGTCAACGGGCGGCTGGTGCCGCTGGAGTCGGCGCTCGAGAACGGCGACGTCGTCGAGGTCTTCACCTCCAAGGCGCCCAACGCCGGCCCGTCGCGCGACTGGCTCGGGTTCGTGAAGTCGCCGCGGGCGAAGTCGAAGATCCGGCAGTGGTTCACCAAGGAGCGGCGCGAGGAGGCGATCGACCGCGGCAAGGAGCAGATCGCCAAGCTGATGCGCAAGGAGGGGCTGCCGCTCAAGCGGCTGCTCTCCCACGAGTCGCTGACGCTGGCCGCCGGGCACTTCAAGCTCGGTGACGTCTCGGCGCTCTACGCCGCCGTCGGCGAGGGCAACCTGTCGGCGCAGGCCGTCGTACGCCGCGTGATCGACGTCCACGGCGGCGACGAGGGTGCCGCCGAGGACCTCGCCGAGGGCGTGACGATCACCGGGCGGCGCACCCGCTCGAAGGTGCAGCCGGGCGGCGACGCCGGTGTGATCGTCAAGGGCGCCGCCGACGTCTGGGTCAAGCTCGCGAAGTGCTGCACCCCGGTGCCACCGGACCCGATCCTCGGCTTCGTGACCAAGGGCGGGGGAGTGTCGGTGCACCGGCAGAACTGCACCAACGCCGCGAGCCTTCAGGCCCAGCCCGAGCGGCTGCTCGACGTCGAGTGGGCCCCGACCGGCCAGTCGAGCTTCCTGGTCAACATCCAGGTCGAGGCCCTCGACCGTGCACGGCTGCTCTCCGACATCACGATGGCGCTGTCCGACGCGCACGTCGACATCCTCAGCGCCAACCTCTCCACCACACGCGACCGGGTCGCCAAGAGCCGCTTCACCTTCGAGATGGCCGAGGCCAAGCACCTCGACAACGTGCTCAAGGCCGTCCGCTCCGTGCCCGGCGTCTTCGACGCCTACCGAGTGACGCAGTAGAGGCCGCTTCCTCGCTCACCGGGTCTCGACCCGCCCGTCGCGACCTCGTCCCTCGGTCGCGGGGCTCGCTCGACCTCCTCCATGAGGTCTGCCGGGCTCGTACCTCGCCCGGCCGCCCTCATCCGGAGAAGTCGGCGCTGGCCCGCTTGGCGGTCTCGAGGAACATCTGGCGCGAGGCGAGGTTGTCCTCGAGCTCCTTGACCTTGCGCTCGTTGCCGGCCGCGCGGGCCTTGTCCAGGTCGGCCTCGACCTGGGCGATCGCGGCCTCGAGCTTGCTGACCATGTCGTCGGCCCGGGCGGACTTCTCGGGGTCCGAGCGGCGCCACTGCTCGTCCTCGACGCCGCGGATCTCCTGCTCGACCTTGCGGATCCGGCCCTCGAGCTCCTTCATCCGGTCCCGCGGCACCTTGCCGGCGGCGTCCCAGCGCTCGGCGATGTCGCGGAAGGTCCGCTTCGCCGCCTCGAGGTCGGTGACCGGCACGAGCGCCTCGGCCTCCTCGAGCAGTCGCTCCTTGACCTCCGCGTTGGCGGCGAACTCCTGGTCCTGCTCGGCCGCCGCGGCGTCGCGGGCGCCGAAGAACGCGTCCTGGGCACCCCGGAACCGCTTCCAGAGCGCGTCGTCGACGTCGCGCGGCGCCGGGCCGGCTGCCTTCCACTGCCGCATCAGGTCGCGGTAGCGCCCGGCCGTGGGGCCCCACTCCGTGGAGCTGGCGAGCTCCTCGGCCTCGGCGGCCAACCGCTCCTTGATCACCCGCGCGGCGTCGCGCTTCTCGTGCTGCTCGGCGAAGTGCGCCTTGCGGCGCCGGGTGTACGCCGTGCGGGCCGTGGAGAACCTGCGCCACAAGGCGTCGTCGGACGAGCGGTCGATGCGGGGGAGCGCCTTCCACTCGTCGAGGAGCTCGCGCATCCGGTTGGCGCCGTTGCGCCAGTCCGACCCCTCGGCGAGCTTCTCCGCCTCGGCGACGATCCGCTCCTTGCTGGCACGCGACTCCGCGGACCGCTGGGCCCGCTCGGCCTTGCGCGCCTCGCGCTGGGTCTCGATCACCGGGCCGAGCGCCTCGAGGCGCGCCGTGAGCGCGGCGAGGTCGCCGACCGCGTTGGCCTCGGTCACCTGGGTCTGGACCGTCCGCACGGAGGCCGCGGCCTCCTCCGGGGACAGCACCCCGGACTGGATCCGCTTCTCGAGCAGCTCGACCTCGAAGGCGAGCGCGTCGTAGCGCTCGGTGAAGAACCTCAGCGCCTCCTCGGGCGTGCCTTCGGGGTACTGGCCGACGGCGCGTTCGCCGTCAGGCACCCTCACGTAGACGGTGCCGTCGTCGTCGACGCGTCCCCATTGCTGGCTACTCACCACGAAGTTCCTTGGTTCCCTCGGTGTGCGCTGAGCGTCCGCCGTCGCGGATCGCAGGGGCCATGCTAGTCATGAACCCCCGTCGTCGCCCGCGCGAGTGTCGCACCGGTGCGGCGGCACCGTCCCTCGCTCGGTAGTCTGCCGTGGTGCTGATCGCCGGATTCCCCGCTGGGCCGTGGGGCACCAACTGCTACGTGGCGGCCACCGGACCCGGCAGCGAGTGCGTGGTCGTCGACCCCGGCATGGACGCGGCCGACGGCATCGCGCAGGTCGTCGCCGAGCACCGGCTCAAGCCGGTGGCCGTGCTGGTGACCCACGGCCACGTCGACCACATGTGGTCCGTGGCGCCGGTCGCGGGGTCGTACGACGCGACCGCCTGGATCCACCCCGAGGACCGTCACCTGCTCGCGAACCCGTCAGCGGCCATGTCGCCCGACACCGCCCAGATGCTGCTGGGCGGCGGCTACGAGTTCGCCGAGCCCGACGACGTGCGCAAGCTCGCCGACCTCCAGGAGCTCGAGCTCGCGGGACTGCGCTTCGTGGTCGACCACACGCCCGGCCACACCCGCGGCTCGGTGACCTTCCGATCGCCGTACGACCGCGAGGACGTCTCCGAGGTGATGTTCTCCGGCGACCTGCTCTTCGCCGGCTCGATCGGGCGCACCGACCTCCCCGGCGGCGACCACCCGACGATGCTGCGCAGCCTCGCCGCGAAGGTGCTCACACTGCCCGACGACGTCGTCGTGCTGCCCGGCCACGGCGAGCAGACGTCGATCGGCCGGGAGCGGGCCACCAACCCCTTCCTCCAGGACCTCCGGCAGGACGTGTGAGATGGCCAAGCCCACCCCGCTGAGCGGGTTCCCCGAGCTGCTGCCCGAGGCGCGCGTCGTCGAGCGCGAGGTGATCGGGTCGCTGTCGCGCACCTCCGAGCTGCACGGGTTCGCCAATATCGAGACCCGCGTGGTCGAGCCTCTCGACCGGCTCGCCAAGGGCGGCGAGATCGACAAGGAGATCTACGTGCTGCGGCGGCTGCAGGCGGGCGCCGAGGACGGCGACTCCGGCCTGGGCCTGCACTTCGACCTCACCGTGCCGTTCGCCCGGTACGTGCTCGAGCACGCCGGCCACCTGGAGTTCCCGTTCCGGCGCTACCAGATCCAGCCGGCCTGGCGCGGCGAGCGGCCGCAGGAGGGCCGGTACCGCCAGTTCACCCAGGCCGACGTCGACATCGTCGGCAAGGACGTCTTGCCCTTCCACCACGACGTCGAGGTGATGCGGGTGATGGTGGACGCGCTCGACGCGCTGCCGATCCCACCGGTGAGCTTCCAGTTCAACAACCGCAAGCTGATCCAGGGGTTCTACCGCGGCCTGGGCGTGCCGGACGTGACGGCGGCGATCCGCACGATCGACAAGCTCGACAAGCTGCCCGCCGCCGAGGTGGCGCAGCTCCTCGTCCGCGACGCGGGCGCGACCCCCGAGCAGGCCGAGCGGTGCCTGGAGCTGGCGACGATCCGGGTGCCCGACGGCTCGTTCGTCGACCGGGTGCGCGCGCTCGGGGTCGAGGACGAGCTGCTCGAGGAGGGCTTGGCCGAGCTGGCCGCCGTCGTCGCGGGCTGCGCCGCCGGCGCCCACCGGCACGTCACGGTCGAGGCCAACCTGCGCATCGCGCGGGGCCTGGACTACTACACCGGCACGGTCGTGGAGATCTTCATGGCCGGCTACGAGCGGCTCAAGTCGGTCGGCGGCGGCGGGCGGTACGACGCCCTGGCGTCGGACGGCCGGACGACCTACCCGGGCGTCGGCGTGTCGTTCGGCGTCTCCCGCTCGCTGATCCCGCTGCTCGCCGATGGCGCCCTCGCCGGCAGCCGGCCCGTGCCGAGCGCGGTGCTGGTGGCTGTCGTCGACGAGGAGAGCCGGGGCGCGAGCACCACCGTGGCCGACGCGCTGCGCGCCCGCGGGATCTCGTGCGAGGTCGCCGCGAGCGCCCAGAAGTTCGGCAAGCAGATCCGGTACGCCGAGCGCCGTGGCATCCCGTACGTGTGGTTCCCCGGCCCCGACGGGCACGAGGTGAAGGACATCCGGTCGGGGGAGCAGGTGGCGGCCGATCCCGACGCCTGGACCCCGCCCGAGGCCGACCTGCGACCGCAGGTGGTCTCGCCGAGCTCGACCAACGAAGCCTCGATCAACGAAGCACAGGAGACGAATCAGTGATCCGTACCCAGGACGCCGGCGCGCTGCGCGCCGAGAACGTCGGCCAGACCGTCACCCTCGCGGGGTGGGTCGCCAACCGGCGCGACCACGGCGGGGTCGCGTTCATCGACCTGCGCGAGGCCAGCGGGGTGGTCCAGGTCGTGATCCGCGACGAGGCGGTGGCCCACCACCTGCGCGCCGAGTACTGCCTCAAGGTGACCGGCGAGGTGACCCGCCGCAAGGAGGGCAACGAGAACCCCAACCTCGCGACCGGTGAGATCGAGGTCGTCGCGGCCGAGGTCGAGGTGCTGAGCGAGGCGGCGCCGCTGCCGTTCCCGATCAGCGAGCACGTGGAGGTGGGGGAGGAGGCGCGCCTCAAGCACCGCTACCTCGACCTGCGGCGCCCGGCGCCCAACCACGCGCTGCGCCTGCGCAGCAAGGTCAACAAGGCCGCCCGCGACGTCCTCGACGCCCACGGCTTCGTCGAGATCGAGACCCCCACCCTCACCCGGTCCACACCCGAGGGGGCCCGCGACTTCCTGGTGCCGGCCCGGCTCCAGCCGGGCAGCTGGTACGCCTTGCCGCAGAGCCCGCAGCTGTTCAAGCAGCTGCTGATGGTCGCCGGCATGGAGCGCTACTACCAGATCGCCCGCTGCTACCGCGACGAGGACTTCCGCGCCGACCGCCAGCCGGAGTTCACCCAGCTCGACATCGAGATGAGCTTCGTCGAGCAGGACGACGTGCTCGCGGTGGCCGAGGAGATCCTCGTCGCGCTGTGGAAGCTCGTCGGCTACGACGTACCCCTCCCGATCCCGCGGATGACCTACGCCGAGTCGATGGCCCGCTACGGCACCGACAAGCCCGACCTCCGGATGGGCCAGGAGCTCGTCGACTGCACGGCGTACTTCCGTGACACGCCGTTCCGGGTGTTCCAGGCCGACTACGTCGGCGCGGTGGTGATGCCGGGCGGCGCGAGCCAGCCGCGCAAGCAGCTCGACGCCTGGCAGGAGTGGGCCAAGCAACGGGGCGCCAGGGGCCTGGCCTACGTGCTCGTGCAGGACGACGGCGCGCTCACCGGACCGGTGTCGAAGAACCTCTCCGAGAGCGAGCTGGCGGGCCTGGCCGCCCACGTCGGCGCCCAGCCCGGCGACTGCGTCTTCTTCGCTGCCGGCGCCGTGAAGCCCAGCCGGGCGCTGCTCGGCGCCGCGCGGCTCGAGATCGGTCGCCGCTGCGGGCTGATCGACGGGGACGCCTGGAGCTTCTTGTGGGTCGTCGACGCGCCGCTGTTCGAGCCGACCGCCGACGCCACCGCCTCCGGCGACGTGGCGCTGGGCTACAGCGCGTGGACCGCCGTGCACCACGCGTTCACCTCCCCGCAGGACGTGGAGGGCTTCGACGCCGACCCCGGGAGCGCGCTGGCCTGGGCCTACGACATCGTCTGCAACGGCAACGAGATCGGCGGAGGCTCGATCCGTATCCACCGCGAGGACGTCCAGAAGCGGGTCTTCGCGATCATGGGGATCGACGAGGACGAGGCGCAGGAGAAGTTCGGGTTCCTCCTCGAGGCCTTCAAGTACGGCGCGCCCCCGCACGGCGGCATCGCGTTCGGCTGGGACCGGATCGTGGCGCTGCTCGCCCACACCGAGTCGATCCGCGACGTGATCGCCTTCCCCAAGTCCGGTGGCGGGTTCGATCCCCTCACCGCAGCTCCTGCGCCGATCACGCCCGAGCAGCGCAAGGAGGCGGGCGTGGACGCCCAGCCGCAGCAGGATGAGCCGTCCGAAAGCTGATCCAGCGGACGCCGGGGCTAACGTCCCGAGACCAGATCGTTACACGCAGTAGACCCATTGAAGTGCTGGCGTCACATAGAGTCCCACCCGTCGCCGGCCCACCGGTGCCCGTGATCCGGGCCCTGGAACCGGCGCCAGCACACCCGACAAGACAGAGGTGACATGACTGTTCCGGCCTCCAACCTGGAGAGCGAACGCCTGCCGGACCCGACCGGTGCTCCCGAGGGGGACACCTCGAAGATCGCCGGCAAGTCCCCGACGAAGCTCGCGATGGACCGGTTCCGTCGCGACAGGCTGTCGATGATCTCGTTCTCCGTGGTCGTGCTGTACATCCTCGTCGGCATCGCCGCACCGTTCCTGGTGCACTTCGGGGTGCTCGATCCGTTCACCAACCACAACACCGGCCAGGACTCGCTGCTCGACGTCAACAGCCTGCCGAAGGGCGAGTGGTGGGGCGTCAGCTGGGACCACCCGCTCGGCGTCGAGCCCGGCTCGGGACGTGACGTGCTGTCCCGGATGGTCTACGGCATTACGTTCTCGCTGGCCATCGCGCTCTCCGCGACGATCGTGGCCATCGCGCTCGGCACCGTCCTCGGCATCATCTCCGGCTTCAGCGGCGGCTGGGTCGACGCGATCATCGGCCGGGCGATCGACCTGACGCTGTCCTTCCCGGTGACGCTGATGCTGCTGGCCCTCTCGAGCATGGGTGTCGCCACCGTGGCCAAGTTCCTCCCCGGCGGCGAGTCCGACGACATCCCCAACGGCTTCTACGTCGTGCTGGTGCTCGGACTGTTCGGCTGGCCCGGCATCGCCCGCATCATGCGCGGCCAGGTGCTGTCGGTCCGCGAGCGCGAGTTCGTCGACGCGGCCGTGCTGATGGGCGCCTCGAGGCCACGGATCTACTTCAAGGAGATCCTGCCGAACCTGTGGGCCCCGCTGCTGGTCACGTTCACGCTGACCATGCCCGCCTACATCTCGGCCGAGGCGGCGCTCAGCTTCCTCGGCGTCGGCATCGTGCCGCCGACACCGACACTGGGCAACATCCTGCGCAGCTCGATCAACTACTCGATCGGCGACTTCTTGTTCTTCTTCACGCCGGCGTTCTTGATCATGGTGATCGTCGTGAGCTTCAACCTGCTCGGCGACGGCATCCGCGACGCGCTCGACCCCAAGGCGGCGCGCTGAGCCCAACCCGTTGACGCCCCCCGCGGGCACCACCCGATCTTCGGCGGCACGGAGCCGCCGAATGTGCCGCCGCTCCAGGCGCGACACACACCCAAGGAGAAGTTAATGGTCAAGTATCGAAAGCGGTTGCTCGCAGCCACCGCTGCGATCGCGCTGGCGGCCGGTCTCGCTGCCTGCGGTGGCGGCTCGGACGACGAGGGCACGCCGAGCGGCAACGGCAGCCAGGCCGGTGGCGAGGGCGCGAAGGGCGGCACGCTCTACTACTACATCTACGCGCCCTACGAGCACGTCGACCCGCAGCGCACCTACGTCGGTGTCGAGCTGACGAACTTCCGCCGCACGATCTACCGCGGCCTGCTGGCGTTCCCGATCTCGACCGACACCGACGTCGCCAACACCCCGGTGCCGGACCTCGCGACCGACACCGGCACCAAGGCCGACGGCGGCAAGACCTGGTCGTTCACGATCAAGGACGGCGTCAAGTGGGAGGACGGCCAGCCGATCACGTGTGAGGACTTCAAGTACGGCGCGTCCCGCGTGTTCGCGACCGACGTCATCACCGGTGGCCCCAACTACATCCTGAGCTACCTCGACGTCCCCACCGACAAGTCGACCGGGCTGCCGATCTACACGGGCCCCTACAACTCGACCCCCGAGGGCCAGGCCGCGTTCGACAAGGCGATCGAGTGCGACGGCAACACGATCACCTACCACTTCAACAAGCCGTGGCCGGACTTCGACCTGGCCGTCGCGGGCCTGTCGATGATGGACCCGTACCGCAAGGACAAGGACAAGGGCGCCAAGTCCAACTACCAGATGTTCTCCAGCGGTCCGTACCGGATCGAGGGCAGCATGTGGAACAAGAACAAGGGTGCGACCTTCGTCCGCAATGAGAACTACGACGAGTCGACCGACGACACCTCGATCCGGATGGCGCTGCCGGACGAGATCGAGTTCAACGTGGGTCAGACCACCGAGACGATCTACGACCAGCTGATCGCTGACAGCGGCGACGCGCAGTACGCCGTCACCAGCCAGCGGGTGCCTCCGGCCTACTACGCCCAGATCGTGGGCGACGCGGAGGAGCGCTCGGTCCTCGTGGCCTCGCCGTTCGTCGACTACCTGGTGCCGAACTTCCGGCGCCTGACCGACCCGGCCGTCCGCGAGGCGCTCAAGGTCGCGACCAACGCCGAGGGCTGGATCGCCGCCGGTGGTGGCGAGAAGGCCTACGCCCCGGCCGAGTCGATCGTCAACCCGGCCGTGATCGGCTACCAGGACAACCCGGCGTTCTCCGGCCCGCAGGCCGGTGACCCCGAGCAGGCCAAGCAGATCCTGACGGACGCCGGCGTCGACATGCCGTACCCGATCAAGTTCACCTACCCGCAGTCGGACACCGCCGACAAGCAGGCCGCCGCGCTCAAGCAGACCTGGGACGAGGCCGGCTTCAAGGTCACGCTCGACCCGCTGGGCGACACCTACTACGACGTCGTGCAGCAGCCCGACAAGACCAGCGACATCATGTGGGCCGGCTGGGGTGCTGACTGGCCGTCGGCCATCACCGTGACCCCGCCGCTCTTCGACAGCCGCCCGAACCTGACCGCGAACAGCGACGGCCAGGACTACGGTGCCTACAAGAGCGACAAGTTCAACGCACTGGTCGACCAGGCCGCCAACGCCTCCACCCTGGACGAGCAGACCGCCGCCCTGCAGGAGGCGGACAAGGTCCTCGGTGAGGACGTCGCCTACATCCCGCTGGAGATCGCGCAGTTCTACTTCCTCCACGGGTCGAAGGTCACCGGCTTCACGAACACCCCCTCCTCCTCGATGTACCCGGACCTCGGTCCGATCGGCGTCGAGCAGTGACGGTCGTTCGTCACCGGTAACCCAGCAACAGCCAGCAACACCTGCGTCGGGTGGCCGCCTCCGGTGGCCCCCCGCCGACTGGGGGTGGGGGTCTCGTCGAGGGGCCCTCACCCTCACCGCCGTCCAGGGTGCGATGCTTGTCCCCGAGCACTCCCCACTGACATGACCCGAGGTGGTCTCTCCCGATGTTCGCGTACATCGTTCGCCGGCTCTTCATCGGCGTGATCTTGCTGATCGTGATGAGCCTGGTGACGTTCATGCTCTTCTTCCTCATGCCCCAGGACCCGGCCCGGGTCGCGTGCGGCAAGAACTGCAGCATCGCCCAGATCAAGCAGACCGAGAAGGCGCTCGGCTACGACAAGCCCGCGCTCCAGCAGTGGACCGACTTCCTCCAGGGGATCGTCGCCGGGCGTGACTACCCCGAGGACAAGACGCTGCGCGAGAAGGCGCCGGAGCTGATCTCCGACTGCGCCGCCCCCTGCCTGGGCTACTCCCGCGTCAACCAGGTCACCGTCGGTGAGGAGATCAAGGAGGCGTTCCCGGTCTCGGCCTCCCTGGCCGTCCTCGCCTTCTTGATGTGGATCGCCGGCGGCGTGATCTTCGGGATGATCGCCGCGGTGACCAAGGGCACGGTGATCGACCGCGGCATCGTCGCGATCTCGCTGGTCTTCTATGCGTTCCCGACGTTCTTCATCGGCCTGTTCCTGCTGAAGTTCATCGCGATCAAGTGGGGCCTGGTCGAAGTGCCCAGCTACACCACGATCGCCGAGGGCGGCGTCGGCGGGTGGCTGACCAACCTGTTCCTGCCCGCCCTCACCCTCGCCCTGTTCTTCATGGCCGGCTACGTCCGGATGACCAGAGCCTTCGTGCTGGAGTCGATGAGCGAGGACTACATCCGCACGGCTCGGGCCAAGGGCCTCAAGCGCGGCCCGGTGCTGTTCAAGCACACGATGCGAGCCGCGCTGACGCCGCTGGTCACGATGGCCGGTCTCGACTTCGCCGGGCTCCTCGGCGGTGCGATCATCACCGAGTCGGTGTTCAACTTCAACGGCCTTGGCAAGCTGGCCGTCGACGCGAACGTGTCCTACGACCTGCCGACCCTGATCGGGCTGGTGATCCTGCTGGGATCGTTCGTGATCGTCGCCAACATCATCGTCGACGTCCTGTACGCGGTGATCGATCCGCGCGTCCGCGTCGGCTGAGGGGAACAACGTGAGCTTTCTGTCAGTCCGCGACCTCAAGGTCCACTTCCCGACGGTCGACGGCATCGTCAAGGCCACCGACGGCCTCTCGTTCGATCTCGAGAAGGGCAAGACCCTCGGCATCGTGGGGGAGTCCGGCTCGGGCAAGTCCGTCTCCACGTCGGCGATCCTGGGCCTGCACCGCCGCACCAACGCGATGGTCAGCGGCGAGATCCTGCTCGACGGGGTCGACCTGCTCAAGGTCAGCGACGAGGAGATGCGGCGCCGCCGCGGCCGCGATGTGGCGATGATCTTCCAGGACCCGCTGTCGGCGATGCACCCCTACTACCGGGTCGGCAACCAGATCGCCGAGGCCTACCGGGTGCACCACGACGTGAGCAAGAAGGCCGCTCGCGCCCGGGCGATCGAGATGCTCGACCGGGTCGGCATCCCGCAGCCGGACCGGCGCGTCGACGACTATCCGCACCAGTTCTCGGGCGGCATGCGGCAGCGGGCCATGATCGCGATGGCGCTGATCAACAACCCCAGCCTGCTGATCGCCGACGAGCCGACCACCGCGCTCGACGTGACGGTGCAGGCGCAGATCCTGGACCTGCTCCAGGACCTGCAGCGCGACTTCGACGCCGCCGTCATGATCATCACCCACGACCTGGGCGTCGTCGCCGAGATGGCCCACGACGTGCTCGTGATGTACGGCGGTCGGTGCGTCGAGTACGGCCCGACCAAGGAGATCCTGACCCACCCGGAGATGCCCTACACCTGGGGCCTGCTCTCCAGCATCCCCGAGGTCGACTCGGACCCGGACGCCAAGCTCGTGCCGATCCCCGGCAACCCACCGAGCCTGTTGAGCCCGCCCAGCGGCTGCCACTTCCACCCACGGTGCACGCACCGCGACAAGGTGCCCGGCGACCTGTGCCGGACCGTGACCCCCGAGCTCACACCGGGCACGCGGGGTGAGGGACACATCAAGCGGTGCCACCTGGCCAACCCGGATGTGGTGTACGAACGAGAGGTCCTGCCGGAGATCGCGCCGGACCTGGTGGAGGGACGATGAACGACCAGCAGCTGCCGACCAGCGTCGGGATGCCGGGGGACGACCCGGTCAGCCGCACGACGGACCCGACCGACGAGACGACGCAGTACGTCGAGAGCGTGCGCCCCCACGGCCGGTCGGCCGCGCACTTCGACGCCGAGCCGATCCTCGAGGTCAAGGACCTGCGGATGTACTTCCCGGTGCGCTCGTCCGGCGTCATCCGGCGCACCGTCGGTCACGTCCAGGCCGTCGACGGCGTGTCGTTCCAGGTGCCCAAGGGCGGTTCTCTCGGCCTGGTCGGCGAGTCCGGGTGCGGCAAGTCCACCACCGGCCGGCTGATCACCCGGCTCTACGAGCCGACCGGCGGTGCCATCCAGTTCGACGGCCGGGACATCGCGAAGACCTCGGCCCGCGGACTCAAGCCGCTGCGCCGGGAGATCCAGATGATCTTCCAGGACCCCTACACCTCGCTGAACCCGCGCCACACGGTCGGCGCGATCGTGGGCGCCCCGCTCGCGATCCACAACGTGCTGCCCAAGGACAAGATCCTGCCGCGCGTGCAGGAGCTGCTCGAGATCGTGGGGCTCAACCCCGAGCACTACAACCGCTACCCGCACGAGTTCTCCGGCGGCCAGCGCCAGCGCATCGGCATCGCCCGGGCACTGACGCTGCAGCCGAAGCTGCTGGTGGCCGACGAGCCGGTCTCCGCTCTCGACGTCTCGATCCAGGCGCAGGTGATCAACCTGCTCCAGGAGGTGCAGGCGGAGTTCGACATCGCGTTCCTGTTCATCGCCCACGACCTGGCGGTGGTGCGTCACTTCTGCCCCGAGGTCGCGGTGATGTACCTCGGCAAGATCGTCGAGATCGCCGACCGGGAGTCGCTCTACAACCGGCCCAACCACCCCTACACGCAGGCGCTGCTGTCGGCGGTGCCGGACGTCAAGCAGGCGGCGATCGGCGGACGCCGCGAGCGGATCCGGCTGGAGGGCGACGTCCCGAGCCCGATCAACCCGCCGTCGGGGTGCCGCTTCCGCACGCGGTGCGCGCTCGCGCAGGAGATCTGTGCTCGGGTGGAGCCGCCGCTGCTGCAGATCGGCAAGCGCCACAAGGTCGCCTGCCACTTCGCGGGCGAGCTGGGTCGCCACCCGGAGCGTCCGGTGACGGCGCCACTGCTCGGCGTGGACGACACCGGCAGCCCCGACCCGGGTGCGACCCCGAGCATCGAGGTCGGCAACGACCCCGGCTATTCCGACACCTGGTTCGACCTCGAGCGCAAGACGATGGCCTCGGCCTGATGGGCTGCCCCGGCCCGAGCTTGCGAGGGCCGGGCGACCCCGAACCGGTCACCGGGTCTCGATACGCTCGCTAGCGCTCGCTACTCGACCGGCGGCTTCTGGCTCGGTGGTCGAGTAGCCGTCGCGAGGGACGAGCGACGGCGTATCGAGACCCGGTGAGGTAGGCATGGACGACGGACTGTTCGAGACGCCCGGGACGCCTGCCCGCACGGGCGGCGGCTCGCTGACGACGAACACCCACGCGTCCGCGCCCCTGGCCGTGCGGATGCGGCCGCGGACGCTCGAGGAGCTCGTCGGCCAGACCCAGCTGCGCGCGCCCGGTTCGCCGCTGCGCCGGCTCGTCGAGGGCGACCAGTCCATGTCGCTCCTGCTGTGGGGTCCGCCCGGCACGGGCAAGACCACGATCGCCGCGATCGTGAGCCAGCAGACCGACCGGAGGTTCGTCGAGGTCTCGGCCGTCTCGGCAGGCGTCAAGGAGGTGCGGGCCGCGATCGACGCGGCGCGCGCCGAGCTCGCCGGCGGCGGCAAGGAGACCGTGCTGTTCGTCGACGAGGTGCACCGGTTCAGCAAGGCCCAGCAGGACGCCCTGCTGCCGGGCGTCGAGAACCGCTGGGTGACCCTGATCGCGGCCACCACGGAGAACCCGTTCTTCAGCGTGATCTCACCGCTGCTCTCACGCAGCCTCCTGCTCCGCCTGGAGTCGCTGTCCGACGACGACGTGCGCGCCGTGCTCGACCAGGCGATCGTCGACGAGCGCGGCCTGGCGGGTGCCGTCGCCGTGGACGACGACGCGCTCGACCACCTCGTCCGACTGGCCGGGGGAGACGCTCGCCGGTCACTGACCTACCTGGAGGCGGCCGCCGGTGCCGCGGTCGCCCAGGGCCTCGAGCGCGTCGACCTCGCGACCGCCGAGACCGCCGTCGACCGCGCGGCGGTCCGCTACGACCGGCAGGGCGACCAGCACTACGACGTGGTGAGCGCGTTCATCAAGTCCGTGCGGGGCTCCGACGCCGATGCCGCCCTGCATTACCTGGCCCGGATGATCGAGGCGGGGGAGGACCCTCGGTTCATCGCTCGGCGCCTGATGATCCTGGCCTCCGAGGACGTCGGCCTGGCCGACCCGACGGCCCTGACGACCGCGGTCGCGGCCGCGCAGACCGTGCAGCTGATCGGGATGCCGGAGGCGCAGCTGACCCTCGCGCACGCGACGATCGCCCTCGCGGTCGCGCCGAAGTCGAACGCGGTCACGACCGCCATCGGCGCCGCTCTGGCCGACGTCCGCGCCGGCAAGATCGGCCAGGTGCCGGCCCACCTGCGCGACGCGCACTACTCGGGGGCCAAGAGGATCGGCCACGGCGCGACGTACAAGTACAGCCACGACGAGCCGTTCGGCATCGCGGAGCAGCAGTACGCCCCCGACGTCGTCCTCGACGCGGAGTACTACCACCCGACCTCGCTCGGAGCCGAGGCGGCCATCAAGGAGCGCTGGGAGCGGATCCGGCGCTTGATCCGCGGGAGATAGGGTCGGGGACCATGCAGGACTGGATGCTCCTCGTCGCCGCCGCGGTGCTCGCGCTGCTTGCGGCGACCCTCGGCGTCGCCCTGCTGCGCTCCCGCTCGCGGGCCGGCCGCGCCGTCGAGGCGGCGTACGCCGAGACCGCGGCGCTGCGCACCCGCCTCGAGGAGCTCGAACGCCGCGTGACCGGTCCCGCGTCCCGGCCGGCAGCAGAGGGCGCGTCGCGGGCGGAGTTCGTCATCACCCACCTCGGCGAGGACGAGCAGCACGCTCCGGGGGACCCCGTTCGCATCGAGACGGCCCGCATCGAGAAGACCCTGTTCGCCGACCTCGTGCTGCGCGAGACCGTGGTGAAGGCCGCCTCGCTGGCCCACGGCGTGCGCCGAGCCCTGGACGCCGAGACCCGCAACCGCATCCGCTTCGAGATGCGACGCGAGGTCAAGCGGGCACGCAAGCAGCGGCGCGCCGACACCCGCCGGGCCCGGCGGGAGTGGGAGGCACGCCAGCGCTCGGCCCGCCACGACGACGAGGACACCGCCGCATGAGGCGCGGCCTCTGGTTCCTCGCCGGGGCCGGGGCGGGCGTCTACGCCATGGTGCGTGGCCGCCGCGCCGCCGAGGCCCTGACCGCCGACGGGCTCAAGGACCGGCTGGGAGCGCTCGAGGTCGGCGCCCGGCTGTTCCGCGACGAGGTCGCCCAGGGGCGGGTGGAGAAGGAATCGGAGTTGCGCGAGAGACTCGGCCTCGTGCCTCATGGGAGGCCCGAGCTCGAGGGCGGCCGGCACCGCGCCGCTCCCGGGGCGGCCGCGGCCGAGCCCGCACTGCAGACCAGCTCAACCACCGACGAGGAAGGCACCACCTGATGGACACCGCGGAGATCCGGCGACGGTTCGTGGCTCACTTCGAGCACAACACGACCGTCGGGGCGCACACCCCGGTGCCGTCCGCCTCGCTGCTCCTCGACGACCCCAACCTGCTGTTCGTCAACGCCGGCATGGTGCCGTTCAAGCCCTACTTCCTGGGCCAGGAGACCCCGCCGTACCCGCGCGCCACCAGCGTGCAGAAGTGCGTGCGCACCCCCGACATCGAGGACGTCGGCAAGACGACCCGGCACGGCACGTTCTTCGAGATGTGCGGCAACTTCTCCTTCGGTGACTACTTCAAGGAGGGCGCGATTGAGCTCGCCTGGGACCTGGTCACCAAGCCGCTCGCCGACGGCGGGTGGGGCCTCGACGAGGCGCACCTGTACCCCTCGATCCTCGACGGCGACGACGAGGCCCTCGCGTTGTGGCGCAAGGTCACCGGCCTGCCCGACGAGCGCATCCTGCGCCTGGGCCGCAAGGAGAACTACTGGTCGATGGGCGTGCCCGGGCCCGGCGGCCCGTGCTCGGAGATCCTCTACGACCGCGGCGCGGCGTACGGTCCCGACTTCGACCCCGCGACGCTCGGCCCCGACATGCCGCTCGCCCTCGAGGACCGGCTGCTCGAGATCTGGAACCTGGTGTTCATGCAGGACGAGCTGAGCGCGGTCCGGTCCAAGGAGGACTTCGACGTCGCGGGCTCGCTGCCCCAGCGCAACATCGACACGGGCATGGGCCTGGAGCGGGTCGCGTTCCTGCTCCAGGGCAAGGCCAACATGTACGAGATCGACGTGATGTTCCCCGTGATCGAGAAGGCCGAGGAGCTCACCGGGCGCCGCTACGGCGCCGGTGGTCAGCAGGGTCACGAGGACGACGTCCGCTTCCGCGTGGTCGCCGACCACATCCGCAGCTCGATGATGCTGATCGGCGACGGCGTGACCCCCGGCAACGAGGCCCGCGGCTATGTGCTGCGTCGCCTGCTGCGCCGCGCCGTCCGGTCGATGCGGCTGCTCGGCTACGAGGACCCCGCGCTGCCCGAGCTGTTCCCGATCAGCCGCGACAAGATGGGGGAGACCTACACCTCGCTGCACCACGACTGGGAGCGGATCTCCACGGTCGCGTACGCCGAGGAGCACGCGTTCCGCCAGACTCTGCGCGCCGGCACGACGATCTTCGACCAGGCGACCGCCGAGCTGAAGAAGGCCGGCGGCAGCCAGTTGTCCGGCGACAAGGCGTTCGCGCTGCACGACACCTACGGGTTCCCGATCGACCTCACCCTCGAGATGGCCGCCGAACAGGGCCTGGCCGTCGACGAGGCGGGCTTCCGGCGGCTGATGAACGAGCAGCGCCAGCGGGCCAAGGACGACGCGAAGGCCAAGAAGGGCCAGCACCGCGACGCCTCGGCCTACCGCCAGGTCGCGGACTCGCTGGGCCGGGCCGTGGAGTTCACCGGCTACGACGTGGTCACCGACGAGGCGTCGGTGCGCGGCCTGGTCTCCGCCGGGGGCGTGGTCGCCTCGGCCGGCCCCGGCGACGACGTCGAGATCGTGCTCGACCGCACCCCGTTCTACGCCGAGGGCGGCGGCCAGCTGGCCGACCAGGGCGTCATCGAGCTCGAGAACGGCGCCCGCCTCGAGGTCCGCGACGTCCAGTCGCCGGTCACCGGGCTGATCGTGCACCACGCGACCGTGCTGTCCGGCGAGGTGACCGCGGGGCTCGGCGCGCACGCGGTCGTCGACGTCGAGCGCCGTCGCGCGATCTCGCGCGCGCACACCGCGACCCACATGGTGCACAAGGCGTTCCGCGAGGCGCTCGGCGAGACCGCCACCCAGGCGGGGTCCGAGAACGCGCCCGGCCGCTTCCGCTTCGACTTCTCCGCCGTCGGCGCCGTCCCCGAGTCGGTCATGGCCGACGTCGAGGCCCGGGTCAACGACGTCGTCCTCGACGACCTGGCCGTGCACGCCGAGGTGATGAGCCAGGCCGACGCGGTCAGGTCCGGCGCGATGGCGCTGTTCGGCGAGAAGTACGGCGACCGGGTGCGGGTGGTCTCGGTCGGCGACTGGGCCCGCGAGCTCTGCGGCGGCACCCACGCCGGCAGCTCCGGCAAGCTCGGCGTCATCAAGCTGCTCGGCGAGTCCTCCATCGGCTCCGGCGTACGCCGCGTCGAGGCGCTGGTCGGCAGCGACGCCTACCGCTTCCTCGCGCGCGAGCACGTGCTGGTCGCGCAGCTCTCCGACACGCTCAAGGTCCGTCCCGAACAGCTCCCCGAGCGCGTCAACGACCTGGTCGAGAAGCTCCGCTCCGCGGAGAAGGAGATCGAGAAGGTCCGGGTCGCCCAGCTGCTGGCAGCGGGCGGCGAGCTCGCCGCGGGCGCGGCCAAGGTCGGTCCGGTCAACCTCGTCGCGCACCGTGCCGACGGCGCCGGTGGCGGCGACGTGCGCACGCTCGCGCTCGACGTGCGTGGCCGGCTGCCGCAGGGCGAGCCCGGGGTCGTGGTCGTGATCGGCGCGGCCGACGGCAAGGTCGCCGTGGTCGCGGCCCTCAACGACGAGGCCCGCGCCCGCGGGCTCAGCGCCAACGAGCTGGTGCGCGCGGTCGGCCCGCTGGTCGGCGGCAAGGGTGGCGGCAAGGACGACGTCGCCCAGGGCGGCGGCACGGACACCTCCCGCATCGACGAGGCGATCGCGCTCGTGACGACCGAGGTCGGGCGGGTGGCCGCCGGCTGAGGCCGGCCCCGGCATGAGACACGGCATCCGGATCGGCATCGACCCCGGCGACGCCCGGATCGGCGTCGCCCGCAGCGACCCCTCGGGCTTCCTCGCGACGCCCGTGGAGACCGTGCGGCGCGGCAAGGGCGACCTGGCGCGGATCGGCCGGATCCTGGCCGAGGAGGCGGCCGACTCCACCGTGCTGGAGGTGGTGGTCGGCCTGCCGCGCTCGCTGTCGGGCCGGGAGGGTCCCGCCGCCGCCAAGGTCCGCGAGTTCGCCGCCCGGCTGGCCGCGCGCGTCGCGCCGGTGCCGGTGCGGTTGGTCGACGAGCGGATGACCACCGTTTCGGCGGAGGCTATGCTGCGCGACCAGGGCCGGTCGGGGGGCAAGAGGCGGGCCGTGGTCGACCAGGCAGCAGCCGTCTTGATCCTGCAGCACGCACTGGACACCGAACGCGCGACGGGGGCCGCGCCGGGCGAGATCGTCGAGGAGACCTAGATGAGCGACGAGCACGATGCCGTGCACGACGAGTCCGGAGACGCCTTCAGTGTGCTGGGCGACCCCGACGCCGAGGGCGCGGTGCACGAGCCCGGTGGTCGCCGGCGCGCCCGCAGGCGGCGGGGCCTGCCCGGCTGCCTCGCGGCCCTGGTCGCGCTCGCGGTGCTCGTGGGCGGGTTCTACGTCGCGGTCACCTGGGGCATCGACAAGGTGCGTGACCAGTTCGGCTCCGCCGAGGACTACCCCGGCCCGGGGCGCGGCAACGTCACCTACCAGGTGGTCCGCGGCGCGACGGCCGGCAGCATCGGTCGCGACCTCAAGGCCGAGGGCGTCGTGGCCTCGGTCGACGCGTTCATCGACGCGGCCAACGCCAGCCCCGAGTGGTCGAACCTGCAGGCGGGCTACTTCCCGCTGAAGAAGGAGATGGCGGCCGCCGACGCGGTCGCGATCCTGGTCGACCCCGGCAACATGGTGAAGGCGACCGTCACGATCCCCGAGGGGCTGCGGGTGGTCGAGATCGTGAAGGTCCTCGCGAAGGAGACCGACTACAAGGTCGCCGACTTCGAGAAGGTCCTCGACCAGCCGGCCAAGCTCGGGCTGCCGTCGTACGCCGAGGGCAACCCGGAGGGCTACCTGTTCCCCGCGACCTACGACTTCGGGCCCGACGCGACGCCGCTCTCGATGCTGACCGACATGGTCGACCGGTGGCGCCAGGCCGCCGACGACGCGGACCTCGAGTCGGCCGCGGCCGACCTGGGCTACACCCCGAACGAGCTGATGACGGTCGCCAGCCTCGTCCAGGCCGAGGGCCGCGGCGACGACATGCCCAAGATCGCCCGGGTGATCTACAACCGCGTCGAGAACCCCGGCAACGGCATCACCAACGGCCTCCTGCAGGTCGACGCCTCGGTCAACTACGCGCTCGACCGCTCCACGATCGCGGTGCTGACGCAGGCCGAGATCGACTCGGTCGCCGACTCGCCGTACAACACCTACAAGCAGACCGGCCTGCCGCCGACGCCGATCGAGGCGCCCGGCGACGACGCGATCGCCGCCGCCGCGCACCCCGCGGACGGGGACTGGCTGTTCTACGTCACCGTCAACCTCAAGACGGGTGAGACCAAGTTCACCGAGGACTACCAGGAGTTCTTGACCTTCAAGCAGGAGCTCAAGGAGTACTGCGAGACCCAGTCCGACCGGTGCTGACGCGGCGGGCTGGTCGGTGATGCGCTGCGCCGTCCTGGGGGACCCCGTCTCCCACTCCCTCTCGCCGACGCTGCACCGTGCCGGGTACGCCGCGGTCGGGCTCGACTGGGAGTACGACGCGATCCGGGTGGCCGCGGAGGAGTTCGCGCCGTTCGTCCTCGGGTTGGGCACCGAGTGGCGCGGGCTGTCGCTGACGATGCCGCACAAGCGAGCCGCGCTGTCCCTGCTCGGCGTCGAGGTGACGGCCCGGGCCCGGCTGGCCAGCGGCGTCAACACCCTGGTCCTCGAGGCCGGAACGCCCGTCCTGGCGGACAACACCGACCTGCCGGGGGCGGTGGCCGCCGTACGCGAGCGCTACGACGGTCCGGTCACCGCCGGCACCGTGATCGGTGGCGGTGCGACGGCGGCCTCGACGGGCCTGGCACTGTGCGAGCTCGGCGCCCGGACGGTGCGGCTGCTCGCCCGCTCGCCCGAGCGGGCGGCCCCGACGGCGGCCGCGATCGCCGCGCACCCGAGCGCGCCTCGCGTGGAGGTGCTGGCCCTCCGCGACGGCGAGGTGCTCGGGGAGGTCGTGGTGTCCACCGTGCCCGCGGAGGCGCAGGACGACGGTCTCGTCGCGCGCTGCGCGGACACCCCGGTGGTCTTCGAGGTGCTCTACGACCCCTGGCCGACGCCGCTGGCGGCCTCGGTGGGCGCCGACCGGGTGCTGGTCGGGGGTCTCGACCTCCTCGTGCACCAGGCGGTGCTGCAGTTCGAGCTGTTCACCGGGGCGCCCGGTCCGCTGGCCGCCATGCGGCGGGCGGGGGAGCGTGCCCTCGAGGCGCGGCGGGCGGCGGGGTGAGCATCGACCCCGCGGGCGCAGCGCTCGGCGCCGTCGCCTGCAGCGCGGCC
>NZ_DASWVI010000133.1:0-7288 GCF_036401255.1 Nocardioides sp. | reverse complement strand
CGAGGCCAGCTCGTCGGCGATCGTGGCGAGCTCGGCGCCGGCGGTCCCGCCGACCTCGGTGAGCAGCCGCTCCTTCTCCGCCAGCGCTCGGTCCCGCCGGCCGTGCACGTCCCCGAGCGCGGCCAGCTCGGCCTCGGCCCGCCGCACCTCGTCGTGGGTGCTCACGAGCCACGCGTCGGCCCGCGCGGCGGCGTACTCGGCCGCCTGCCGCTCGGCCTCCTCGCGATCGAGGTCGGTGTCGCGGCTGCCCTTGAGCGTCGCCCAGATGCGGGTCGGGCTGAACGACTCCAGGGTCCGGACGTCCTCGGTCTCGGCTGCGAGCCGGGCATGGGCCTGCACGGCCGCGCCCTTCGCGGACTCCTCCGACGCGCGCGCCCGTTGCAGCCGCGCGCTCACGCGGCCGTGCTCGGCGACGGCCTCGAGCGCCGCCCCCAGCTCCTCGTGCACCTGCCTGGCCCGATCCCCCGTGGTGGTCACGGGACCACCGTAGACGCCAGGATGTGCGCGTGCTCCTCGACGTGCAGCTCGACGGCCGGCCCGACCGGGCGGCGCGGCGCGCCCGCGAGCTGACCGAGGCCGGCGTGGCGGGGCTGTTCACGTTCGAGGGGCCGCACGACGTGTTCCTGCCGCTGGCGGCGGCCGCGGGGGCGGTCGAGACCGACTTGATGACCAACGTCGCGATCGCGATCCCGCGCAGCCCGATGCACCTCGCGCACGCGGCGTACGACCTGCAGCTGCTCTCGCGCGGCCGCTTCCGGCTCGGGCTGGGCTCGCAGATCCGGCCGCACATCGAGCGCAGGTACGGCGCGACGTGGAGCCGGCCCGCGGCCCGGATGCGCGAGGCGGTGCTGGCGGTCAAGGCGATCCTCACGTCCTGGCAGGACGGCACGCCGCTGGACTTCCGCGGGGAGTTCACCCAGCACACGCTGATGCCACCCACGTTCGTGCCCGGCCCGAACCCGTACGGCGTGCCGCCGGTCCTGCTCGGGGCGCTCGGCCCGGTGATGACGCGGACGGCTGCCGAGGTCGCCGACGGCCTGCTGGTGATGCCGTTCCACAGCCACCGGCACGTGCGGGAGCGGACCCTGCCGGCGGTCGACGAGGGCCTCGCGCGCGCCGGCCGCACCCGTGCGGACCTCGCGATCGTGCCGCAGGCGATCGTCGCGATGGGCCGCACCGCCGACGAGCTCGCCCGCGCGACCACAGGGGTGCGCGGGCTGCTGGCGTTCTACGGCTCGACCCCGGCGTACCTCCCGGTGCTCGAGGTCGAGGGCTGGGCCGAGGTGCAGCCCGAGCTGCACCGGCTGTCCAAGCAGGGCGACTGGGCCGCCATGCTCGGCCTGGTCACCGACGAGATGGTCGAGACGCTCGCCGTCCGCGGCACCCCTGAGGAGTGCGCGGCGGAGATCGAGCGGCGGTTCGGTGACCTGGCCGAGCGGGTGTGCTGCTACTTCCCGGGGTACGACGCGCCGCTGGGCCAGATCGGCGACCTGGCGGCGGCGCTCGCCCGTGTCAGTGCCGGATGATCTTGACGATCCGGGCGTTGAACACCGCGAACCGGACCAGCTGGGCGGGGATGGAGCGTCGGTGCCGCAGGGTGCGCCTGGTCGGCAGCGGCGCGGAGCTCAGGTCGGCGACCGGCTGCGGCTCCTCGGCGGCGGGGCCGGACGGGCCGGACGGGGTGGACTGGGTGGACGGGGCGGACTCGGTCATGGCGCTCACTCCGGGATCATCTGCCAGCCCGGGCGGGCCTTGGCCTTGTAGAGGAAGAGGTGGTGGAGCATCAGCTTCACCCAGTGCCCGCTCAGTCCGATCTCGCCGCGGGTGCCGGACAGGTCCCGGCCGGTCGGGTTGCGGGAGTAGTCGGGGACGACGGGGTTCATCGTCATCGAGGCGGCCGAGCCGGTGCGCAGACCGGCGCCGGCGGAGGCGACACAGGCCGCACCCATGTCGGCCATCGAGGCGCGGTGCGGCTCGGCCGACGCGCCGTGCTTGATCCGGTCGACGATCGTGCGGGCGGCGGTCTTGCCCATCACCCCGGACGGCATGCCGGTGCGCGGCGGCGAGGGCGCGATCACGGTGCCGTTGGCGCTCGTGCGCGGCCGGGAGATCTGGTGCGGCGGGGCGAACGCGATGCCGACGGCGAAGAGGTTGTCGTAGCCGGGCGCGAGGTACGTCGACGGCCAGTCCGAGGCGCGCCACTCGTCGTACGGCTTGGGGGTGTAGTCGGCGTCGACCTTCATGAACCCGCTCGGCGCGAACAGCTCGGCGGTGATGTCGGCGCCCGTGCGGTCGAAGGCCTGGAGCGGGACGCCGCCGAACGGCGGCAGCAGCATCGCGAAGTCGAAGGCCAGGCGGTGGTGGGCGCCGTCGAGCGTCTCGTAGTGCACGACGCCCTCGGTGACCCGCTCGACGTGCGCCCCGAGGATCGCCTCGACGTTGCGTTCGCGGAACAGCGAGGCGGTCCAGAGCTCGCTGCTGGTCTGGAAGCCGCGCTCCTCGAACGTCATCCCGTCGACCCCGAAGTCGCCGAGCTGGGCCTCGTTGCTCAGGTAGACCAGGCGTGCCAGGTCGCGGACGCCGGCCTCGCGGAGCTGGTGGTCGACGTTGAAGACGTACTCGAACGCCGCGCCCTCGCAGGTGCAGGTGCCGTGGCCCATGCCGACGACGAGGGTCTGGGGTACGCCGGCGCGGAGCCGTCCGATGACCTCGTCCAGCCGCGCGGCCGCCTCGGTCGCGTGGTCGGCGGTGCACACCGACAGGGAGTGACCCTCGGGCCCGAGGCCCTCGGTCGCCTCGAAGCGCAGGCGGGGGCCGGTGGCGTTGATGAGGTAGTCGTAGCGGATCTTGTCGGCCTCCCCGGCGTGGCCGGGGGCGGTCGCGACGATGTCCACCGCGCCGCGCGGGTCCTGCTCGTCGCCCTGGGGCCAGATCGCGACGGCCTTGGCCTGGCGGAACGCGATGCCCTTGCGTCGATAGACGGGCTCGAGGGGGAACACGACGTCGGGCTTGCGCATCTTGCCGACGCCGACCCAGATGTTGGAGGGGATCCAGTTCCAGTTGGAGTTCGGCGAGACCACGGTGACCGTGTGCTCCTTGCCGAGGGATCGCCTGCCGAGCATGCGGGAGAGATGGAGTGCCGCGGTGTGGCCGGAGATCCCGGCTCCCAGGATGACGACGTCCGCCATGAAGACCTGCCTTTCGGGGTGCTGAGGTCGGCGTCAAGATACCCCGGGGGGTATCCACTGCCAACCAAGGCAAGCCTCACCACGTCGACCCGCCCGAAAGTCCCGGGCGGGTCAACGACGGGCGCGCTCCGGGGCCGCGGCGTGGATCGCGACGCCCGCGAACCCGACCAGCAACAGCAGGACGGTCGCCTTGGAGAGGAACTCCGGGAGCACCCCGGTGACCGGGAACGTGAGCACGTGCAGCAGCAGCGCGACCGGGACCCAGCGCGGGACCGTGCCGGCGCGCAGCAGCGCGATGCCGAGCAGCAGCTCGCCCAGGTAGATCCCCGCGATCCAGGCGTAGAGGAAGACCGCGAGCCCGGCGTCCCCGGCGACGTCGTCGATGTTGCCGCTGCGGATCGCGTTGGTGTTCACCAGGGCCCGGAAGAACGCCATCAGCATCGCGAACCCGGCCGTCCCGATGAAGCCGACCTCGAGCACGGCGCCGCTGAGCATCCCGAGCCGCCAGCCGCGGTGGTCGAAGAGCGAGAGGATCGCGGGCAGACCGAGGGTCAGCCCGATCGAGGCGATGAAGAAGATCACCGCGGCCGCCATCCACTGCCCGCCCTGCTCGCGGACGATGCGCAGGGAGTCCGAGGTGTCGTCCGAGGCCGGCAGCAGGAACCCGCCGAGGGCGAGCGCGACCGCCCCCGTGACCAGCAGTGCCGCCGACACCGGCAGCCAGTCCATGCGCACGAGCACACCGTAGGTCCAGACGACGGCGGGCATCGGGCGAACGGCCGGGTTGCCCGGCGATCTCACCCGAACAGGTGGGCGACCCGGTCGACCTGCGCGGGGTCGGCGCTCGTGGGGATCAGCTGCACCTCGTCGGCACCCAGGTCCTCGATCCGCCGCAGGGCGTCGCGCAGGTCCCCCGGCGGGCCTGCGAAGCCGGCGGTCGCGGCCAGCGCGTCGACGTGCGCTGCCGGGATCCAGTTCATGTAGTGGCGCAGGTGGCGGCGTACCTGCTCGCGGGCCGCGTCCTCCTCGCCGAGCGCGAACCAGAACGACGTCGTCAGCCGCGGCGCCGGCCGGCCCGCCTCGCCCCACGCGTCACGGGCGAGGGCGAAGACCCGCCCGATCTCGGCCGGGTCGAGGTCCAGCGACATGCCGGCCAGGCCGTCGGCCCAGGTCGCGGCGCTGCGGATCGTGCGCGGGCCGAGGGTGCCGACCAGCAGCTCGGGGCCGCCCGGCTGCACCGGCGCGGGGCCGACGGGGCGTACGGCGTCCGCCACGTGCTCGCCCGCCCAGACCCGCCGCATGGTCGCGACCCGGTCGGCCATGGCGGCCATGGTCCGGGTGGCGAGGTCGGCGCCGGCCGCGCGGTAGTCCTCCTCGCGGCCGCCGACGCCCAGGCCGACGGTGAGCCGGCCGTGGCTGAGCCGGTCGCCGGTGGCGAGCGCCTTCGCGAGCGGGACGGGGGCGTGCAGCTGCGGCACCACCACCGTCTGCACGATCCGGACCCGGGCGGTCCAGGCGGCCACCGCCCCGAGCAGGGTGAGCGAGTCGGGGTTGTCGAAGGCCATCCGCTCCCCGAAGCACACCGAGGAGAACGGACCGGCGTCGACCGCCCGCGCCCAGGTCTCCAGGGTGTCCGACCGGTCCCACAGGTCGGGCTCCATCACCGGCAGGGTCATCCCGACGTCCATCGCAGGGGCCACCGCGGCTCAGCGGATCCGGAACGAGTGGTCGCTGAGGTCGAAGAAGTAGTTGCCGACCGCCTCGACCTTCAGCCAGGCCTTGCGGGTCCTGACCTTGGGGAACCGGACCTTCGCGGAGCCGTCGTTGGCGGTGGTGGTCAGCACCCGGCGCCAGGTGCGGCCGTTGTCGGTCGACAGCACGATGCGGACCCGGTGGGCCAGCCGCCGGGTGTTGTTGACCTTCCAGGTGACGGTCCTGGTGGCGCCGCGGGCGACCGAGCCGCCCTTCGCGAACGACGTGACGAGGAACGGACCGGCGTTGCGGGCGAGCCTGAGCGTCACCTCGTCGTAGCCCACGCCGCCCCCGCCGGGCACCCGGTCGCGGGCGGTCAGCCGGAAGTGCAGCGCGCCCTGGTAGGCCGCGGTGGGCAGGAACTCCGAGTAGCAGTCCCGCGGCCGCGGGGCGACCGGCACGTAGTCGTCGAGGTTGTCGGGCAGGGGCGCGACCGCGGGGCAGCGGCCGGACCTGGCGTTGGTGTTGCCGGCCAGGATCTGCGCGAGGTCGGGGAAGGTCCGCGACCGGCTGGCGGTGGCAGCGTTCTCGCCCGGGGCGTGGTACTGCAGGGTGTCGGAGGGCGAGACGTCGGCGTACGTGCCGAACACCCGGAACAGCGGCCCCCACGGCTTCCAGTTGCTGACCAGGGACGTGCCGGCGTGGCCGGCGGCGTCGTCGTTCTGCTCCCACAGGTAGACCAGCGGGTCGCCGTCGGGGTCGGTGCCCGAGCCGGTCAGCGTGAACGGGGTGCGGACCGGGATCGTGCGCGACGCCGGCGCCGTGACCACGGGGGCGTGGTTGCCGGTCGGGTTGACCGCGAAGCCCTGGTTGCCGGGCGCGCCGCCCTTGGCGGTCTCGCCGACCACTGCGCTCGCGCCGGACGCCGACACCACGAGGTCGGCCATGTCGGCGCGGTCGCTGTCGGCGGTGTAGGGGTCGGCGTCGCCGGCGAAGCTCACCTGGAAGCCGGTGTCGTCGGGGGCGGTCAGCGGCGCCGGGTAGGTCTCCCCACCGGAGTAGGGGTCGTAGCCCCACCCGACGACGGTGACGTCCTCCCCGGTGAGCGCCTCGATCGCGGTCTCGATGTTGGCCGCGGTGTAGGCGGTCGTGCCCACGCCGCCGCGGGTCAGCGTGAACGTCAGGGGCGAGCCCGGGTAGCCCAGCGTGATCGAGTCGCCGTCGGTGTCGAAGCCGGAGAGCGAGACGTTCTGCACCTCGACCGGCGCCGGGGCGTCGGTGCTGGTGTAGGCGGTGACCTCGTCCTGGGTGCGCTGGGAGAAGTAGGGGTCGGTGTGCGGCTGCAGGTCGTCTTGCAGGCAGATGCCGGCGTAGGCCATGACCGACGAGCCGGAGCCGGGCTCGACCGAGGCGACGTCCGCGCGGTTCTGGCCCGAGCAGGCGTACTGGACGCCGTTGAACGTGTGGTTGCCGCCGAACTGGTGGCCCATCTCGTGGGCGACGTAGTCGATCGCCATGAAGTCACCGGTCGGGTCGGACAGGCCGGTGCAGCCCATGCCCTTCTCGATGCTGCCCACCACGCCGAGGCCGGCGATGCCGCCGCCGTCGACGCCGAGCATCAGGTGGCCGATGTCGTAGTGGGAGGCCCCGATGATCTGGCCGAGCACGGTCTGGGTGCGGACCAGCCCGGGGACGTCGCAGTAGTCGAGCTGACCGGGCACGTACGACGGCGTGCCGGGCTCGCCCGACGCCGGGTTGAAGCACGGGTGGGCGCCGCACGGGCCGTCGGGCCCGGACGCCTTGGCGTCCGTGTCGAGGTTGAGGTCGTCGGTGCCGTCGACCAGCACCATGTCGATCGCGAGGTCGTCGTTGTAGATCTGGTTGACGCGGGTCATCAGCGTGACCTTCTCGGCGGTCACGTTGGCACTGCCGAAGTAGGTCGCGTACGACGGGTCGCTGAGCAGCGCGAGCCGGTAGACCCGCTGCTGCACCGCGGCATCGGCCGCCCGCCGGCCGGTGCGGCCCTCGACCGCGGGAGCGACCCGCGGCAGCTCGCGCTCGGCGATCTCGGTCTCGGGCCGCGGCAGGCTGCCGCCGTAGTAGCTCAGGTGCGCGGTGGTGCCGCGGGTGTTGTAGGCGGGGTCGACGTACCACGCCCCCTGGCCGCCGGTGCGCACGGACGCGTGGAAGCCCATCGGCGTCACGTCCATCGCGATCGTGGTGCCGGGGTGGTCGAGCGAGCGCCCGGCCCACGTGGAGATCTCGGGGTGGGCGGCGGCGAGGCCGGCCTCCATCAGCTGGGTGCGCTGCACCGCGAACCGCTCGGTGCCGCCGGACGGCGTGGGCACCGCGAACACCGTGGCGTCCGCCGACCCGGCCACCGGCGCGGACCGCAGGGCCGCGCGCAC
>NZ_DASWVI010000132.1:0-3179 GCF_036401255.1 Nocardioides sp. | reverse complement strand
ACCGCGCCCTCGCCGCGGGGGTCGAGCAGGCGCGTGCGGCGATCGACAGCGGCGCGGCCGCGGCCGTGCTCGACCGCTGGGTCGCCGCGACCGCCGGCTGACGCGGGACGGGCGCTCAGACGTCCAGGACGTAGCGGTCGTCGGCGCGCCGGAAGCCGACGTGGTCGTAGTAGGCGCCGACCATGTTCGGCGGCGTGGTGACCTGGCGGACGCCGAGCGCGGTGAGCATGCCGCTGCGCCGCCAGACGAACTCGCCGGGGGTGAAGTCGCGGTAGCGCGGCGTCACGTAGTCGAGCAGCAGGCGGGCCGCCTCGCCCTCCTGGCGCAGCACGACCACGCCGACGGTCTCGTCGCCCTTCATCACGATGAACGCGTGGTCGTCGCCCTCGCCGGGATGCCACGAGAAGTCCGGCTGGTAGCGCAGGATGTCCTCGCGGTGGAGCGTGAGGACGTGGCGGAGGTACTGGTCCTCCGGGCCGACCTCGAGCACGTCGAAGACGGCCTCGTCGTGGCGCTCGCCCAGCAGGTGGACGATGAACCAGATGTTGATCGCCGACAGCACGACGTTCATGGCGACCATCGGCCACACGTCGATCATCGCGTTGAAGAACACCAGCACGACGCACGCCATCGTGTTGAGGACGCGGAACCGCAGCACGCGCGCCTGGAGCAGCGAGAAGACCAGCAGGGCGCTGCCGCCCCACCCGAGGGCGTCGAGCCAGTAGTCCTGGATCAGGTCCACGACCGGGTCAGTCCAGACCGAGCGAGAACGCCGACTCGAGGTCGTGGCGGGAGTAGGTGCGGAACGCGATGTGGGTCTCGGTGGCGTTGACGCCGGGCACCTTGTTGAGCCGGTCCGCGACCACCGCGGCGACGTCGTCGTGGTTGCGGACCCGGACCAGCGCGATCAGGTCGATCTGACCGGTCACGGAGTAGACCTCGCTCACCCCGTCGAGGGCGGCGATCTCCTCGGCCACCTCGGGGATCCGGGCGACGTCGGCCTTGACGAACACGATGGCGGTGATCACAGACGGACCTTAACGCGCGGGCTGGTGCAAGGTGGTGAGTGCCCTGCGCTCGGCGAACGGGACGAGCGAGAGCCGGGACTGGTTGACCGCGTCGTGGATCGCGAGGTGGCGGGTCGCGCCGGCGACCGGGCAGGTCCACTCGCCGTCGACGTCGACCAGGCGGATGCCGGGCGACTCCAGCCAGCGCAGGATCTTCTCGGTCTCCTCGGCGCTCGCCGCGGGGACCGGTCCGGGCGCGGCCGCGACGGTCTCGGCGGAGAGCCGCAGCGTGGCGACGTAGGAGTGCGCGTCGGCGCCCGCCGGGATCACGCCGGCGGCCGCCAGCCGCCCGTGGCGGATCACGTGGACCGCCCAGCGACCATCGTCCTCGCGGCGCGCGGCGACCACCTCGGGGCAGCGGGTGAGCGCGGAGAGCCGCTGGGTGCGCGACGCGGCCCGCACGAACGCCGCCAGCCGGTCGCGATGCACCCCGGCCTCCTCGAAGCGCTCGTCGGCGGCGAGGGCGGCCATCTTGGCGTTGATGGTCTCGACGACCTCGTCGGGGCGGTGGAGCAGCGAGTCGCGCAGCTGGCGCACGACGGCGGCGTACGTCGCGTCGTCGACCCGGCCGTCGCACGGGGTCAGGCAGCGGCCCATGTCGGCCAGCACGCACGGCGCGCGTCCCGAGGCCGCCGGGTCGCGGGGCAGCCGGTCGGAGCACTGCCGCACCGGGAACGTCTCGTGGAGCGCGGCCAGGCACTTCTCGGCCGTCTTCTTCGACGCGAACGGGCCGAGGTAGTCGGCGTCGTCGTCGAGCACGCGCCGCACCAGCGACAGCCGCGGCCAGGGCTCGCGGGTGAGCTTGACGAAGTGGACCTTCTCGGGGAACCGCGAGCGCCGGTTGTAGCGCGGCTTGTGCTCGGCGATCAGCCGGAGCTCGCGGACCTCCGCCTCGAGCGCCGTCGCGCACTCGATGCCGTCGACCGTCGTGGCGATGCCGACCATCTCGCCCATCCGGGACCGGGTCTCGGAGGCCGTGAAGTAGGAGCGGACGCGGGTGCGCAGGTCGCGGGAGGTGCCGACGTAGAGGACCCGGGAGCGCTCGTCGCGGAACAGGTAGACGCCCGGGGCGTGGGGGAGCGCCTCGGCGAGGTGGCGCTTGCGCCGCTGGGCCGAGGTGACGCGGGAGGAGAACGTCTGCAGCTCCTCGAGCGTGTGCACGCCCACGCCGCCGAGGCGCTCCATCAGCCCGTGCAGCACGTCGACCGTCGCCCGCGCGTCGGAGAGGGCCCGGTGGTTGGGGGTGGTCGCGGAGTTGAACGCCTTGGCCAGCGAGGAGAGCTTGCAGTTGGGCGCGTCGTCGCGCGTGACGACGCGGCGGGCCAGCCGGGCGGTGTCGAGGACCTCGAAGCGCGGCCAGGCCCGGCCCTGCTGTTCGGCGAAGTAGCGCAGGAAGCCGATGTCGAACGGTGCGTTGTGGGCCACGAGGACGGTGCCGGCCGCGAACTCGAGGAACGCCGGCAGCGCCGACTCGATCGGCGGGGCGTCGGCGACCATCGAGTTGCTGATGCCGGTGAGCACGGCGATGAACGCGGGGATCTCGGTGTGCGGGTTGACCAGCGTCTGGAACTCGCCGAGCACCTCGCCGCCGCGCACCTTGACCGCGCCGATCTCGGTGATCATCGAGCCGCCCTCGGCGGAGCCGCCGGTGGTCTCCAGGTCGACCACGCAGAACGTGATGTCGCGCAGCGGGCGGCCGAGCTCGTCGAAGCTGCGCTGCGACTCCCACCGGGAGACCGCCTCCTGAACGCCGCTCATGGTCTCGACGCTAGATCGGGGCACCGACAAACCCCGGGAGACGCGCGGGCCGCGGGCATAGGCTGTCGCCACGGCGGGAACCCAGCGGGCACAGCACCGCCACCGTCAGGACCGCCAGAGAGGAGCGCGCGATGGCCAGCGCCCGCGAGCCGGTGGAGCGGCCGGCCGGTGCCGGCGCCGGACCGAGCTGACGAGCCCCATGGCCGATCCCACCCCCCGCTCGCTCGGCGAGCTCCCCGAGCCTGTCCGCAGCCGCGTCGTCGCGATCACCGCGGACGCGCTGCCCGACGTGCCCAGGCTCCCGGCGGCCGTACGCCGGGTCGCCGGCTTCGCGCCCGCGCGCCGCGCCCGGCT
>NZ_DASWVI010000131.1:0-2006 GCF_036401255.1 Nocardioides sp. | reverse complement strand
AGGCGAGCGAACGCCTGCTCGTCGCCGCGTGCCGAGCGCCGCAGCAGCTCGACCAGGTCGGCGCCGGGCGCCCCGTCCTCGGGGGACGGGGCGCCGGCGCCGACGGGTCGGATGTGGTCCACGGATGGATCCTCGCTCGATCTCGGTCCTGGGGTACCCAGGATCAGGGCATCAGGACGGAGTCGATGACGTAGACCGTGGCGTTGGCGGTGGGGATGTTGCCGCACAGCACCTGGGCGCCGTCGCCGACGGTGAAGTCCTCACCGGAGCCCTCGACGGTGACGTCGTCGCCCTCGAGCGTCTGGTGGGTGCCGGCCAGGTCCGCGGGGCTGAGCTGCCCGGGCACGACGTGGTAGGTGAGGACCTTCGTGAGCAGGTCCTTGTCGGCCAGCACCGCCTTGAGGTCCTTCGGCGGCAGCTCGGCGAACGCGTCGTCGGTCGGCGCGAACACCGTGATGCCGTCGGCGGAGTTCAGCGTGTCGACCAGGCCGGCCTCGCCGACCGCGGTGACCAGCGTCTTCAGCAGCGGGTTCGCGCTGGCCGCGGTGGCGACCGGCTCGGTGGCCATGCCGTCGAACGAGCCGGCGCCGGACGACGGGATCGCCGAGCAGCCGGCGCCGAAGGTCCCCGCGGCGGCGTTCATCGGCGCGGTGTCGTCGGACCCCATGTCCGAGTCGGCCGGCGCGCTCGAGGCGGGGGTCTGGGCGGTGGCGTCGGCGGCGTCGCCGTCGGAGTCACCGCCACAGGCGGCGAGGCCGAACGTGGCGACCAGGGCCAGGGAGGCGATGGAGGTGGAGCGGCGGAGGGAGCGGGTGTTCATCGTTGGTGCCTTTCGCGTCGAGTTCGAAGGGAGCTCTGCGGCCGAGATGTGAGGTGTTCGGACCCGCGCCGCGGCCGGATTGGTCGACCCGCCCGAAACTTTCGGGCGGGTCGACGTCAGCGGACGTTGACGACGATCTGCTGGATGCCGCTGGCGCCGTCGGGGAACGGGGTGGTGCGTACGCCGGTCTGCGGGTCGCCCGCACCGTCGAAGGCCCGCACCGCCAGCGAGTGGCGGCCGGGCTCGGCGGTCCACGGCAGGTACCACTGCCGCCAGTAGTCCTCGCCCGCCGACGGGCCGAGCCGGGCGGGCTGCCAGGGGCCGCCGTCGACGCGCACCTCGACCCGGTCGATGCCGCCCTGGTGCTGGGCCCACGCGACACCGCCGATCACCGTGCGTCCGGCGTCGATCGTCGCGAGCGGTCGCGGGGTGTCGATCCGGCTGGCGACCTTCACCGGCGCGTCGGTCGCCCAGTCGCGGCGGGTCCAGTACGCCGCCTGCTCGGCGTACGTCGTCAGGGTCATGCGGGTGATCCACTTGCAGGCGCTGACGAACCCGTACAGCCCCGGCACCACCATCCGCGCCGGGAACCCGTGCTCGCGCGTCAGCGAGCGGCCGTTCATGCCGACCGCGATCATCGCGTCGCGGCCGTCGGTGGCGGCGGCCAGCGGCGTGCTGATCGTCATCCCGTCGACGTCGGTGCTGAGGATCTGGTCCGCGCGGGTGCCGGCGATCCCGGCCAGGTCCAGCAGGTCGGTGAGCCGGACGCCGAGCCAGCGGGCCGAGCCGAGGTAGCTGCCGCCGACCTCGTTGGACACGCAGGTGAGCGTGATGTCGCGCTCGACGAGCGGCATCGCGAGCAGGTCGTCGAAGGTCAGCTCGACCTCGCGCTCGACGTCGCCGTCGATCCGCAGCGTCCAGCCGCCGGCGTCGACGATCGGCAGGGTGAGCCGGGTGTCGACCCGGTAGAAGTCGTCGGTCGGGGTGCGGAACGCGCTGATGCCGGGCACCCGCTCCTCCAGGCCCGGGGGCAGCGGTGGCGCAGGGTCGGCGGCCGCGGGCAGGTCGACCACGGTGTTGCGCGAGCGGTACGCCGCGATCCAGCGCCCCGCGCCGCCCATCGTGGCCGCCGCCGCACCGAGGACCCCGGCGGCCACCAGCACGCCGCGGCGGCTCGCTCCCTCCC
>NZ_DASWVI010000130.1:0-4013 GCF_036401255.1 Nocardioides sp. | reverse complement strand
CCGCCGGAGGCACGGGCGGGGGCGTCTGTCCCGGGCGCGACGCCGTCGGCATCACCCGGGTCTCGTCGGGTCGCGGCTCGCGGTCCGGGTCGCCGGAGCCGCCGTACAGCCAGTGGAAGTCGGGAGACCCGTCCCCGGGCTCGCCGTCCCCCCGGGGGCGATCGGTCATGCCCCGACGCTACCGTGCCGCCAGCTGCGCCCAAGACTCCGCGATGCCGTCGGCGAGGACGTGGAGGTCCGGCATCGAGGCGTGATCACCGGTGATCCCGAACGTCAGGGCCCCCCGATAGGACAGCATCGCCACGCCCACACGGACGTGGTCGGCGATCGGCACCCACGGCACCAGCGAGCGCAGCGGGCGGCCCAGGCAGTACAGCTGGATCGACGGTCCGGGCACGTTGGTCGTCACGGTCGTCACCTGGTGCTGGGGCAGGCGCCACGCCGTCCGCAGCCCCCACGAGACGAGCGGGAACGGCCCGAGCTCGGCGGTCGAGGTGATGCCGATGCCGGCCTCCGGCTCGTGGTGGGAGCGCAGCCGGGACAGGCGCCGGTGCACGGCGTGGACCCGTTCGACCGGGTCGGCCAGGTCGACGGGCAGGTAGGGCAGCAGCAGCGACACCCGGTTGTCGGGCGTCGACTCCTCGCCCGGCGCGCGCGTCGAGACCGGCACCAGCGAGCGCACGGTCCGGGCGGCCGGGTCCTCGCCGCGTCCCAGGAGCAGGCGCCGGAACCCGCCGGCGATCGCCGCGAGCGCGACGTCGTTGACGGTCGCACCGCAACGGCGGCGTACGTCCGCGACGTCGGCCATCTGGGTCTCCACCCACGCGAACCGGCGGTCCGCACCGATCGGTCCGAGCAACGACGACGGCTGCACCGGACGGGCGGCTCCACCCAGGTCGATCAGCCCACGCGCCGCGTGTCGCAGTGCGTACGCCGAGCGGACCGGTGTGCGGGAGAGCCGGCCGAGGGCGCCGGCGACACGGGTGGGGTAGCGAGCCAGGTCGCCGAACGCCCGGGCGGTGAAGGCCGCCGGTGTCGCGTCCGGCTCCGGGGGTGCGGGGTCGGGCACCAGAGGGGTCGCGTTCGGCGCGGCGTCGAGGAAGAGGCGGTAGAGGTCGGTGCCGGAGACGCCGTCGGCCAGGCAGTGGTGGATCCGGGACAGCACCGCCCAGCGGCCATCCTCGAGTCCCTCGAGCAGCCAGCACTCCCAGAGCGGTCGGTGCCGGTCCATGCGGGGCGCCATCAGCGTGGCGACCAGCCCGGCGACCTCGGCGGGGCCGCCGGGGCTCGGCACCGCCGCGCGGAGCACGTGGTTGCGTACGTCGAAGTCCTCGGCGGCCACCCACGCGGGGGCGGCCAGGTCCCACGGCGCCGAGCGGAGCCGCTGGCGGTAGCGGGGGATCAGCGGGAGCCGCGCCCCGATCACCGCCAGGAAGTCGCCGTACGCCGGCGCGGGGCCGTCGAAGACCGCGAGCGAGCCGATCGCCAGCGAGACGGCGCGATCGACCGACTCGACCTCGAGGAACGCATCGGCGAGCGGTGTGAGTCGGTCCACGGCGGACTCCTTCCCGCGACCAGTCTCCGCGCGGGCGGTCCCGCCGGTCCCGGGCCGAAAGACCCTACGGCCCAGGACCTCGCGGAGTGATCGTGGAGGTGTCGAGAGGAGGGGCCATGAGTGAGCAGGAGGAGGCCCTGGCCCAGCAGGAGGCGAAGGCACGCGCGACCGAGACCATCAGCAGCAGCGAGCGGGCGCGGCTGTGGGCGGGGATGAACCGCTACCTGGCGGCCGAGGCCGCCCACGCGCACCGGGTCAACCGGTCCCAGGAGCCGGCCCGCCCCGGTGACACCGACGGCTGACCGGCGGCGCCGCCCCGCGGCGGTAGCCTCCGGGGCATGGCACCGGACCCCGAGCTCGACGGCGAGCTCCACGGCCTGTCCCCCTCGTACGCCCGCGTCTCGCTGGCGGTCGTGACCTCCAGCGCGCAGGCGAACCTGCTCGGCAACATCCACGGGGGCGAGATCATGAAGCTCGCCGACTCGACCGCGGGCGCGGTCGCCGCGCGGCACAGCGGTGGCCCGGCGGTGACGGCCGCCATGGACGAGATGGCGTTCCTCGAGCCCGTGCACGTCGGCGACATCGTCCGCACGCTCGCGCAGGTCAACTGGGCGGGGCGCTCGTCGATGGAGATCGGCGTACGGGTCGAGACCCAGCCGTGGAACGACCCGTCGACGACGTCGCTGCACGTGGCCTCGGCGTACTTCGTGTTCGTCGCGATCGACGGCGCCGGCCGCGCGCGCCGGGTGCCGGCGCTGGTGCCGGAGACCCCGGACGAGGTGCGCCGGATGCGGGAGGCCGAGATCCGGCGCGCCCACCGGCTCTCCCGCCGCGAGGCGATCGAGGCGGGCCGCACCGCGGGCTGACCCGGTCGGCTGCGCGGGGGAGCGGGCGCCCGCGCAAGTCGTCGGCGCGTCGCGCCGGGGTGTGACGGGTGTGACTGGTGATACTGGCGGTCAGCAGTATCCTTCCCCGTTCCACTTGCAGAGAGGCATCTCGATGCCGCCCGTCTCTTCCCCCGGGTCGCACGACAGCCACGGTCCACGCTTCAGTGCGGACGACCGCGCCGCTCGGGTGCGCTTCCGCAGGGCCATGGCCCTGATGCTGATGACCCTGCTGCTGCCGGGCTCGGCCCAGCTCGTCGCGGGCAACCGCAAGGTCGGCATCATCGCCCTGCGGATCTGGTTCGTGGTCGTCACGACGTTCGTCGGCACGGTCGTCGTCGCGTTCTTCTGGCACGGGCTGGCGTTCCGGCTCGCCTTCGACACGGCCGCGCTGTTCTGGCTCCGGCTGGCGCTGATGGCGCTCGCCACCGGGTGGGCGGTGCTGTTCTTCGACGCCTGGCGCCTCGGCCAGCCCCTCACGCTCACGATGGGGCATCGGCGCGCCGCGGTCGGCGTCAACGGCGTGCTCGCGCTCTCGGTCGCGGCCGCGCTGCTGTTCGGCGCCCACCTCGCCGGCGCCCAGCGCGACCTGATCTTGACGATGTCCGGGAACGGTGACGTGACCGGCGCCCACGACGGGCGCTACAACGTGCTGCTGATGGGCGGCGACTCCGGCGCCGGCCGGTGGGGCCTGCGCCCGGACTCGATGACGGTCGCCAGCATCGACGCCGAGACGGGCCGCACCGTGCTGATCTCGCTGCCGCGCAACATGCAGAACTTCCCGTTCGTGCGCGGCTCGGTCATGCACGAGCAGTTCCCCGACGGCTTCGACGCCGACTACCTCAACGGCGTGAGCACCTGGGCGGGGGACAACACCGAGCTGTTCCCGCACTCCGACAACCCCGGCGTCGACGCCACGATCATGGCCATCGAGGGCATCACCGGCCTGAAGATCAACTACTGGGCGATGGTGAACCTGCAGGGCTTCCGCGACCTCGTCGACGCCGTCGGCGGGGTCACGCTGAACGTGCGGCAGGAGATCCCGGTCGGGCTCCCCCAGGACCCGTTCTACAGCCACATCGAGCCCGGGGTGCAGAAGCTCGACGGCTTCGAGACCCTGTGGTTCGCCCGGGCCCGCTACGACTCCGACGACTACTCACGGATGGCCCGCCAGAAGTGCGTGATGAACGCGATGCTGCAGCAGATCAGCCCGCAGTCGGCCGTCCGCAACTTCGCCAGCATCGCCAAGGCGAGCTCGGCGATGGTGTCCACGAACATCCCCGCCAGCCAGTTCGGGCACTTCGCCGAGCTGGCGCTCAAGGCTCGGGGGCAGCGGGTCTCCTCGCTGTCGCTGGTGCCGCCGATGATCGACACCGCGCATCCCGACATCAAGCTGATCAAGGCCAAGGTCGCGACCGCGATCGACCGCGCCGAGGGCACGGCCCCGCCGCCGGGGAAGCAGAAGTCGCACCGGGACGACCCGGTCACCGGAGGCTCGATCGGCTCGCTGAGCACCGGCTACGCCGCCAACGAGGCCGGCGACCTCGACACCGCCTGCTGATGCCGAGTCGGCG
>NZ_DASWVI010000129.1:0-1858 GCF_036401255.1 Nocardioides sp. | reverse complement strand
GGTCAAGTCCCTGGGAGTGGTGTAGCCGTCCGGCGTGATCCTGGTTCTGCTCAGGCGGACAGTGCCAGGGGCTGCTCCTGGGGGTCGGGGTCGGCGGTGGTGAGCAGGTTGAGGCGGGCGCGGTGCAGGACGTCGAGGGCGAAGTAGCGCCGTCCTTCGGCCCATTCGTCGTGCTGCTCGGCCAGGACGGCTCCGACGAGGCGGACCACGGAGTCGCGGTCGGGAAAGATCCCGACGACGTCGGTGCGGCGGCGGATCTCCTTGTTCAGGCGCTCGTTGGGGTTGTTCGACCAGATCTGCCGCCAGATCTCCTTCGGGAACGACGTGAACGCGAGCAGGTCCGCTCGGGCCGCGTCCAGGTGGGCGGCGACGGCCGGCAGCGGGTCGGTGACGTGGTCCAGGAGCTTGTCGAACTGGGCGTGGACCGAGTCGGCGTCGGGCTGGTCATAGACCGAGTGGAGCATCGCCTTCACGGCCGGCCAGGACGACTTCGGGCAGGTGCTCATGAGGTTGGCGGCGTAGTGGGTGCGGCACCGCTGCCAGGACGCCCCCGGCAGGTTCGCCGCGATCGCCTCGACCAGGCCGCGGTGGGCGTCGGAGGTGACCAGCCGGACCCCGGCAAGTCCGCGGGCGACCAGGTCGGCGAAGAACACGTTCCACGCCTCCTTCGTCTCGCTCGTGGTGACGGTGCAGCCCAGAACCTCGCGGTGCCCGTCGCCGTTGACGCCGGTGGCCACGAGCACGACGGCGTTGATCACGCGGCCGGCCTCGCGGACCTTCATCGTCAGGGCGTCCGCGGCGACGAACGTGAACGGCCCGGCGTCGGCCAGCGACCGGGTCCGGAACGCGGCGACCTGGGCGTCGAGGTCGCTCGCCATGCGCGAGACCTGCGACTTCGATAACGACGTGATGCCCAAGGACTCGACCAGCTTGTCCATCCGACGGGTGGAGACCCCGAGCAGGTAGCAGGTCGCCACGACCGAGATCAGGGCGGCCTCGGCGCGCTTGCGTCGCTCGAGGAGCCACTCGGGGAAGTAGGACCCGGTGCGCAGCTTGGGGACGGCGACGTCGATGGTGCCGACCCGGGTGTCCAGGTCACGGTGGCGGTAGCCGTTGCGCCGGTTGACCCGCTCGGGCGAGGGCTGGCCCCACTCGGCGCCGCAGACCGCGTCGGCCTCCGCCGAGAGCAGGGAGTTGATCACCGTGCCGAGTAGGTGCCGCATCAGGTCCGGGGACGCGTCAGCCAGGGCCTGGCCCAGGGCGGCGGAAGGGTCGACAATGCGTGGTGCGGTCATCGTGATGACTCCGTTCGAGGGTGCTGTGGAAGGTTCACTCGAAGGATCACGCGGTGACCGCGTCGTCGTCTACGACGACCACGGCCCCGCGGCTACACCACTATCGGGGACGCCACTGCGTGGGAGAAGTGCCCGCGCAAGGACTGCGACTACGTTGGCGCGCCGGCGAGCATCCGCATCCACAAGAAGCGCGCCAACCACTGAGTGGTCTTGCCCCCACCCCGACGTGGGCCGCGGTTGGCCGGGCTGCGTTAGGAGGACGTCTCCCCGGCGCCGTGAGGCCTGCGCCGTTGTCGCGCCTTCTGGTCAATGTTCGACAGGTAGTCCTGGGCGAGGTGGTTCAGGGCCGCGCGCCATCTCTCGTTGCTCGCTGTGGGCGGGCCAGGGCGCACCCACCAGCCCGCCAGCACGGCATGGGTCGATGTCTCGCCCCGGGTCTGACGGAGGCTCTCGTTCCTGGGAAGGATGAGGGTCATGGCTGCACCGAGGAAGTACCCGGAGGAGCTTCGGGAGCGTGCGACGAGGATGGCGGTGGATCTGCGGCGTGATCCGGCGACCAAGCC
>NZ_DASWVI010000128.1:0-14699 GCF_036401255.1 Nocardioides sp. | reverse complement strand
GCCCCCGTCCTCGGCGACGTCGTGCTCGACTTCACCTAGTCACGCCGAGGGCCGGTACGCCGTCGCCTCGATCTCCACCCGGAACCTCGGGTCGACCAGCGCGGACACCTCGACCAGGCTCGCGGCCGGACGCGGGTGCGGCAGTGCCGCGTCCAGCGCGGCCCGGACCGCGGCCAGGTCAGCGATGTCGGTCAGGAAGTAGGTCACCTTGACCACGTCCCCGAGGGTTCGGCCCGCCTCGGCGAGGAGGCCCTCGATCTTCCCGATCACGACCGTCGCCTGCTCCCCCGCGTCGTCCGGAACCTCCCCGGACCCCGTCAACGGCGTCTGCCCGGACACGAAGACGAAGCCGCCGGCCTCGCGGACCTGCTCGAAGATGGCTGCCATGGGGTCAACCTAGCCAGCATCCGATCGAGCGAGCTCTCACCGGTGGCCGGTGAGGAACCGCCGGAGTCCGACCAGGTCGTCGGTGTTGAGGTGGTCGACCCCGGCGCGCAGCTCCTCGCGCCAGACCGCGGCGCGTGCCGGACCGGCGACGTCGGGGGTCGCCCAGAACCGCACCCGGTAGCCGTGGGCGTGGGCGCGCGCCACGATCGACCGGAGCTTGGCCCGCTCGATGGCCGGCATCCGGCCCCGACCGGTCCAGCTGAAGGTGTTGGTCCAGTTGTCGCTCACGAGCGGCATGAACGTGGCGGGCGATCCGGTCTCCAGGTCGGTGAGCCGGCCGTCGTACCCGGCGTACCGGACCGGCGTGGCGAGCATGGCGGCGCGGTCGCGGTTGCCGCTGATCACCGCGGTGACGGCGCCGGGCTCGGTGTCGTCGGTCGTGAACCTGCTCATCAGTCGCGGGTGCCGGGCGAGCGCCTCCTGGACCGCGGCCCAGGTCGGCCCGGCCGCGGACTTCACGTCGATCAGCAGCTGGAAGCCGTCGTCCCAGCCGGGGTAGACCGCGCCGCCGTTCATCTGGCGCCGAGCCTCGAGCGGCGAGAGGTAGAGGCGCTCGAGGGTGCGTCCAGGCACGACCTGGTCGCGGTCGTGGGCGACGAGGAGCCGGCCGTCGACCAGCCAGACGTCGGCCTCGACGCTCGTGAAGCCCTGGTCGAGGGCGTCCAGCAGCGGTCGCGGGTGCTCGTAGTCGTTGTGGGCGTGCGCCTGAGCCAGCGGGCGCGCCTGCGCCGGACGGACCTGGGCCTCGGGCACGGCGAGACCGCGGTCGGCGAGCACCTGGCGCAGCCGGTCGGGGTAGTCGGTGATCAGACCGTCGACTCCGTCGTCGATCAGCTTGTCCATCGTCGCCGGGTCGTCGACCGTCCACGGGATGACCCGCTGTCCGTGCTCGTGCGCCTCCTGGACCATCTGCTCGGTGACGTACGGGCGGTAGTCCGGGTCGGAGACCTTGCCGTCCTGGGGGAACCCGTGCACCCGCGAGATCGCCCACACCCCGAACGACGCCGTCGCCTTGACCAGGTCGTCGTCGAAGTCGTCGATGTCCAAGCCGCCCAGCCACGGCGAGCGACCGGGCTGGTCGACCTGGAGGAAGTCGTAGTTCGTGAGCGCGACCAGCGGCAGCTCGGGATAGACCTCCTTCATCCGCATCAGCGAGCCCCAGTCGAAGCTCTGGATCGTCACCTGCGACGCGATGTCCGCGGCCCGGATCTCGGCGGCCACGACCTGGACGAACTGCTCACGGGGCGCGGTCTCACTGGGCGCCCCGGCCTCGACCTTGGTCTCGACGTTGAGCGCCACGTCGTCGGCGCCGTACGCCTGGACCAGGTCGAAGACCTCGCTCAGCAGCGGCATCCGCGCGCCCGGCGACGTCTGCTGCCCGGGGAACTGCGCAAGGGGACGGCTCCCGCAGTCGAGCGTGCGGATTTGCGAGAGAGACAGCGTGTTGACGTACTTGCCGACGTAGGGGTACTCCGGGTCGCCGGGTGTCGCGGGGGCGGTGTCCTGGCACTTGGCCCCGTTGACCTTGCGGTCGTGGGTGACGACGGCCTCGCCGTCCTCGGTGATCTGGACGTCGAGCTCGAGGGTGCTGACCCCGACCCGGAGCGCCTTGTCGAACGACGCGAGCGTGCTCTCGACCGTGAGGCCGATGCCGCCGCGGTGGGCCTGGACGTCGAAGGTCTGCTGCTCGGGGGCGGAGGACTGGGCCGGCGCCGCGATCGGAACGAACGGAGCGATCGGTGCCAGCACGGCCGTGGCGCACGCGAGCACCAGGCCGGGGATGAGGGTCCGAGATGTCATGGTCCTCACCCTGCGGACGTCGACCGCCGCCCGGGCGAACGCCGCTTGTCGGAGGAGCGACGCCTGGGCGTCCGTTTCTCGACCGCGGCTCCCGCACGCACCCGACGCATCTGTCGCGTTGCCAGCAGGACGACGACCGATACGTCAGGTGCGTGGTCAACCCCCGGCGCGCCCGACGACGTAGAGGCGCTCGGTCGTCTCCTGCCGCTGCGCGTGCGGACCGCGGAGGTACCACTCGACGTCCGTCAGCCCGGCGGCGTTGAGGACCGAGACGACCTGGTCGGGCCGGTGCAGCACGAAGTCGAGGGCGACCGGCTGCTCGAACCACTCCTCGACGTGGCGGACTCCGGTGCCGGCGTGCAGGGCGAGGACCAGCCACCCGCCCGGGGCCAGGGGACGCACCAGCGCCTCGACCGCCTCCGGGAGCTCGGCCGGAGCCAGGTGGATCAGCGAGTACCACGCGAGCACGGCCGACCAGCCCGGCGCGGTCGTCGGGCGCATCAGCCGGCGCAGGTCGCCGACCTCGTAGGACCCGTCGGGGAACCGGCGGCGGGCCTCGGCGATCATCTCCGGCGACAGGTCGAGCCCGGTGGCGTCGGCGCCCGCGTCCGCGAGGTACGCCGTGACGTGGCCGGGGCCGCAGCCGACCTCGACGACGGCTCCCCCGGCGGCGTGTGCGGCGACCCGGTCCAGCAGCCAGCTCTCGAACGGCAGCCCGGTCAGCTCGTTGAACAGCGTCTCGGCGTACCGGCCCGCCACCGCGTCGTACGCCGAGAGCACCCGGGCGTCCCGGGCATCGGCACCCTCCGCGAGCACGTCGACGGCGGGTGCGGGCGGCGCGGGTGCGGCGTCGGCCGGCGCGCCGCCCAGCAGGTGCGCCCAGCGGTTGTCGCGATCGCCGCCGCGACGTGGCAGCTCGCGCACCAGTCCGCGATCGGCCATCCGCGCGAGCGTCTCCTCGACGTCGGTCCGGTCGGCGAAGTGGTGCAGCCGCTCGGTGCGCGTCCTGAGCTCGCCCGGCGCCTGGGCCCCCCGGAGCAGCAGGACGGTCAGCAGCGCCCGCTCGTCGTCGGCCAGTCCGAGCACCTCGTCGAGGGTCTGGTGGTACTTCAGCGTGCGGCGGCCGGTGGCGGACCACACGATGCGCAGCAGGCCACGGTCCTTGAGGCGGCGGCCGACCTGCTCGACGGTGTGCTCGTCGTAGTCGACGACCGGGTCGCGGCTGCTGGACTGGTTGCAGGCGGTGCGCAGCGAGTTCAGCGTGAGCGGGTAGGAGTCCGGCACCGTGAGCTGCTTCTCCAGCAGGCTGCCCAGGACGCGCTGTTCCTCGGCGTCGAGCTCGGGGAGGTCGGCCATGAAGACGACCCTACTGACGGGCTTGGGCGATCGTCGTGACCCGGTCGGCGTCCGGGTCCCAGCGCCGCAGCTCGGTGAGGGTGAGCACCACGTCGTCGTGGCCGAGCGCGTCGACGGCACGCTGGGCGTCGGCGCGGTCGACCCGGCGGGCGAGCGTGATGTGGGGCAACCAGCCGACGTGTTGCCGGTCGGGCACCTGCACCCGCACGGCCAGCGCGCGACGTACGACGTCGTCGTCGATGTCGACGGCCCGCGCGATCGTCAGGCGGTCCCCACCGAGCAGCAGCAGGCCGGCCGCGCGTGCCCGCACCGGCAGCAGGGAGCCGAGGCGCACCCGGGCGACGTCGATCGCCTCCTCCGGCAGTGCCGGCGCCGACACGACCGTCAGGTGCGGCGAGTTCGTCCGGCCCGGGTGGTCGAGCTGGCTGGGCAGGCCGGCGTCGCGCAGTCGCCGCCAGTCCCGGCGTACCGCCTCCACGCCGTCGTCGTCGGGGACCAGCTCGAGCGCGTGCAGCTTCGGCATGCGGTCCATACTCCCTGGCATGACACAGCAGCGGGCCCGCCGCGGTCTCTTCGTCGCCCCCCTTCGACGCGCTCGCGGACCCCGCGGTCGTCGGCGACCTCGCGGCCGCCGCCGAGTCGGCGGGCTGGGAGGGCTTCTTCCTGTGGGACCACCTCCAGTACGGCGACCGCGTGCAGCGGATCGACTGGGTCGGCGAGTTCAGCGCGTTCGGCGACGAAACCGACCCGCGCCGGCGCGGCCGGATGCTCGACGAGGGACTCGAGGTCGTCACCGGGCTCTTGGCGGGCGAGCCGGTCGACCACCACGGCGAGCACTACGCGGCCCACGGCGTCCGCTACCTGCCGGCACCACCGGTCCCTATCTGGCTGGGTGGTCGCTTCGGCAACGCCGTACCACTGCGTCGTGCGGCCCGCCACGACGGTTTCTTCGTCATCGGCCTCGGGGGGCCGACCGACGTCGGCACCGTCCTCGACGACCTCGCGCAGCACGAGCCTGGGCCCGGATTCGACGTCGTCGTCGACCTGCAGCCCGACCAGGACCCCGCGCCCTGGCTGGACTCCGGGGCGACGTGGGTGCTCACCCGGGTCGGCCCCTTCGACCTCGACCTCGGGCGGGTGCGCGCCCTGGTCGAGGCCGGTCCCTGACGCCTCTCGCCCACCGCCGGCGGCCCGTGGTTAGTGTGCGGAACATGGCGAAGGCGAAGAGGCGGCTGAGCGACGAGCAGTACGAGGCCGAGCTGTTCCGGCTGCAGGCCGAGATGGTCAAGGTCCAGGAGTGGGTGCGCGCCGAGGGCAAGCGGCTGGTCGTGATCTTCGAGGGGCGCGACGCCGCCGGCAAGGGCGGTGCGATCAAGCGCATCACGCAGTACCTGAACCCCCGCGTCGCGCGGATCGCCGCGCTGCCGGCGCCCAGCGAGCGGCAGCGCGGGCAGTGGTACTTCCAGCGGTACGTCGAGCACCTGCCCAGCCCCGGCGAGATCGTGTTCTTCGACCGGTCCTGGTACAACCGCGCGGGCGTCGAGCACGTCATGGGCTTCTGCACCCCGACCGAGCACCGGCGGTTCCTGCATCAGTGCCCGATCTTCGAGCGGCTGCTCGTCGAGGACGGGATCCTGCTGCGCAAGTACTGGTTCTCGGTCAGCGACGAGGAGCAGCACCGGCGCTTCCGCAGCCGCGTCGACGACCCGATGCGCCGCTGGAAGCTGTCCACCATGGACCTGGAGTCGATCACCCGCTGGGAGGACTACTCCCGCGCCAAGGACGACATGATGGTGCACACCGACATCCCCGAGGCGCCGTGGTACGTCGTGGAGGGGGACGTCAAGAAGGAGGCGCGGCTGAACATGATGGCTCACCTGCTCACCACGCTGGACTACCACGACGTGCCGCTGCCGCCGATCGAGGTGCCCGAGCGGCCGGCGTCGACCGGCTACGTGCGCCCGCCGCGGGAGCACACCACCTACGTCCCCGACCACGTGGACACGCTGCTGTCCTGAGCGGCGCACTGCGGGGATACTCGCCCGCATGAGCCTCCTCGACAGCTGGACGCGCGGCGAGCACACGGCCGGCGGGACCACCCACCCGACGTACCGCAAGGGCACCGGTCCCGGCGTCATCGTCCTCCACGAGATCCCCGGCCTCACGCCGAAGGTGATCGGGTACGCCGAGGAACTGGTCGCGGCCGGCTACACCGTCGTTCTGCCGCACCTGTTCGGCACGCCGGAGGCACCGCTGAGCGCCGGCGCGATCGCGAAGGTGCTGCCGAAGCTGTGCGTGAGCAAGGAGTTCACGACGATGGCGACCGGCCGGACCTCGCCGATCGCGGTCTGGCTGCGCAGCCTCGCGCGGTCTCTGCACGAGGAGCTCGGCGGACCCGGTGTCGGCGCGCTCGGCATGTGCTTCACCGGCGGGTTCGCGCTCGCGATGATGGTCGACCCCGCCGTCGCCGCGCCGGTGCTCGCCCAGCCCTCGCTGCCGTTCGCCGTCGGCAAGGCACGAGCCGCCGACCTCAACCTCTCCTCCGCCGACCTCGCCGCCGTCAAGGAGCGGGCGGCCGGTGGCTGCGCGGTGCTCGGTCTGCGGTACGCCGGCGACCGCGCGGTCGGCACCCGCTTCGAGACGCTCACCCGCGCGCTCGGCGACGCCTTCCTCCGCGTCGACCTCGACGGCAAGGGCCATTCCACGCTCACCGAGCACCGCTCCGAGGAGGCCGTCGACCGGGTGCTGGCGTTCTTCGGCGACAAGCTGGGGGCCGACCAGGCTCGGCGACCGTGGAGCTGAGCCGGCGCGAGGAGGTCAACCGCCGCATGCTGCGGGCGCGCGACGAGATGGACCGCCGCTACGCCGAGCCGCTCGACATCCCCACGCTGGCAGCCATCGCCCACCTCTCGGCCTCGCAGTTCGGGCGGGTCTTCAAGCAGGTGTACGGCGAGACGCCCCACCGCTACCTCCAGCGCCGTCGGATCGAGCGGGCGATGACGCTGTTGCGTCAGACCGACCGTCCCATCACCGACATCGCGTGGGACACAGGCTTCGCCAGCCTCGGCACGTTCAGCGCCACCTTCAGCAGGATCGTCGGTCACTCACCGACCCAGTTCCGCGCCCGGCACGCGCCGGTCGCGGTGCCGTCGTGCTTCATCGCGACCTGGACCCGCCCGCGAGAGACAGTCGTTTCGGAGAAGCGGACGCCGGCTTCGGGCCCCTAGCGTCCTCGTCATGACCAACAACCACATCACCAGCCTCCACATCCGCTCCGTCCCGGTCCTCGACCAGGACGAGGCCCTCGCCTTCTACACCTCCCACCTCGGGTTCGAGGTCCGCGACGACATCGACCTGGGCTTCATGCGGTGGCTCACCGTCGGCATCCCCGGCCAGGACACCTCGGTCCTGCTGGAGCTGGTCGGCGGCCCGCAGCACGACGAGGTCACGGCCGCCCAAGTGCGCGAGCTGGTCACCAAGGGCGCGCTCGGCGGGCTCTTCCTGCTCAGCGACGACGTGCACGCGACGTACGCCGCGCTCTCCGCCGCCGGCGTCGAGATCACCCAGGAGCCCGTCGAGCAGCCCTACGGCACCGACTTCGGCATCCGCGACCCGTTCGGCAACCAGGTCCGCATCTCCCAGCCCAACGCCGCGTCCCCGGCCGAGGTCAAGGACGCCTACGAGAACGCCTGAGCCGCTGGTTCTGCGGTCAGGCGGAGAGGACCAACCCGCTGGTGGGGACGCCGGTGCCGGCGGTGACGACGAGGTGGTCGACGCCGTCGACGGGGTTGACCGAGGTGCCGCGGATCTGACGGACGGCCTCGGCGATGCCGTTCATCCCGTGGATGTAGGCCTCGCCGAGCTGGCCGCCGTGGGTGTTGAGCGGGAACTTCCCGTCGACCTCGATCGCGCCGTCGGCGATGAACCCGGGCGCCTCTCCCCTGCCGCAGAAGCCGAGCTCCTCGAGCTGCATGAGCACGTACGGCGTGAAGTGGTCGTAGAGGATGCCCATCCGCATGTCGTCGGGACCCAGCCCCGACTGGCGCCACAGCTCGCGGCCGACCACGCCCATCTCGGGGATGCCGATGTCGTCGCGGTAGTACGACGTCATCACGAACTGGTCGGCACCACTGCCCTGCGCGGCCGCCGTGATGTACGCCGGCTGCTGCGCCAGGTCGCGCGCCCGCTCGGCCGAGGTGACGACGAGCGCGACCGCGCCGTCGGACTCCTGGCAGCAGTCGAGCAGGTGCAGCGGGTCGACGATCATCCGCGAGGCCTGGTGGTCCTCCAGCGTGATCGGCCTGCCGTAGAAGAACGCGTTGGGGTTGGTGGCGGCGTGCCGCCGGTCGGCGACCGCCACCCGGCCGAAGTCCTCGGAGGTAGCGCCGTACTCGTGCAGGTAGCGGCGCGCCTGCATGGCCACGGTCGCCGCCGGCGTGCCGAGGCCCATCGGGTAGGTCCAGGCGTTGTCGAGGCCGTTGGTGTTGACCTGTGTCGCGGCCGCGACCGAGAACTGCCCGAAGCGGCTCTCGGAACGCTCGTTGAACCCGCGGTAGCAGACCACGACGTCCGCGACACCGGTCGCGACCGCCATCGCCGCCTGCTGGACGGTCGCGCACGCAGCGCCGCCGCCGTAGTTGATGCGACTGAAGAACCGCAGCTCCGGGATCCCGAGCTCGCGCGCGACGGCGATCTCGGAGGAGGTGTCCATCGTGAACGTCGTCAGCCCGTCGACATCGGCCGGCGTCAGCCCGCAGTCGGCGAGGGCGTGCTGGACCGCCTCGACCGAGAGCTGCAGCTCGGAGCGGCCCGACTCCTTGGAGAACTCGGTCGCGCCGATGCCGGCGATCGCGGCCCTGCCGGAAAGACTCATGACGCCACGACCTTCACCGTGCCGGTGACGTGGTCGCCGAGCGACACCGAGCCCACGACCTCGATGGTCGCGATGCCGTCCTCGACCGACTGCACCTCGCCGCGGAACGTCAGCGTGTCGTAGGGGTACGCCGGGGCGCCGAGCCGGATCGCGATGCCCTTGAGCTCCGTGTCGTGCCCGAGCGCGTCGACGACGTAACGCTCCACCAGGCCGTTGCTGGTGAGGATGTTCATGAAGATGTCCTTCGACCCCGCCGCCTGGGCGACGTCGCGGTCGTGGTGGACGTCCTGCCAGTCCCGGGTGGCGATCGCGGTGCTGACGATCGTGGTCGGGGTCAACGGCAGGCTCCAGTCCGGGAGCCGGTCTCCAACGTTCACGCTCGCCTCCAGACCGGCAGGGTCAGCTCGTCGTCGATGCGGTTGAAGTCCACGCGCAGCCGCATCCCGATCTCGATCTCCTCCGGGTCGACGTCCACGACCTCGCCGACCATCCGCACGCCCTCGTCGAGGTCGATCAGCGCGATCACGATCGGCAGCTCCTTGCCCGGCACGGGCGGGTGCCGGTGCACGACGTAGGAGAACACGGTGCCGGTGCCCGCCGCGACGACGTGGCCGCGATCGAGGGCACCGCAGGTCGGGCAGGCCGGTCCGGGTGGGAACCGCAGCACGCCGCAGGCGTTGCACCGCTGGATGCGCAGCTCGCCGATCGCCGTGCCGTCCCAGAAGAACCGTGAGTCGCGCCCGATCATCGGGCGGGTGATCGTCATGAGCTCTCCCCGTCCTTCTGGCGCGGGATGAACTTCAGCACCCGGAACAGCATGGTGGCCACGACCTCGCTCTGCCCATCGGGAAGGTCGACGTACCAGGTGTTGCGCGAGGTCACGAAGTAGCCCTCGCCCATCGCGGTGTTCTTCGGGCCGACCACGGAGTCGAGCGCGCTGGTGACCCGCGGGTGCTCGTCGACGCGCAGGTAGCGCTCGTAGGTCTGCTCGCAGTTGGTGCCGAGCACCGCGGTGTAGCCCTCGTCGGTGAGGAACTGCGTCATCCGGGTCAGTGGGTCCTCCGGTGGCCGCTTGCGCCCCAGCCCCGGCATCGTCCACACCTGAGCCATCGACGGTGGCGCCTCGCCGGACCGGAAGCGCGGGTTGTCATAGCCCATCGCGTCCAGCCAGGTGCCGATCGTGGCCTGGTTGACGGGGTACGGCGCCACCGACTCCGAGGCCTCGCCGAGCGCCTTGATCCGCTCGGCCTCCGCCATGATCCGCTCATGGGTCTCGATACGCGCCCGCTCGTCCCTCGCGGGCGCTACTCGACCACCGAGATCGGCGCTCATCGAGGCACCCGGGGCAGTCCGAGCCCGAACATCGCGATCAGCTCGCGCTGCACCTCCTGCACGCCCCCGCCGAACGTGAGGACCAGGTTGCGCTTGGCCTGCGCGTCGAGATAGCGCATGAGGTACGCCGTCTCCTCGTCCGACGGGTCGCCGTACCGGTGCACGATGTCGACCAGGTCGGCCGCGAGGTGCTGCACCTCGTCGGCGGCGAACACCTTCGACGACGACGCGTCGCCCACCGAGATCTCACCCTCGGCGGCGGCTCGGGCGACCTCCCAGTTGAGCAGCTCGTTGACGCGGAACACCGCGGTCACCTCGCCCATCGTGCGGCGCACGTCGGGCCGGTCGACGACGCCCGCCTTGGTCGCCCACTCCGCGACCCGGTCGCGCAGGCCCTCGAGGCGTCCGGCCGGGCCGAGCATCACGCGCTCGTGGTTGAGCTGGGTGGTGATCAGCTTCCACCCCTGGTTCTCCTCGCCGACGAGCATGTCGACCGGCACCCGCACGTCGTTGAAGTACGTCGCGTTGACGTGGTGCGACCCGTCGGCGGTGATGATCGGCGTCCAGGAGTAGCCGGGGTCGCGGGTGTCGACGATGAGGATCGAGATGCCCTTGTGCTTGGGCGCATCGGGGTCGGTGCGACAGGCCAGCCAGATGTAGTCGGCCTGGTGCCCGCCGGTGGTCCACAGCTTCTGGCCGTTGACGATGTAGTGATCGCCGTCGCGGCGGGCGGTGGTGCGCAGTGAGGCCAGGTCGGTGCCGGCGTCGGGCTCGCTGTAGCCGATCGCGAAGTGCACGTCGCCCTTGAGGATCCGGCCGAGGAACATCTCCTTCTGCTTGGGCGTGCCGTACCGGATCAGCGTCGGCCCGACGGTCTGCAGCGTCACCGCCGGCAGGTGCACGTCGGCACGCTGCGCCTCGTTGGCGAAGATCGTCTGCTCGATCTCGCCGAGCCCGTGCCCGCCATACTCCTGCGGCCAGCCGACGCCCATCCAGCCGTCCTCCCCCATCCGGCGGATCACCCGCTGATAGGTCTCGCCGTGGCGATCGATGCCCATCTCGTCGTGCTCCTCGCGGCCCGCGAGGCCGGTGAAGTACTCCCGCAGCTCGGCCTTGAGCGCGCGCTGGGCGGTGCTGAGCTCGAGGTTCTTGGTCGTCGGGTCCTCGATCGTGACGTCCTCGGGCCGGGCGCCAAGGGCGTGCGCGAGGTCGGTGACCCAGGAGAAGTAGCGGTGCATCGGGTAGGTCACGTCGACGCCCATGCCGCCGTGCAGGTGGTGGCAGGTGCGCATGGCCGCGGGCGCCTCGCGGCAGACCCAGTACGCCGCGACCGCCAGGTCGTCGGCCACATCGAGGCCGGCGCCGATCCGCCAGGCTGCGTTCGCGGCCGCGAGGTCGAGCGTGCGCGAGGAGATGTAGACGTCCGCGGCCTGCATCGCGACGGCCTGGAACTCGGCGAGCGAGCGGCCGAACTGCGTGCGTCCCTTGATGTACGCCGCGGTCAGGTCGCGGGCCCCGGCGACGACCCCGGCCGCGGTCAGGCAGAGGCCGGCGATGGCGAGGTCGCGCAGCGTGCGGGCGGCGTTCTCACCCTCGAGCAGCTCGGCGGGGGCGCCGTCGAGGACGACCGTGTGCTGGGAGGTGCGCATCGACGTCGGCGACTCGAGCAGCTGGACGCCGGGGCCCTGCGGGTCGACCAGCGCCACGGCCGGACGCCCGTCGGCGGTCACGCTCACGAGCAGGCGCGCCGCCCGGTCGGCGTACGTCACCCCGATCTTGCGTCCCGAGACCTTGCCGTCGGCGTACGTCGTGCACGGCCGCTCCGGGATGCCGGCCCCGATCTCGCGCAGCGCCGGGGTCAGCAGCTTCTCCCCCGCCGCCACGCCGGTCAGCAGAACCTGGCGCTGCTCGGCCGAGCCGGCTGCGGACAGCGTCAGCGCCCCGCAGCACAGCGTCTCCCAGACGGGCAGCTGCACCGCCCGGGCGCCGGTCTCGCGCAGCAGCACGGCGACCGCGTCGAGGCCGAGCCCCTCGCCACCCTGCTCCTCGGGGACGGCGAGCGCGAGAAGCCCCGACGAGCCGAGCGCCTGCCAGGCCGCCTCGGGGTCCTCTCCGGCGCGGTCGAGCGCCTCGGTGACGACCGAGCGAACGGCGTCGAGCGCCTCGGTGTCCACCTCCGTGTAACCGTCCTGACCCACGCGCATCTCCTGCCGGTCCTGGGGTACCTGACGAGCGAAACTGTAACCTGTTCTACTCTAGAAGGGTTACGCCGTCGAGAGGGAGGTCGCGCGTGCACCCGCTCTCACCCGGCGCGTTCGTGCGCCGTCGCTACTACGTCCCCCGCGCCCGCCTCCCCGTGGGCACGATGGTCGACCTGCCCGGACGCGGCTCGACGTACGTCACCGACACCCCCGGTCCGCGCCCCGACTCCCCGACGATCGTGCTGCTGCACGCGGTCGGGTGCACCGGCGTGATGACGTGGTTCCCCTCCATCGAGCCGCTGTCGCGGCGCTACCGCGTGGTCACGATGGACCAGCGCTGGCACGGGCTCGGGATCCAGTCGCCGGAGTTCTCGATCCACGACTGCGCCGACGACGTCGCGGCGCTCATCGACGAGCTCGACCTGCGCGACGTGATCGTGGCGGGGTTCTCGATGGGCTCGATCATCGCCCAGCGCGTCTGGCGCCAGCACCCGGACAAGATCGACGGGCTGGTGCTGTGCGCGACCACCGACCGGTTCCGCTCGACGGTCGCGGAGCGGCTCTTCCACCAGTCGCTGGAGATCGCGATGGCCGGAGCCCGCGGGGTCTCGCGGTCGCGCACGGCGACGCGGGCGTCGCGGCAGGCGGCCCGGGTGCTCGACCTCGATCCCGCCGACATGCACGACTGGGTGCTCAGCGAGTTCCGCAAGACCAGTCCGTGGGCGGTGGGCCAGGCGGTCGCCGCCCTGGGCCGGCACCACTCACGGCCCTGGTTGGGCCGCATCGACGTGCCCACCGCGGTCGTGGTCACGCTGCGCGACAAGGTGCTGCCCGCCGACAACCAGATCGCGCTCGCGCGCCGCATCCCGGGCGCGACCGTCCACGACATCGACGCCGGTCACGCCGCGTGCGTGCTCGAGTCGGAGCGGTTCGTGCCGGCCCTGCTCGAGGCCGTCGACACCGTCAACGCGCGCCGGCGCGACTCCCGGCGGCGCGCTTCCGGGACCGCTTGACCGGAGCCGGGTCCTGGGCGGACACGACCGCCGCCTTCAGGGCGGCCAGCTCGGCCGGGAACCGGCGCACCAGGTCGTCGACGTCGCGCATCGACTCGCGGCACGCGATCACCCCGACGTGCATCCGGCCGTTGTTGGACATCACGGTGACGTTCAACCCGGCCCCGTGGAACACCGGACCCAGCGGGTAGAGCGCGAGGATCTGCGCGCCCATGAAGTACAGCGGCACCGGAGGCCCGGGGACGTTGGAGATCACCAGGTTGTGCACGACCGGGTGCCGCTCGGGCAGCCGCAGGCCGGCGTACGCGCGCATCGCCAGGCCGAACGTGCGCGGCGCGGCGAACTCGGCCCAGTCCTGGAGGGCGTCCGCGCTGATCGCGGAGTGGTGGTCCTTCGCGTGCCGGTTGCGCTCGGCCAGGTCGCCCAGCCGCTCGAGGGGGTCCTCGGTGTCGGTGCCGAGCTTGGCGAACAGCGCGGAGACCTTGTTGGCGCCGGTGGCGTGCCGCGACTGCTCACGCACCGACACCGGGACGGTCGCGAGCAGCGAGGTCGACGGCAGCTCGCCGCGGTCGTCGAGGTAGGAGCGCAGTGCACCGCCGGCGACCGTGAGCACGACGTCGTTGACGGTGGTGCCGGTCGCGTTCTTGACCTGCCGGATGTCCTCGAGGTCCATGTCGGCCAGCCCGATGGCCCGATGACCGGTGATCGTGCCGTTGAACGAGGTCCGCGGGGCGGAGAACGGCGCGGCCATCGCGGTGCCCTCCCGGGCCCGGCCGATCGTCTTGGTGATCAGCTGCACCGACGGCCCGACGAGACGTACGGCGTTGAGCGGGCGCGCCAGGTTGCTCACCACCGCGCGGCCGAGCAGCTCCGCCTGGCCGGGCTCGTGCCCGTGGCGCTCGGGCTCCTGGGGTGCCATCGGTGCTTCGTCGGGCTCGAGGCTGCACAGGTGCGAGATCAGGTTCGACCCGGAGACGCCGTCGACGGTCGCGTGGTGCATCTTCGAGAACACCACGACCCCGTCGCGCCCCTCCTCGGTGCGGTAGCCCTCGATCACCCACATCTCCCACAGCGGCCGCGAGCGGTCCAGCGGCAGGCCGGCGAGGTGGCCGGTCAGCTCGGTGAGCTCCGCGTAGCCGCCGGGGGCCGGCAGCGCGAGTCGGTGCACGTGCCGGTCGATCGCGAAGTGGCGGTCGTGCACCCAGATCGGGTGGTCCAGCCCCATCGGCACCTTGCGCAGCTTGCGGGTGAACGCCGCGACGTCGCGCACGCCGGCGTCGATGTGGTCGCGCAGCGCCTCGAACGTGTAGCCGCCGGGCATGGTCGTCGGGTCGAGCACGATCACGCCGCACACGTGCATCAGCTGGGCCGGGGTCTCGAGGTACAGGAAGCTCGCGTCGAGGCCCGACAGTCGCTCCATGTCCCCTCCAGCGTGCGTAGAACCGGTTCTCGCCACTAACGAGGCACTCACCGTACGCGGCACGGGTGACGGACGTCACCCGCTCACCGGTCGACGGGGCCCGCGACAACAGGTTCTACATTTGTCGTATGTCGTTCCTCCGCCGCCAGGTCGTGACCGCCGCTCTCACCGCGAACGCGATCCGGCCGGTGCCGGGGTTCCGGGCCGGCATCCCCGCGTTCGCGGCCGGCTGGCTGACCTCCGAGCTCGCCCCGCAC
>NZ_DASWVI010000127.1:0-2522 GCF_036401255.1 Nocardioides sp. | reverse complement strand
GCCGCCCGAGCCACCCGAGCCGGCGTGCGTCGGCGTGGGGTCCGGGCTGGGCTGAGCGGCGGCGCGCGGGGTCGGGCTGGTGCCGGGCGGCGAGCTGTTGTCGCTGCCCTGCCAGGAGAACGCGACGTAGCCGCCGTCGGGGACGTGCTGGCCCCCGGCGCTGCTGGTGGCGTAGGTCCACCGGCCCGACTTGCCGTCGGACCAGTACAGCGCCCAGTAGGCATCCGCCGGGGGCGTGTTCACGCACGGGTCGTCGGCCGGCTTGCCCGACACGCGGCAGACGAATCCCTGCTGGCGCTGGACGTAGGTGAGCGGGAACCCGGCCGCCGGGAACAGCTGGGACGCGGTCTGCCCGCCACCGTCGGCGACGCAGCCGGTCTGCACGCCGCCGCCGAGCTCGTGGAAGTCCACGACCACGGTGACGCCGTCGGCCGACGGGCAGCCGGCGGCGCTGGCGGGCGCGGCGGGGAGACCGGCGTACGCCGCCGCGGCCAGCGTGGCCGCGGCGGCGATCCGAGACAGGATCCTCATGTCAGCGGGTGACGGTGAAGGAGCCGGCCGCCTTGCGGTTGCCGAACTGGCCGCGGATCTTGACCGTCGCCTTGCCGAACCGGCGCGGCACCTTGGTGCGCAGCACCGCGACGCCCTTGCGGTTGGCCTGGCCGGCGACGCCCTCGCCGGACCCACTCGACCGCTTCGCCGACCAGGTGATCTGGATCGAGAACAGCTCGCCCGGGGCCAGACCGCGGACCTTGACGACCTGCTTCTCACCCACGGCGACGACCCGCTTGAGCGTGAACGGCAGCGTCTTGGCGCCGAGCGCGCGGATCTTGACGGTGCCGAAGGCGCCGGCGGCGTTGGCGACCGTCACCTTGCTGGTCGCGGTCCTCGACGGGATGCGGACCCGCAGCGTGCCCTCGCCGGCCTTGGTCGCGTGGCCGAGCACCGACTGCTCGCCGAGCGTCGCGCAGAGCGCCTCGCCGGGGGCGGCACCGATCACGCCGACCGGCTTCTTGCCGCCGGCCTTGACGTACTCCGCGGCGAACAGCGCGTGCGGGTCGCCGGTGCCCGCGGGTGCGAACTGGAGCGCCGGCAGCGACTGGGCGGTGGCGCGGCGGAACTGGTCCTGCGTGGAGGCGTCGATCGGGGTGCCCTGGAGCGTGCGGCGAGCGGCGTCGTCGTACGCGATCGCGCCGAGGTCGCCCGCGTCGTAGTAGACGCAGTTGGCCACGTTGGCCGCCTGGTGCGCGCGGACCCAGGCGGCGGCGTCCGCGGCGGCCTCGGTGTCGCCGAGCGCGCCGAGCGCCCAGCCGGCGAGGCCGGTGCTGTTGGCGTTGGGGGCCTCGGTGCTGGTGCCACCGCCGAACGAGCCGTTGGCCCGCTGGGCGTCGAGGAGCCACTGCTCGGCGGCGTCGAGGTGGGTGGCGACGTCGGCGTCGTCGGCCTGGCCGAGGAGCGACAGCACCGCGATCGCGGTCACGTCGGTGTCGGCCGAAGCGGTGGCGTCGGCGTCGCAGCTCTGGCCCGCGGCGTCGGCGTCGGCGAAGTAGAGGCGGAACCAGCCGCCGGCGCACTGCTGGGCGAGCAGGAAGTCGGTGGCCGCGGCGGTCGAGGTGCTGCCGGCCGCGTCGAGGCCCTGGACGGCGTAGGCCTGGCCGATCACGTTGGCGTAGTCGGCCGCGCCGGCCTGGGTGGTGTCGACGTCGTCCTGGATGCGACCGGCGATCGATCCACCGGTCGCGACCCTGCCCTCGAGCTGGTCGACCAGGTTCGCACCGCCGTACGACGTCGGGTCGTCGCCCGCGGCCTGCGCGAGCACCAGCGCCTTGGCGGTGCCGCCGGCGGAGAGGACCGTGCCGTAGCCCGGGCTGGTGTAGCTCGCGAGGTTGGCGGCGAGCCGGTCGCTGACCGCCTGGACCGCCGCGTCCTGGCCACCGACCGCGTGCAGCGCGAGCGCCGCGTCGATGCTCAGCCCGTAGTCGTCGAAGTCGTACTGGTCGTTGTGGAGCACGCCGTCGGTGAGCTGGCCGGCCAGCCAGGCGGCGGACGCCGCGGCCGGCGCCGGGTCGGGCGCGGCCTGAGCCGCCTGAGCCGACGGGGCGAGCGCACCGAGCGTGGTGAGAGACAGGGCGGGCACGGCCAGCACGACGGCCGCACGACCCAGGAGGTGGTGCATCTGGAGTTCCTTCCCGCTGCGACAGCGGGAGGCGGTCGGGGGAGGTCCCCCGGGCGGCCACCCGCTGCTTTCCTCGACAGCGTGTGATCAGGACGCGTCGCATCGGGTGCTCCGGCTCGCCCCCGGCCCTTGGTGGTCGGGAGGCCTACGGTTGCGGGTCAGCGCCGGACTCGGACCGGCTTCCCCCGCTGCGGGCGTGATGAATGTGTTGAGTTGTTGAGATGGTGCGGGCGCAGCATATCGCTCGCGGCAGCCGCGCCTCGCGCCGGTCCAAAATGCCGAGTCGGCGCCAGTTTCCCGCCCCACGACGCCGAGTCGGCGCCAGTTTCCGGCGTGGGAGGAAACT
>NZ_DASWVI010000126.1:0-2393 GCF_036401255.1 Nocardioides sp. | reverse complement strand
CGGCGCTGGCGACGACATCGCCCGCGAGCTGGACTCGCTCAGCTCGCAGGCCGACGTCGAGGCCGAGCTCGCCGCGCTCAAGGCCGGCAAGGGCCCGCAGGCGATCGAGGGCGCCGAGACCGGGGGAGCGATCCTCCAGGCGGAGCCCGAGCAGGAGTCCACGGAGGGGAACCAGCCGTGATGCCGGTCCGTTCTCCTTGGTGACACCGAGGAGAATGGACACATGGCACGCACCCGTTTCGTCGGCGACGCCGGGCTGACCGCCCGGATGACGCTGGTGATGTTCCTGCTCGGCGCCCTGTTCGTCGGGCTCATCGCCATCGTGATGTCGATCTTCTGGACGTCGAGCCCCGGGCTCGGCGTCCTGATCGGCCTGATCGGCCTCGGGATCGTCTGGTTCCAGTGGTACAAGTCCGACACGGTCGCGATGAAGGCGATGCGCGCCCGCGAGGTCTCCCGTGAGCAGGCGCCCGAGCTGCACGACATGGTCGAGCGGCTCTGCGCGCTGGCCGACATGCCCAAGCCCCGGGTCGGCGTGGCCGACACCGACCTGCCCAACGCGTTCGCCACCGGCCGGTCGCCGCAGCGCTCGGTCGTCGTCGTGACCACCGGCATCCTGCGCCGTCTCGATGCCGAGGAGCTCGAGGGCGTGCTCGCCCACGAGCTCTCCCACGTCGCCCACCGCGATGTGCTCGTGATGACCGCGGCGTCCAGCGCCGGCATCGTGGCGGGGATGCTCACCCGCGGCTCGCAGTACGGCGCCTTCTTCGGTGGCGGCCGCCGCGACAACAGCAACGGCGGCCTGCCGGTCTGGCTGGTCGTGCTGGTGGTCAGCCTCGTGACGTACGCGATCAGCTTCCTGCTGCTCAAGCTGCTCTCGCGCTACCGCGAGCTCTCGGCGGACCGGGCTGGCGCGTACCTGACGATGAAGCCGGCGGCGCTGGCCTCCGCGCTGCAGAAGATCACTGGCGAGATCAACCAGATCCCGCAGCGCGACCTGCGCCAGGCGAGCGCGATGAACGCGTTCTTCTTCGCCCCGGCGATCCAGGGCGTCTCGCTGCGCACGCTGACCTCGACCCACCCGACGCTGGAGCAGCGCCTCGAGCAGCTCGCCAAGATCCAGGCCGAGCTCGGCCGTCCCGCGGCGTAAGCGACACCTGGCACATGGGCTTCTGGGACGTCATCGCCGGCCGCAGCCGGCCCAAGGCGGCCAACCTCGACTCGCTGTTCCTGGTGCCGAGCGCGGCCATCACCCTGCAGACCACGATCGGGCTGCTGCCCACCGGACAGGGCTCGGTCTGCTACCGGGCGGCGGCGGGGGCGGCGTTCCAGCAGACCCAGGACGACGTCGTCGCGCTGCTCGACGCCGACCCGGACGCCCCTTCCGTCGAGGTCTCGCGCGACGAGTACGGCTTCACCTGGCTGGTCGCCCACCGCGACCCCGCCGACCTGGCCGGGCTGTGCACCGACCTGCACGCGGTCAACACCGCCCTCGAGGCGCAGGACTTCGGCTCCGGCCTGCTGTGCTCACTGATCCCGTTCGCCGACGCCTCCGGACGCCGGGTCGGGCTGGTCTACCTCTACAAGCAGGGCACGTTCTATGCGTTCGCGCCCAAGCCCGGCGCCGACCGGCAGCGCGACAACCTCCTGGAGATCCAGGTCCGCGACACCCTCGCCGCCGAGCTGCCCATGGAGAAGGACCTCGGCCGCTGGCTGGCTGTCTGGGGCGCCCCGGGGCTGTAGCGGCCCGGCCGTGCTCGGCCGGCGGGTGGTCTCGGGTCGGCGTTGCTTTGACGGGGGACGTGGTCACCGTCCGCTGTGGTCAGCCGAGGGTGGTCGCCGTGGGCGCTCGGCACGGGGCCGGCGGTGGTGATCGTGCTTGTGGTCGCCGTCGCAGACACGAGGATCCGGTGGCCGGTCGCTCTGGAAAGGGTCGGTCGGTGGTTGAGGAGGTTGCGCTGCAACCGTCTCGAAACCACCGTTCCCAGGAAGCCGGCGGTGGTCCCTGCGGTCTGGTCAGTGGGTGGGCTGCCACCGGCGTGTCGTGCTCTCGACGGTGACCACAAGTACGTCGGCCACGGCGGGCCTGGTGCCGAGCGCTGGCGGTGGCCACCCGTGCCGGGCCACAGCGAACGGTGACCCCGTCATCCGTTCCTCGACCACCTGGACCCGAGGCCACCCGCAGGCCGACAACCATGCTTTGACCTGGGCAAACACCGTGTCGGGGGGACTGTCGGTGGGCTCTGTTTGAGTGTGGTCATGGTCACAGCGGACGCGTTGGCGCAGATGTCGGAGGAGCAGATCCTCCACGCTGCTGGCGCGTGTGCGGACGTGGTCCGTCGGGCCGAGACCGATCTGTTGCGGTTGGCCTACCAGTGGGCGGTGGTGCATCC
>NZ_DASWVI010000125.1:0-34529 GCF_036401255.1 Nocardioides sp. | reverse complement strand
CGCTCGAGCCGTGCAACCACACCGGCCGCACCGGCCCCTGCGCGGACGCGCTCGTCGCCGCCGGCGTACGCCGGGTGGTGTTCGCCCAGGCCGACCCCAACCCCGAGGCGGCCGGTGGGGCCGCGACGCTCGCCGCCGCCGGCGTCGACGTCGAGTCGGGACTTCTGACGTCCGAGTCGGGACTTCTGAACAGGTTCTGGACCTTCGGGCTGGCCCACGGCCGACCGTTCGTCACCTGGAAGTTCGCGACCACGCTCGACGGGCGCAGCGCCGCGGCCGACGGCACCAGCCGCTGGGTGAGCTCGCCCGCGGCACGCCTCGACACCCACCGGCTCCGGGCCACCTGCGACGTGATGCTGGTCGGCACCAACACCGTCGCCGTCGACGACCCGCTGCTGACCGTCCGCGACGCCGAGGACCGTCCGCTCGACCACCAGCCGCTGCGCGCGGTGATGGGGGAGCGCGACCTCGATCCCGGCCGCCGGGTCTTCAACGCCGACACCGAGACCGTCCACCTGCGCACCCGCAAGCCCGAGCAGGCGCTCGCCGACCTCTTCGACCGCGGCCGCCGCCACGTGTTCCTCGAGGGCGGACCCACGCTGGCGGCGGCGTTCGTCCGCGCGAGGCTGGTGGACGAGATCGTCGTCTACGTCGCCCCGATGCTGCTCGGCGCCGGCCGCAGCGCGGTCGCGGACCTCGGAATCACCACGATCGGCGAGGCGTTGCGTCCTCGCGTCACCGACATCACGGTGCTCGACGGCGAGCAGCCCAACGTGCGGCTCACCCTCGCGCCGGGGAAGGACTGAGATGTTCACCGGAATCGTCGAGGAGCTCGGCACCGTCGCCGCCGTCGAGGACCAGGGCGACGCCATCCGGCTCACGATCCGCGCCTCGACGGTGCTCGAGGACGCCGGGCTCGGCGACTCGATCGCCGTCAACGGCTGCTGCCTGACCGTGGCGGCGCGCGACGGAGACACCTGGACCGCCGACGTGATGCAGGAGACGCTCGACAAGACCAGCCTGTACGGCGTACGCCCCGGCGACCGGGTCAACCTCGAGCGGGCCGTGACCGCGGACAAGCGGCTGGGCGGCCACATCGTGCAGGGCCACGTCGACGGCGTCGGCACCGTGCTGAGCCGCACCCCGAGCGAGCACTGGGACGTCGTGGAGATCCAGATGCCGCCCGAGCTGGGGCGCTACCTGGTCGACAAGGGCTCGATCACCGTCGACGGGGTCAGCCTCACGGTCGTCGAAGCTCGCGACGACTCGTTCACGGTCAGCCTGATCCCGGAGACGCTGACCCGCACGACGCTCGGCACTCGTCAGCCGGGCGAGCGGGTCAACCTGGAGGCCGACGTGATCGCCAAGCACGTCGAGAGACTGCTCGCCTACCGGGGTGAGATCTGATGCTCGACTGGCTGCTCAACGGGACCATCCAGGTCGGTGACGGGTACCTCTCGGTCCGCGAGGTCGTCGGCAACCTGTTCGGCCTCGGCAGCGCCCTGCTCGGCATGCGACGACTGGTCTGGGCCTGGCCCGTCGGCCTGGTCGGCAACGTCTTGCTGTTCACCGTGTTCGTGAGCGGTGAGCTGAGCAACGCGGTCTCCGAGCCGTTGTGGGGCCAGGCCGGCCGTCAGGTGATGTTCGCGGTCGCGAGCCTCTATGGCTGGTGGCGCTGGGCCCGGCTGCGCCGCGACGGTGGTGCGACCGACGGTGGCGCGATCAGCCCCCGGTGGGCGAGCGGGCCGGAGCGGCTCGGACTGCTCGCGATGGCGGCGATCGGCTACGGACTTGCCTATGCACTGCTCCAGCAGATCGGCTCCTGGGGTCCACGCACCGAGGCCTGGATCCTCGCCGGGTCGTTGCTCGCGACCTACGGCATGGCCCGCGGCTGGGTCGAGTTCTGGCTCCTGTGGATCGCCGTCGACGTCGTCGGCGTCACGACGCTGGTCCACGCCGGCTACTACCCGACCGCGGGCATGTACCTGTTCTACGGCGGCTTCTGCGTGATCGGGTTCGCCGCCTGGTGGCGCGCCGAGCGCCGCACCTCGAGCGCCGTGGGGGCCGTGCCCCCCGTCGAGCTCACCTCACAGCAAGGAGTCACCGCATGAGCACCGAGATCAGGCTCGACCCGGTCGAGCGCGCGATCGCCGACATCGCCGCCGGCAAGGCCGTCGTCGTGGTCGACGACGAGGACCGCGAGAACGAGGGCGACATCATCTTCGCGGCCAGCAAGGCGACACCGGAGCTGCTGGCGTTCACGATCCGCTACAGCAGTGGCGTGATCTGCGTGCCGATGCCCGCCGCCATGCTGGACCGCCTCGAGATCCCGCTGATGACGCCCCACAACAAGGACCGGCTGCGCACGGCGTACACGATCTCCGTCGATGCCCGAGACGGAGTGACCACCGGCATCTCGGCGGCCGACCGTGCCCACACCGTGCGGGTCCTCGCCGACTCGGCGACCGAGCCGTGGGAGATCACCCGCCCGGGCCACGTGTTCCCGTTGCGCTACCGCGAGGGCGGGGTGCTGGTGCGGCGCGGCCACACCGAGGCCGCGGTCGACCTCGCCAAGCTGGCCGGGCTGACGCCCGCAGGCGTCCTGGTCGAGGTCGTCAACGACGACGGCACGATGAAGCGGGGCCCGCAGCTGCGCGAGTTCGCCGACGAGCACGGCCTGGCGATGATCTCCATCGACGACCTGGTCCGCTACCGGCGCCGGCACGAGACCCACGTCGAGCGGGTCGCGGAGACTCGGCTGCCGACCCGGCACGGCGACTTCACGGCGTACGGCTACCGGATCACCGTGGACGACTCCGAGCACATCGCGCTGGTCCACGGCGACATCAGTGGTCCCGAGCCGGTGCTCACCCGCGTGCACTCCGAGTGCCTGACCGGCGACGTCTTCGGCAGCCACCGGTGCGACTGCGGACCCCAGCTCGACGAGGCCCTCGAGCGGATCGTCGCCGAGGGTCGCGGCGTCGTGGTCTACCTCCGCGGCCACGAGGGCCGGGGGATCGGTCTGGTCGCCAAGCTGCAGGCCTACCAGCTCCAGGACGGCGGCCGCGACACCGTCGACGCCAATCTCGACCTCGGGCTGCCGGCCGACGCCCGCCACTACGGCACCGCCACCCAGATCCTGCGCGACCTCGGCGTCGCGAGCGTGCGGCTGATGACCAACAACCCCGACAAGGTCAGCAACCTCGAGGACTTCGGCGTCCCGGTCGCCGCGCGGGTGCCGCTGACCCCGCATCCCAACGACCACAACATCGCCTACCTGCTCACCAAGCGCGACCGGATGGGTCACGATCTGCCCAACCTCGCCGATGAGGTGACCGACACCCTCGCCCAGAACGGAGCCTGACCGATGACCGGACACGGAGCACCCGCCCCGGCGCCCGTCGACTGCAGCGACCTGCGGGTCGCGATCGTCGCGGCGAGCTGGCACACGCAGGTCATGGACGGGCTGATCGGCGGCGCGCAGCGGGCGCTGGCCGACTACCGGGTCACCCAGCACCGGCTCGTCCGGGTACCGGGCGCCTTCGAGCTCGCCGTGGTCGCCGACGCGCTCGCGCGGCAGGGGTACGACGCCGTGATCGCCCTCGGGGTCGTGATCCGGGGCGGCACGCCGCACTTCGACTACGTCTGCCAGGCGGCCACCGAGGGGTTGGTCCGGGTCGCGCTCGACCGCGGGCTGCCGGTCGGCTTCGGCGTCCTCACCTGCGACGGCGACCAGCAGGCGCTGGACCGTGCCGGTCTGGAGGGCTCGAAGGAGGACAAGGGCTACGAGGCCACCTCGGCGGCCCTGCTCACCGCCCGGACCCTCAAGGAGCTGGCCGCAGGCGCCCCGTAGGCTTGCCCGTCGTGAAGACGTTCGACGAGCTCTGGACCGAGCTGAGCGACAAGGCCCGGTCCCGCCCCGAGGGATCCGGCACCGTGCGCGCGCTCGACGCCGGCGTCCATGCCATCGGCAAGAAGCTGGTCGAGGAGGCCGCCGAGTCCTGGATGGCCGCCGAGCACGAGGGCCGGGAGCGGGCCGCCGAGGAGATCAGCCAGCTGCTCTACCACGCCCAGGTGCTGATGCTCGCGACCGGCATCGAGCTCGACGACGTCTACGCACACCTCTGAGGAGGCGCCCCCGATGGCACTGCTCCGCATCGCGGTCCCCAACAAGGGATCGCTGTCCCAGTCCGCGTCGGAGATCCTGCGCGAGTCCGGCTACCGGCAGCGCGACGACGCCAAGCAGCTCACGCTCACCGACGCCGAGAACGGCGTCGAGTTCTTCTACCTGCGCCCCCGCGACATCGCGCTGTACGTCGGCGAGGGCACGCTCGACGTCGGCATCACCGGCCGCGACCTGCTCAAGGACTCCGGCGCGAAGGCCGAGGAGGTCCGCGGTCTCGGCTTCGGGCGCAGCCGGTTCCGGTTCGCGGGTCCGCGCGGCTCCTTCACCGAGCTCTCGCAGCTCGCCGGCACCCGGATCGCGACGTCGTACGTCGGCGTCGTGCGGTCGTTCCTCGAGGAGCGGGGGATCGACGCGACCGTGGTCCGGCTCGACGGCGCGGTCGAGACCAGCATCCAGCTCGGGGTCGCGGACGTGATCGCCGACGTCGTGGAGACCGGCAGCACGCTGCGCCAGGCCGGCCTGGAGACGTTCGGCGAGACGATCCTCGACTCCGAGGCCGTGCTGATCACCCGCACCGGCGCGGTGCCCGAGGGGTTCGAGGTCTTCCGGCGCCGCATCGAGGGCGTGCTGGTCGCCCGCAGCTACGTGATGATGGACTACGACATCCCGAGCGACCGCGTCGCCGACGCGGTGCGGCTGACGCCGGGCATCGAGAGCCCGACGGTCGCGCCGCTTCATCGGGAAGGGTGGTCGGCGGTGCGGGCGATGGTCCCGCGCGACGGCGCCCAACGGCTGATGGACGAGCTCTTCGAGATCGGCGCGCGCGGCATCCTGCTCACGGACATCCATGCCTGCCGGCTCTGAGCCCGTGCCCGCGCTCCCGCACACGTGGCGCCCGTTCGGGGTCCGGGTTGCGGGCGTGTTCCTCGGAGCGGCGCTGGTGGTCTGCTTCGGGCTGGCGTGGTTCGGGTTCGACGACGAGACGCGGGCGAAGTTCACGGCCTTCCAGCTCGGCACGCTGGCGTTCATGGGCCTGTTGGCGTTCTCGGTGTGGTTCGCGCTGGTGCGCTGCCGGGTGATCGCGGAGCCGGAGCAGCTCGTGGTCGTCAACGGCTACCGGCGCCGCGAGCTGGCCTGGCCGCAGGTCGTCGGCGTGCACCTGCCGCCCGGCGCGCCCTGGGTCACGCTGGACCTCGCCGACGGCACCACGGTCGCGGCGATGGGCATCCAGGGCTCGGACGGGGCCCGCGCCCGGCGGGCGGTCCGCGAGCTGCGGGCCGTGGTCGACCGGCTCGCGACCGACACCGACAACTCGGGCTAGCGCCCCTCCTGGACCGCTCGCAGGCCCGAGGTCGCCGCGAACGCGTCGCCCGGCTGCCCGGCCAGCGTCACCGGCGGCCGGCAGTCGCCTCCCGAGACCTCGTGCTGGTCACCGCCGGGCGGGAGCATGGGCTCACCCTACTGACGGGTGTCCACGACCAGGTCGGCCCGGGCGCGGGTGTCGTCGCTCTCGAACAGCGCGGCCTCGTCGACCTGCCACCGCAGCCACTGCGGCCGCAACGCCTCGCCGTCGCGGTCCAGTCCGCGGCGCAACCGGACCTCCTCCGGGGCCTCGACCCACGCGAGGGCGGTGACCAGGTCGGCGTGCCTCCGGGTGCCGCAGCCGACCCCCTCGAGCACCAGCAGGGGGACCGGCTCCACCGGCACCGTCTCGGCGAACGCCTCCGCGACCCAGTCGTAGCGCCGGTAGGACCCCACCTCGCCGCGCGCCAGCGGCAGCAGCAGGTCGTCGAGCTGCTCGGCGACCCGGGGCAACCCGCCCCAGCCGTCGTACAGGTCGTCGAGGTGCACGACCCGGGCGTCCGGCTCCGCGGCGGCCACGGCGGCCGCGAGCGTGGTCTTGCCCGAGCCGGCGGGTCCGTCGATGCACACCAGGCGCGCCCCACCGAGGGTCGGCGGGCGGCGGCGAGCGATCGCGAGGAGCTCCGCGGCCGCCGTGTCGGGGGTCACGGGGCCCATGCCTAGAAGGCCTGCCCGCACCCGCGGTAGGTCGGCACCGCGTCGACGAACCGGTCTCCCTCGAGGAGGTGGACGGTGGCTGCGTGCTCGAAGGGCTCACCGGACTTGGCGTGGCGGAACCACACCAGGTCGCCGATCGCGAGCAGGGCCGCGGTGCGACCCGTGAGCGGCGTCTGCACCTCCCCGGCGCCCTCGAGACCGGTGAGCTCCAGGCCGGGCGGCGCCCACGGTGTGGGGAGCCGGTCGGCGCCCGCCGGCCCCGACGCGATCAGGCCGCCGCCGTGCACGGTCGCGAGCTCGGGAGCGGGCTTGCGGGTGACCGGCACGGCGAAGTACGCCGCCGGCACCGGCCGGAACGACCGGTAGTGGTCGAACAGGGTCGGCACCAGCAGGCCCGAGCCCGCGGCGACCTCGGTCACGACCGGGTCGGCCGCGGTGTCCTCGATCGAGCCGGACCCGCCGCCGTTCCAGAGCTCGAGGTCGGCCACCTCGCGCAGCGCCTCGGCGATCTCGCGGCGGCGTACGGCGAGCTGCGGCAGCGACAGGGCCTTGATCCGACGGACGACCAGGGAGCGGGCGCGGGCCGTCGGCACCGAGTCCGGGAGCCCGGCGACCTGGCCCTCGTAGGTCATCGCGCCCACGAGGCGGAAGCCCGGGCGGGCGGCGATCGTCCGGCCGAGCGCGACCACGGTCGCGGCGTCGTGGAGGGGGGACCGCTTGGGCCCGACGTGCTGGCCGGCCATCCGGAGCCCGGCGTCCACGTCGATCGCGACGCGCACCGGGACGGCGTGCGAGGAGCGCACCGAGTCCACGGCCTCGAGGTGCGCGGCGTCGTCGACCATGAGCGTGATCGCGGCGGCGGCCGACGGCGAGGCGACCAGCTCGGCGAGTGCGCCGCGATCGACCGTCGGGTAGGCGACGAGGATGTCATCGCAGATCCCCTGCTCGTGGAGCCACAGGGCCTCGCGCAGCGTGTACGACAGCACGCCCCGGAAGCCCCGCCGAGACAGCGCCCGGGAGATGAGCGCGGGCACCCGCACGGACTTCGACGCCAGCCGGATCGGCTTGCCGCCGGCGCGGCGAACCAGGTCGTCGGCGTTGGCGTCGAACGCGTCCAGGTCGACGACGAACAGTGGCGTGGGGAGTGGACTCCCGTGCCCGGCGACCGCGCCGTTGAGGCGGGTCCAGAGCCGGTTGCGATCGACGAAGTCCTGGGACCCCGGGACCCCTGGGCGGCCCATCAGCTGATGCCGCGCTTGCGCAGCAGCGCCTCGATCTCGGCCATCTCGTCGTCGCCGTCGCCGCGGCCGACGATGGCCTCGCTCCCGGCCGCGGTCCCCGGCCGCAGCTGCTTCTTGGCCCGGCCCTTCCTCGGCTCCCGTCCCGCCTTGCCGATCCCGCGCGAGCGCAGGGCACCCGAGACCACGAACAGTGCTCCGGAGATGCCGGCCACCACGATGCCCGCCCAGGTCGTCGGGTTCCACGCCAGGTTGACCGCCCAGTCGCCCACCGCGTCCGCGATCCGGGTGAACATCCGCAGGGTCTTGGTGAGGTAGGCCGCCAGCGGCAGGAGGGTGAAGGCCAGGGCCCGCAGGCCCGAGACCAGCCCGCGACGCTGGAAGGACACCCAGGTCCAGATGCCGCCGAGCACGGTCAGGCTCAGGGTCAGCGCTGCCCACGAAGCATCGTCCACGCGATCAAGCGTCCCACACCGTGGGTGGCGCGGCCCGCCGGATTCGCGCGCCCCCGCGTGGCTCGCGACAATGCGTGGGTGAGCGAGCGCACCACGATCCCCGATCCCGGCTTCGCGGGCGACGACGGCTCCGCCGATCCGCGCGTCAGCGCGGCGCTGGCCGCCTGGGCCCGCGGTGGGTCGACGTACGCCGACGCACTCGCCATCGTGCAGGGCGCCCGGCTGCTGGTGCCGGTCGTGGCGGTGCTCGGCGAGGTGGAGTACGACGAGGCCGGGCTGGCCCACGACAAGACGAGCGACATGGCCACGGTGCTGCTCGAGGGTGCCGACGGCCGGCTGGCGCTGCTCGCGTTCACGGGCACGGCGGCGCTCCAGGCCTGGAACCCGGACGGTCGCCCGGTGCCGGTGCGGGCGGCTGTGGCCGCGCAGGCGGCACTCCAGGACGGTGCCGCGGCGCTCCTCGTCGACGTCGCCGGCCCCACGCGGTTCGTGGTCGAGGGCGACGACCTCGAGGGCCTCGCCCGGGGCTGGACCCTGGCCCGGGTGGGTGCCGGCACCGCCTGGATTCGGCCCGACGGGGAATCGTCGGCTAGCATTCAGCGTTGACCGATCAGTTCCGCCGTACCCTCGACGGAGCAGATCCGCAAGCGGAGGCTCGCACGACCGCCTCCCACCCGCATCGACCGCCGCTTCCGCCCCGAGTGACATCAGGGGGGCAGCACAGGTCGTCGGGTCCGGTCCCGAAGGCCGAGGCCTCGGAGCGTACGCCGTACGCCCCGGGCGCCAGCGCCCTCGGAGGCGAACCCCGCGCTCGGGGGGCGTCGGACTGGCTTCCGCTTGCACGACAGCGGAAGCCTTTGTTGATTTCGCACCACCCTCTCGGGGGGTGACGAGCGGCAGAGACCTCCGGACACCTTGCCATCCAGGAGGACACATCAGCACCGAGCTGCGAATCAACGAGCGGATCCGGGTTCCCGAGGTCCGGCTCGTTGGACCCAACGGGGAGACCGTGGGCATCGTGCCCACCGATCAGGCCCTGAAGCTTGCGCAGGAGGCGGATCTCGACCTCGTCGAGATCGCCCCGCAGGGGAAGCCGCCCGTCTGCAAGCTCATGGACTACGGGAAGTTCAAGTACGAGAACGCCCAGAAGGCTCGTGAGGCACGCCGCAACCAGACGAACGTGATCATCAAGGAGATGAAGCTTCGTCCGAAGATCGACGCGCACGACTACGAGACCAAGAAGGGCCACGTGGTGCGGTTCCTGCGCGCCGGGGACAAGGTCAAGATCACGATCATGTTCCGCGGTCGTGAGCAGCACCGCCCCGAGCTCGGCTTCCGGCTGCTCCAGCGCCTCGCCGAGGACGTGAGCGAGCTGGGCTTCGTCGAGTCGGCACCCAAGCAGGACGGGCGCAACATGATCATGGTGCTCGGCCCGCACAAGAAGAAGGCCGACGCCAAGGTCGACCTGAAGGCCGAGAAGGAGACGCGGGCCGCCGAGCGGGCCGCGCTCGAGGCGGAGGAGCGCGCCGAGCGCGACGCCGCGCACGCGGCCGGACCGGTCGCGAAGAAGAAGGAGCGGGGCCGCTCCGAGAACCTCGATCCCGAGATCGAGGCCTGAGAACAGCCGTGCGGTGGTCGGCCCCCGACCACCGCCACGCACGGTGTCGAGTGCGACCTCGAGACCACGCCCAGCAGGACGAGAAGAGAGAGCAGAGATGCCGAAGAACAAGACGCACTCCGGTGCGAGCAAGCGCTTCCGCGTGACCGGGTCCGGCAAGATCCTTCGGGAGAAGGCCGGCAAGCGTCACAACCTGGAGAAGAAGGCGTCGAAGGTCACCCGGCGGATGACCGGCACGACCGAGCTCGCCAAGGCCGACGTCAAGCGCGCCAAGAAGATGCTCGGTCTCTGACCAGCCCCCACCCTCGGTGGTCGAGCTCGTCGAGACCCCCGCACCGAACCTGAGCAACAAGGAGTAAGAAGTGGCACGCGTCAAGCGGGCAGTGAATGCCCAGAAGAAGCGCCGGGTCGTCCTGGAGCGCGCCAGCGGCTACCGCGGCCAGCGCTCGCGCCTGTACCGCAAGGCCAAGGAGCAGGTCACCCACTCACTGGTCTACAGCTACAACGACCGGCGCAAGAACAAGGGCAACTTCCGCAAGCTGTGGATCCAGCGGATCAACGCCGCGGCCCGCGCCCAGGGCCTGACCTACAACCGGTTCATCCAGGGCCTGAACCTCGCCGGTGTCGAGGTCGACCGCAAGATCCTCGCCGACCTGGCCGTCAACGACGTGGCCGCGTTCAACGCGCTCGTCGAGACCGCCCGGGCCGCGCTGCCCGAGGACGTCAACGCGCCCAAGGCGGAGGCGTCGGCCTGACCAGCCCGCTCACGGCCGGCAACGGCCGTGTGAAGGAAGCGCGCAAGCTCAGCCGCCGCTCGGTGCGAACCGAGCGGCGGCTGTTCCTTGCCGACGGCCCGAAGGCCGTCGAGGCCGCTCTCGAGCTCCCGGGGACGGTCATCGAGGTCTTCGCGACCCCGGAGGCCGCCGAGCGGTACGCCGGGCTCGCCGCGGAGGGCCCCGCCTGGACGCTGGTGGACGAGCGCGCGCTCGCCTCGCTGAGCGACAGCGTCACCCCGGCCGGCGTCGTCGCGGTCTGCCGGTTCCTCGACGTACCGCTGGTCGAGATCGTCGAAGGTGCGCGATCCCCGCACCTCGTCGCCCTCTGCGCCGACGTGCGCGACCCCGGCAACGCCGGGACCGTGATCCGCTGCGCGGACGCCGCCGGGGCCGAGGGAGTCGTGCTGGCCGGCCACTCCGTCGACGCCTACAACCCCAAGACCGTCCGGGCCAGCGTCGGCAGTCTGTTCCACGTGCCGGTCGCCGTCGAGGACGGCCCGGCCGTCGCCGTCCGCGCCGCGCAGCGCGCCGGCCTGCAGGTGCTCGCCGCGGATGGAGCCGGGGAGGTCGACCTCGACGATGCGGGCGACCTGCTCGGCCGCCCCACCGCCTGGTTGTTCGGCAACGAGGCATGGGGACTCCCCGACGATCTCGCCGCCCTGGCCGACCACCGGGTCCGGATCCCCATCTACGGCCGTGCGGAGAGCCTCAACCTGGCCACCGCCGCGGCCCTCTGCCTTTACGCCACGGCCCGGGCGCGGCGCCGGTAACGTCGCCGCGTGCGCGCCCGCCGACTGCTGGTTCCCCTCGTCCTCGCCCTCGCTCTCACCCCGACGGGCACGCTCCGGGCGGCCGCCCCGGCCGGCTCCGAGGCGAAGGCCCCAGCGGCCCCGGTCGACGTGCTCGACACCGTCACCCCGGGCGGCCTCGACATCGCGCCCGGCGCTGTCGGGTCGTGGACCGTGGGGGAGGTGAGCGTGGAGATCGGCGGCGACGCCGGTCTGCGCGTGCGCTCGCAGGGACGGACGGTCTGGTCGGCGCCGTCGGCGGGTGCGTTCGTCACCGGCGGTCGTGGGGCGGTGTCATGGGAGGAGAACCGCGGCTACTTCTGGCCGACGGTGACCTACACCGACCGGCTCGCCGACCAGAGCGTCGACACGGCGGTGGCCACCGACGCCCGCGTCGAGGTCTCCGGCCGGCTCAGCGGTCCCGGCGCGCCGGGTGGCGCGGCGTCGTACACGCTCACCGTGCGGCCGCGGCCCGGCGGGGGAGCCGCGCTCGACGTGACCACCGTGGCGGACACGCCGCTGACCTCGGTGGCCCTGGTCTCGGGCCGCTCGGCGCACGCCGGTGTGCACGGCTTCGGCGAGCAGTTCACCGACTTCGACCTCGACGGACGCCTCGTCCCGATCGTCGACCGGGAGCAGGGCGTCGGCCGTGGCGAGGAGCCGATCACCGCGCTGGCGGACCTGACCAACCATGGTGCCGGCGGCACTCGGGACATGACCTACGCGGCCTGGCCGTCCTTCGTCACCGGCGACCTCCGGGGCCTGCGGCTGGACGCGGCCGTCGCCTCGTCGACGGCGTTCGCGGTCGCGGACACCCGCGACCCGGAGGCGGTCTCGCTCGAGGTGTGGTCGCCCTCGCTGGCGGCGCAGGCGTCCGCAGCCGACACGCCGGCCCGCCTGGTCGCTGCCCAGCAGGCCGGGGACCGGCGAGCGCCGCTTGCCGCCTGGGCCACGCGCGGTGCGATCGTCGGCCTCCAGGGCGGCACCCGGGAGGTACGCCGCGAGCTGGGCCGGCTGCTCGACGCGGGGGCCGACATCTCCGGGGTCTGGATCCAGGACTGGACCGGGAAGCGGACCACGTCGTTCGGTGACCGACTGTGGTGGACCTGGCAGCTCGACCGCGAGCGCTACCCAGGATGGTCCCGGCTGGTCCGGCGCCTCCGGAGCCTCGGGATCTCCACGACGACCTACGTCAACCCGTTCCTGGTCGACGCCGCACCCAAGAACGACCCCCGCATCCGGAACCTGTGGGCCGAGGCGCGCGACCGGGGCTTCCTGGTCACCGACGGCTCCGGAGCGCCGTACCTGCAGGACCAGGGTGAGTTCGAGGCCTCGCTGGTCGACCTGACCGATCCCGCGGCCCGGTCGTGGTTCGCCGAGGTGATCGCCCGCTACGTGCTGGCCGACGGGGTTCGCGGCTTCATGGCGGACTTCGGCGAGGGCCTGCCGTTCGACGCACGCCTGCACTCCGGCACTCCCGCCACGCTGCACAACCGCTGGCCGACCTTGTGGGCCAAGACCGTGCGGACGGCCTGCCGCCGGGCAGAGCAGCCTCGTTGCGTCACGTGGTTCCGCAGCGGCGGGCCGGGCCAGGCGGAGCACGCCCCGCTGTTCTGGAACGGCGACCAGCTGGTCACGTTCGGGCCCGAGGACGGCCTGGCCTCGGCGCTCCTCGGCACCCTGTCCGCAGGCGTGTCCGGCTGGCCGCTGGTGCACTCGGACATCGGTGGCTACACCTCGGTGAACGCCTACGTGAAGAACTACGTCAGGACCCCCGAACTGCTGGCGAGGTGGGCGGAGTACCAGGCGTTCGGGGTCGTGATGCGTACTCATGAGGGCAACCGACCCGCCGACAATCCGCAGGTCTTCAGCACCCGCGCGACCGCCCGCGCGTTCGCCCGCGCGACGCGGATCTTCGAGGCGCTCAGGCCCTACCGCGAGCGGGTGGTCCGCGCATCCACCCGCACCGGTGTCCCGGCGGTGCGGCCGGTCTGGCTCGTCGCTCCGGACTCGGCGGCCGCGGCGTCCGACACCGAGTTCTTCCTCGGCCGGCACGTGCTCGTCGCGCCGGTGCTGGAGCCCGGGGCGACATCGGTCAGCGTCTCCTTCCCGCCCGGCCGATGGATCCACCTGCTCACCGGCCGCTCCTACGCCGGTGGCCGGGCCGCGGAGGTTCCCGCGCCGGTCGGCCGCCCGGCGGCCTTCGTGCGCGAGGGCGGTCCGTGGTCGACCCGGCTCCTCGCGCGGTTCGGCGGCGTCGGGCCGAGGCAGCACACGGGCTAGGCTCGGCGGCGTGAGCCAGGCGGACCTCGACGCGCTCGCCGACGGCGCCGTGCTGGCCGGCCCCGACGGCCGGGTCACCACGATCAACACGACGGCCGTCCGGCTCCTCGGCGTCGACCCCGCGGCCGCGGTCGGACGGCCGCTGGCGGACGTGCTCGCCCTGCGCGACCACGACGGCCGCGCCTGGTGCGCGGTGAACCGGCCCTACGAGGGGCTCGCCACCCGGACCGGCGTGCCGGAGCAGAGCTGGCTGCTGCCCGACGGCACCGAGGTGCTCGTGGCCGCCCGGTTGCACCGGACGGCGCTCGACCGCCCGGTCGAGCGGGTCGCGGTCAGCCTGCGCTCGGGCCGGGGACGCGCGCGGCTGGACCGGGAGCGCTCCGATCTGGTCGCGACCGTCGCCCACGAGCTGCGCTCCCCGCTCACCGGCGTCAAGGGGTTCGTGCAGGCGCTGCTCAACCGGTGGGACAAGCTCAGCGACGAGCAGAAGAAGCTGATGCTGACGACGGTCAGCTCGGACTCGGACCGGCTCAGCCGCCTGATCGCCGAGCTCCTCGACGTGGCGCGGATCGACACCGGCCGCCTCCAGCTCTACCCGCGGCCCTCGGATCCGGCCCTGCTGGTGCGCCGCGTGGTCGACTCGGTCGGGGCGAGCACCAGCCGGCCGCTGACGCTCGAGGCCTCGGCCGGCGTCCCCGAGATCGTCGTGGACCCCGACAAGTTCACCCAGGTGGTGACGAACCTGGTCGAGAACGCCGTACGTCACGGTGCCGGCACCGTCCGGGTCGTGGTGGGCTCCACACCGCTCGACGAGCGGCCCGCCGCGGTGCGGATCGTCGTCGAGGACGAGGGCGACGGCATCCCCCCGGAGCTGCGCCGCCGGGTCTTCACGAAGTTCTGGAAGGCGGGCGCGACCGGCGGCTCCGGGCTCGGCCTCTACCTGGTCAACGGACTCGTCGAGGCCCATGGCGGCACGGTGACCATCGGGGACACCGAGGCCGGCGGGGCCCGGATCACCGTGGTCCTCCCCGCCGAGCCGTCGGCCTAGGGTCCGGTCGCACGCCGGCGGGTCCTCGGCCACGGGCCCGACCTGCTGAGCGGGGCTGCCGCCGCGCACCCACGGTGGAACCGGTTCGCCCGTGCGGCGCCGACCTCCCTAGACTTCCCCGGAGAGAACGACGACCGAACGACGCAGGAAGAGGCGTGCCTTGTCGGGCCCCAACACCGATTACGACCCCGTGGAGGTCACCCCGTTGCAGCCCGAGGAGGTCGACGCGGCGCGAGAGGCCGCGCTCGCGGCGATCGCCGCCGCAGCGGACCTGGCCGCGCTCAAGCAGGTGCGCATCGAGCACACCGGCGACCGCTCGCCGCTGGCGCTGGCCAACCGCGAGATCGGCGCGCTGCCTCCGCAGGCGCGCAAGGAGGCCGGCCAGCGGATCGGGCAGGCGCGCGGTGCGGTCAACCAGGCGCTCGCGGCCCGGACGGTCGTGCTGGAGGCCGAGCACGAGGAGCGGATGCTGGCCGAGGAGACCGTCGACGTCACCTTGCCGACCGACCGGGTGCCGACCGGCGCCCGCCACCCGCTCACGACGGGCGCCGAGCTGATCGCCGACATCTTCGTGGCGATGGGCTGGGAGGTCGCCGAGGGCCCGGTCATCGAGGCCGAGTGGCTCAACTTCGACGCGCTCAACCTGGGCCCCGACCACCCCGCACGCACGATGCAGGACACGTTCTGGACCGAGCCGGCCGAGCACGGGATCGTCCTGCGCACCCACACCTCGCCGGTGCAGGCGCGCACGATGCTCTCGCGCACGCCCCCGATCTACGTCGTCTGCCCGGGCCGGGTGTTCCGCACCGACGAGTACGACGCCACCCACAGCCCCGTCTTCCACCAGGTCGAAGGGCTGGCGATCGACGAGGGCATCACGATGGCCCACCTCAAGGGCACCCTCGACCACTTCGCGGCCGCGATGTTCGGCGAGGGCATCAGCACCCGGTTCCGCCCGTCGTACTTCCCGTTCACCGAGCCCAGCGCCGAGGTCGACCTGGTCTGCTTCGTGTGCCGCGGTGCCGGTGAGCTCGACGGCGCGCCCTGCCGGACCTGTCGCGGCGAGGGCTGGATCGAGTGGGGCGGCTGCGGGGTCGTCAACCCGCGCGTGCTCACCGCCTGCGGCGTCGACGCCGAGCGCTACACCGGCTTCGCGTTCGGTATGGGCATCGACCGCACGCTGATGTTCCGCCACGGCATCGAGGACCTGCGCGAGCTCTTCGAGGGCGACGTCCGGTTCACGACGGCATTCGGCACGGAGCTCTGAGGACGACTGATGAAGGCCCCTGTTTCCTGGATCCGCGAGTACGTCGAGCTGCCCGACGGCGTCTCGACCGAGGACCTCACCCACCGGCTCACCGCGCTCGGCCTCAAGCTCGAGGCGATCGAGAGCGCGGGCGCGGACATCCGCGGACCGCTGGTCGTCGGGCGCGTGCTCACGATGGAGCCCGAGCCGCAGAAGAACGGCAAGACCATCAACTGGTGCACCGTCGACGTCGGCGCGGCCAACGGCACCGGCGAGCCGCAAGGCATCGTGTGCGGCGCCCACAACTTCGCCCCCGGCGACCTCGTCGTGGTGGTGCTGCCCGGGGGTGTGCTGCCCGGCGGGTTCGAGATCTCCGCGCGCAAGACCTACGGCCACGTCTCCGCCGGCATGATCTGCTCGGCCCGCGAACTGGGCCTGGGCGAGGATCACGACGGGATCATCGTGCTGCCGGCCGACGCGGGCGCCCCCGGCGACGACGCGTTCGACGTGCTGGGGCTGCGCGAGGAGGTCATCGAGTTCGAGATCAACCCCGACCGGGCCTACGCGCTCTCGCTGCGCGGCGTCGCCCGTGAGGCGGCGCTCGCCTACGGCGCGCCGTTCCGCGACCCGGCGGCCCGCGAGGTCCCGGCAGCCAACGACACCGGCTATCCGGTCGAGATCGAGGACGCCGTCGGCTGCCCGGTCTTCGTCGCCCGCAAGGTCACCGGCTTCGACCCGGCCGCGCCGACCCCCGACTGGATGGCCCGCCGGCTCACCCAGGCCGGGATGCGCCCGATCTCGCTGGCCGTCGACGTCACCAACTACGTGATGCTCGAGATCGGCCGGCCGATCCACGGCTACGACGCCGACAAGCTCCAGGGTCCGATCCGGGTCCGCCGGGCCCGCGAGGGCGAGCGGCTCACGACGCTCGACGGCGTCGACCGGGCGCTGTCGGTCGAGGACCTCGTCGTCACCGACGACTCTGGGATCATCGGCCTCGGTGGCGTGATGGGCGGCGCGACGACCGAGATGTCCGAGACCACCACGTCGGTGCTCGTCGAGGCCGCCCACTGGGACGCGGTCTCGATGTTCCGCACCGGCAAGCGGCACAAGATCTCCTCCGAGGCCGGCAAGCGCAACGAGCGCGGGGTCGACCCGGACGTCACCGAGGCCGCGGCCGACCGGGTGATCGAGCTGCTCACGACGTACGGCGGCGGCTCGGCCGACCCGGGCGTGACCGTCGTCGGCACCCCGCCCGCGCGGGGCGCGATCGCGATCGCCAACGACCTGCCCGCCCGGGTGACCGGCATGCCGATCGACGCCGAGACCACCGTCGCCAACCTCGAGGCCGTCGGCTGCGTCGTGGAGCGCGCGGTGGACACGCTCGCCGCGACCCCGCCGCCGTGGCGACCCGACCTCAACGACCCCTTCGACCTGGTCGAGGAGGTCGCCCGCATCGTCGGCTACGACCAGGTGCCGTCCGTGCTGCCGCGGGAGGCGGCCGGTCGCGGGCTCACCCGCGAGCAGCGGCTGCGCCGGCGCGTGGGTCGCACGCTCGCCGGTGCCGGCTGCGTGGAGGTGATCAGCTTCCCGTTCGTCGGTGACGCCTCCTTCGACGCGCTCGGTCTCGCTGGCGACGACCCCCTGCGCCACACGGTGCGGCTCGCGAACCCGCTCTCGAGCGAGGAGCCGTCCTACACGACGACGCTGCTGCCCGGCCTGCTGCGTGCCGCCGCGCGCAACCTCGGGCGGGGCGCCTCGGGGGTGTCGCTGTTCGAGACCGGCACGGTCGCGTTCCCGGTCGACCGTGGCCCGGCGCCCATCTACGGCGTCGACTGGCGACCGACCGACGGCGAGCTCGCCAAGCTCTTCGATGCCCTGCCCGAGCAGCCGCTGCACCTCGCCGTCGCCCTGGCCGGCGAGCGGGAGCGGGCGGGCTGGTGGGGGGCGGGTCGCGCCTCCGGGTGGTCCGACGCCATCGGGCTGGTCCGACGGCTCGGCACCGAGCTCGGCGTCCCCATCGAGGTCGCGGCGTCGAGCCGGATGCCCTGGCACCCCGGCCGCTGCGCCACGCTGAGCGTCGGGGGCGAGCCGCTCGGCCACGCCGGCGAGCTCCACCCGAAGGTCTGCCAGGCCTTCGGGCTGCCGGCGCGCAGCGCGGCGGTCGAGATCGATTTGGACGCGCTGATGCGGCACGCCCGCGACGTCACCCCCGGGCCGGAGTTCTCGACGTACCCGCTCGCCAAGGAGGACGTGGCGCTCATCGTCGACGACGCGATCACCACTGCCGCCGTCGAGGCCGCCCTCCGCGAGGGAGCCGGGGAGCTGCTGGAGTCCATCCGGCTCTTCGACGTCTACACCGGGGAGCAGGTCGGAGCCGGCCGCAAGTCGCTCGCGTTCGCGCTCCGCTTCCGCGCCCCCGACCGCACCCTGACCGAGGAGGAGACCGCGGCCGCCCGGGACGCGGCGGTCGCGCTCGCCGCCGAGCGGACCGGTGCCGTCCAGCGCAGCTGAGGACGGGCGCGCCCCCGGACCGGCGCTGACCCTGCTGGCCGAGGTCCGGTGGCGCGGCGCGCCGGTCACCGGCGAGCGCACCCATGCCCTGCTCGCCGCGCTCGCGGCGACGCCCGGCGCGGGGGTCGGCGAGGGGCGCCTGGTCGAGGAGATCTGGGGCGACGAGGTCCCCGCCAACCCGACCAAGGCGCTCCAGGTCGTCGTGTCGCGGGCCCGTGCCGCGACCAGCGCCGACGTGGTCGTCCGCACCCCGCACGGCTACCGGCTCGGCACCGACGACACCGACGTCGACCGCCTCCGCGACGGTCACCGCCGCGCGGTGCTGGCCGACCAGGCCGGTGACTGGGCGGTGGTCGTGGGGGAGTGCCGCCCCCTCCAGTCGATCGCCATCGCGGAGACCGGTGACGGCGTCGTCGGCCTGCTGCGGGAGGAGGCGTTGGGCCTGCGTGCGGCCAGCCGCACGATGCTGGGGCGCGCTCTCTCCGCGCTGGGCCACCACGACGAGGCGCTCCCGATCCTGGAGCGCGCCGCGGAGGACGAGCCGACGATCCTCGCCCTGCTCCACAGCGAGGCGGCGGTCCGGGGGGTGCCGGCCGCGCTCGAGCGCTATGAGTCGGTCCGCACCCGGCTGGCGGACGAGCTCGGCGTCGACCCTGGGCCGCGTCTGCAGGCACTGCATGCCGAGCTGCTCGCCCGGGACCGCCCCGTGCGGGAGGGTCTGCTCTACGAGGCGTCGCCGCTGATCGGACGCGACGCCGATGCTGCGGCGCTGGCGGAGACCATCCGCTCCTCCCGGGTGACGTCGATCGTCGGGGCCGGCGGGCTCGGCAAGACCCGGCTCGCGCACCTGATGGGCCGGCTGGCCGAGCAGCCGGTGGTGCACTTCGTCGAGCTGGCCGGCGTCACCTCGCCCGAGGGGGTGGCGGTCGCCGTCGCCGACGTGCTGGCTGTCCGCGAGTCGGTCACCGACCGGCTCACCGGTGCGGCCGCCCGGCGTACCGACCTGCTCAGCCGGGTCGTGGACCAGATCGGTGCCACTCCCGCCCTGCTCGTCCTCGACAACTGCGAGCACCTGGTCGACGCCGTCGCCGACCTGGTGTCGGTGCTGGTGGCGCGGACACCGCAACTGCGCGTCCTGACCACGAGCCGGGCGCCGCTCGGGATCGCCGCGGAGCGGGTCTACCAGCTGCCCCAGCTCGGCATCGACGACGCCACCGAGCTCTTCGTCGAGCGGGCCTCGGCAGCCCGTCCCGGCGCCCGGCTCGACGCGGAGGAGGTCCGCTCGCTCGTCGCCCGGCTCGACGGGCTGCCACTCGCGGTGGAGCTGGCGGCCGCCAAGGTCCGGGTGATGTCCGTCGCTGAGATCGAGCGTCGCCTCGACGACCGGTTCACGCTGCTGCGCGGCGGCTCCCGCGACGCGCCCGAGCGGCACCAGACCCTGCTGGCCGTCATCGACTGGAGCTGGAACCTCCTCGACGAGTCGGAGCGCACGGCGCTGCGCCGGCTCTCGGTCTTCCGGGACGGGTTCTCACTCGACGGGGCCGACGCGGTGATCGAGGGCGACGCGCTGGGCGCGCTCACCAACCTGGTCGAGCAGTCCTTGATCACCGTCCTCGAGGGACCCGAGGGACTGCGGTACCGGCTGCTGGAGACCGTGCGCGAGTTCGGGCAGCTGCGGCTGGCCGACGCGGGCGACGACATCGCGACCGACGCGCGGCTGCGCGCCTGGGGCGTGGCCTTCGGTCGGCGCGCCGCGGAGGAGCTGTTCGGCCCTCGGCAGGTCGAGGTGATGGGCGAGATCAGGGTCGAGGAGGGCAACCTCGTCGACATCCTCCGGCGGGCACTCGTCGACCGCGACGCGGCCGCCGTACTGGCCCTGACGGCCTGCCTCTCCAGCTTCTGGACCGTCGAGGGCAGCCACCTGAAGGTCGTCGGCTTCGCGGCCGACGTCGAGGACGTGCTCGCCGACCTGGACGTCGACGCGGATGTCGCACCCGAGCGGCTCGGCGAGCTGCGCGGCGTGCTCGCGGGCGTCATCTTCAACTCGATGATCTTCTCCGACACGCTCCCGATGCGGGCCCTGGCACAGCTCGAACGGCTCGGCGCGGGCGAGGGTGGCTCCCGCGTGGAGGCGCAGGTGAAGGTCATGCTGGCCGCGCGGGACGGGTTCGCAGAGGCCGATCCTTCCCGCCTCGAGGAGCTCTGCTCGGACCCGCACCCCCGGGTCAGGCAGCAGGCCCTCCAGTGGGCGAGCCAGTTCTACGAGAACCTCGGTGACCTCCGGGAGGCGCACGCGCGGGCCCTGCTCGCGCGAGAGCTCGTGGACGAGAGCGACGGGCCGTGGTCGCGGGCGCTGGTCGACGGCCAGCTCGCGGGGCTCACGATGCAGGTGGGCAACCTCGCCGAGGCATTGGTGTACGCCGCCGAGGCGCTGCCGGTCATGACGGCGCTCGGAGCCTCCGAGGACGCCGCCCAGCTCAAGGCGGTCCTCGCGCTGGCGGCCATGGAGGACGGCCGGTTCGACGATGCGGCCCGGGTCTTCGACGAGATCGAGCGCGAGGACTCGGCGGCCGGTGTCTTCGGTGCCGCGATCATCCTGCTGTGCGGGCGGCCAGAGCTGGCCCTGGCCCTGGGCCGGGTCGAGGAGGGGCTCGACGGCTACCGTCACGCCGTCCACACCCTCGCGCACCGGTCCGTGCCCGGGCTGGATGCGTTCGCCGGCTACGAGCCGTGGGTGCTGTACCCGCAGGCGGCAGCGCTCTCCGCGCACGTGCGCCACGGCCGCGCCGCGGATGCCGTCGCCCTCCGCGCCGACCTCCTGGCGAAGCTGCCGCATGCGCTCGACCTGTCGCAGACGTTCATGGACTACCCGGTCGTGGGATCGGCGGTCTTCGCCGTCGCGGAGTGGGAGGTGGCGACGTCGACGGACGCCAGGACGGTCGCGACCGCCGTACGCCTGCTGGCCTGTGCGGACCGGTTCGGCTACAACCGACAGCTCCCGAGCCTCAGCTGGTCCGGCGGGGTGGCGCTGGCGGAGGCCGCCCTGCCCGGTGAGGTCGCGCGGGTCGCCGCCGAGCTCGAGGGCCGCACCGGACCGGACCTGCGTGAGGAGGTCGGTGCACTGCTCGCGGAGGTCGCCCGATCGGGACCCTGATCCTGGAGCCGGGGGCTCATCGAGCCCGTCGCGCCACCGCCACCCGGCCGCTGCGGAGCGACACGCGCCCGGTCGGTGCAGGCGTCAGCCGGCGGGCGACCGTGAGGAGGTCCTCGTCGGACGTCACCTCGAAGCCGGCTCCGGTGAGCACAGTGGCGACCCGTCGCGGCGCGAGCAGCGAGCGCCAGGGCTCGCCCGACGTGACGGCCGTCCGGCCACCGACCCGGGTCAGGAGCTCGGCCAGGCGCCGTCCGGCCGCCGCCCGCAGCGACGGCGCCTGATAGGCGACGACCAGGCTGCTGCCCTGCCCGGATCGGCGGTCCACCACCTGCAGCGTCGCCCGGATCTCGCGGGACGTGAGGTAGGGGACCACGCCCTCCCACAGCCAGGTGGTGGCGACATCGCGTCGGTGTCCGGACCGCTCGAGCGCCGCGGCGAGGTCGTCGCGAGCGAAGTCGACCGCGCAGAAGCGAACCGCGCGGGCCCGTGGCTCGAGGGCTCCGAGGCGGTCCCGCTTGTCCCGCTGGGAGGCGGTGTGGTCGACCTCCCAGACCTCGGTGGCATCGAGCTCGGGCATCCGCCAGGCCCGGTCGTCGAGGCCCGCCCCCAGCACGACCAGTTGGGGGCTCGGGTGGGCGCGGATGGCGTCGTCGACGGCGACGGTGCGCGCTGCCATGACCTCCGCGCTCGCGCGCACCGCCTCGTACGCCGTCCGTGCGGTCCAGCCCTGCGGCGGACGCCCCGCGCGCACCTGCTCGACAACCGCCTGCTCGTCCGGTCGCAGCAGCCGGACGGCGACCGGGTCGGAGAACCGGCCCAGGCCGAGCCGCCCGTCGGCGGCGGCACGGCCCTGGCAGACGAGCGCGGCGGTGCGGCTGGCTGGCCGGTCCGGCTCCGGGGTCGTCACATCTTCCGAGAGTAGGAGCGGACCGACAGCGGGAGGAACACCGCCACGACGGCCGCACAGCCCAGCACCGCCCAGATGACGTTGGTCGTCAACTGGCCCTCAGTTGCCAGGTCCCGGATCGCGGTGATCACGTGGGAGACCGGGTTCGCGTCGGCGAACGCGCGCAGCCAGCCCGGCATCGTGTCGGTCGGGACGAACGCGTTCGAGAGGAACGTCAGCGGGAACATCACCATCAGCGAGATGCCCTGCACGCCCTGGGCGCTGCGTCCCACGGTGCCGAACCAGGTGAAGATCCAGGCGATCGACCACCCGGCGAAGACGGCCAGCACGATGGCGGCGACCAGGCCCAGCGCGTCGGGCCGATAGCCCATCGCGATGCCGACCCCGAACGTCAACACGGTCGCGATGAGGTAGCGCAGCATGTCGGCGAGCGCGGGGCCGGCCAGCGGGGCGATCCGGGCGATCGGGAGCGACTTGAACCGGTCGAACACGCCCTTGTCCATGTCCTCGCGCAGCTGCACGCCGGTCGCGACGCACGCGGTGAGGATCGTCTGGCCGATCAGGCCGGGGATGATCACCGGCAGGTAGCTGTCCACGTCCCCGGCCACCGCGCCGCCGAAGATGTAGGCGAACATCGCGGTGAAGAGCAGCGGCTGGATGGTGACGTCGAACATCTGCTCGAAGTTGCGCTGCATCTTCTTGACCGCCCGCCACGCCATCGTGAGCGTCTGGTCGAGCGTGTCGCGCAGCGTGGGGTGGGCGGCCAGCTCCCGGGTCGAGATCACGGCCGGGGCCTCGGGCAGGGTGGCGGTCATGCGGGCACCTCCAGGGTGAGGTCGGTGGACTCGTCCTCGGCGCCGTGGCCGGTGATCGCCATGAACACCTCGTCGAGGGTGGGCTTCTGCACGGTGGCGCTCGCGATCGACAACCCGGCCTGGCGCAGCGCGATCAGCACCTCCGCGGCGTGGTTGGCGTCGGTGAGCGCGGCGTTGAGGCCGCCGGCCTCGGGGGTGAGGACCGGGTCCTCGGCGAGGACCCGGCGTACGACGCCGACCGCCTCGCCGGTGTCGGCCGGGTCGACCAGGCGCAGCTGGAGCGTCGAGCTGCCCACCGAGGTCTTGAGCTCGTCGGGGGTGCCCTCGGCGACCTTGCGACCGCGATCGATCACCGCGATCCGCCCGGCGAGCTGGTCGGCCTCGTCGAGGTACTGGGTGGTCAGCAGCACGGTGCTGCCGTCGCGGACCAGGTCACGGATCGTGTCCCACATCTGGCCGCGGGTGCGCGGGTCGAGACCGGTCGTCGGCTCGTCGAGGAAGATCAGCGGCGGCCGCGAGATCAGGCTCGCCGCCAGGTCGAGCCGTCGGCGCATGCCGCCTGAGAACGCGGAGATCTGCTTGTCGGCGGCCTCGGTCAGCCCGAACCGCTCCAGCAGGTCGACGGCGGTCGCTGAGGCCTTCGCCGAGGAGAGGCCCAGCAGCCGCCCGAACAGCCAGAGGTTCTCCCTGCCCGTGAGGTTCTCGTCGACCGAGGCGTACTGCCCGGTCACACCGACGAGCTGCCGGATCATGTGGGGCTGGCGGCGCACGTCGACGCCGAAGATGTGGGCCTCGCCGCCGTCCATCGGCAGCAGCGTGGCGAGCATCGCCAGCATGGTGGTCTTGCCGGCGCCGTTGGGCCCGAGCACGCCGAAGACCTCGCCGCGGCGCACCTCGAGATCGACGTCGTCGACCGCGCGCTGCGTCCCGAAGGTCTTGACGAGCCCGGCCGCGGCGACGGCCAGGTCGGTATCAGGGACTCGTGTCATGCCGCCAGGCTGGCTGGGCCAGGTTTCAGGGTGCCTTCACGACGGTTTCACGGAGTCGACGACCGGTTTCAGCTCAGTCGATCGGCTGGTCGACGGCGCGACGGAAGTGGTCGTAGACGGCTCGGTCGCCCGCCACCCGGATCTCCCGGTCGTCTCCGCGGCGCCACAACCACGCGTCCAGCGCCCCGGCGGGACCGTCGACCACGACGTCGGGCTCGCCGCCCGGGGCGTCCACCACCGAGACGTCCTCGACCTCGTCGTAGGCCTTGCCGCTCTCGGGGTCGGTCCCGCTGAAGTGCCCGAGCCGCACCCACACCGACTCGTCGCGATCGGTCATGTCGACGCGGACGTGGTGGTCGAGCGGCGTGAACGTGCCCCACGGGGGTGTGCCGCCGAACATCACCGCGAGTGCCTCGGCGACGCCGTCGGCCGCCAGCTCGGGGTCGAGCGCGGTGACCTGGCCGGCGGTCTGCTCGGCGTCGAGGCGGTGGATCAGCGCCTCGTGGGCTTGGCGGCGCAGCGTGAACCCGACGGTGTGGTCGTCAGACCACGACCACGCCGGCTCTGCCGGGTCGGCCGCCTCGAGCGCCGCGACCAGCGCGGCCGAGCGCTCGTCGAAGGCGGCCAGCAGTGCGTCGTACGACGCCGGCCGCTCCGGCTCGGCCCAGTCCTCGCCGGGTGCGGCGGGCCGGTCCCGGATGATCCGGGTCCAGAAGTGCTGCACCTCGGTGAGGTGCCACAGCAGGTCGGCGGCCGACCAGTCGGGACAGCCCGGGACCCGGGCGTCGGCGTCGCAGCCGGTGAGCACGGCGCGGAACCGCGCCGACTCGGTCCGGAGGTGGTCGAGGTAGCCGTCGAAGGAGAGCCGCGTCATGATGGGAACCTAGACCGGGCGCGCCAGCGGCCGCATCCCGGAATCCGGGCGACTTGCACATATACATACGGTTGTCTGTATAGTCATGCACATGAGCACGAAGCGGGTCGCGGTCGCCGGAGCCAGTGGGTACGCCGGGGGCGAGCTGCTGCGCCTGCTCCTGGGTCACCCGGAGGTCGAGATCGGGGCCCTCACCGGAGCCTCCAACGCCGGCCAGCCGCTGGGGACGTTGCAGCCGCACCTCGTGCCGCTCGCCGACCGGGTGCTCGCCGAGACCTCGGTCGAGACCCTGGCCGGCCACGCCGTGGTCTTCCTGGCGCTCCCGCACGGCCAGTCGGGCCCGATCGCGGCCGCCCTGGGCGAGGCGGACCCCGACACCGTGGTGATCGACTGCGGCGCCGACTTCCGGCTCGCCGACGCCGGCGCCTGGGAGCGGTTCTACGGCGGCGAGCACGCCGGGACCTGGCCCTACGGGCTCCCGGAGCTGCCCGGTCAGCGCGACCTGCTCGCCGGCGCCCGGCGGATCGCCGTGCCCGGTTGCTACCCGACGATCTCCACGCTCACGCTGGCCCCCGCGGTGGCGGCCGGTCTGGTCGAGCCCGACGTGGTCGTCGTCGCGGCGTCCGGCACCAGCGGCGCCGGCAAGGCCGCCAAGCCGCACCTGCTCGGCAGCGAGATCATGGGCAACGCCAGCGCCTACGGCGTCGGCGGCACCCACCGGCACACGCCCGAGATCATCCAGAACCTCTCCGGCCTCGTCGACGGCACCGTCGCGGTCAGCTTCACCCCGTTGCTGGTGCCGATGCCCCGCGGCATCCTCGCGACCTGCTCGGCGCCGCTCCGCGGCGAGGTGAGCGCCGAGGACGTCTACGCCGTCTACGCCAAGGCGTACGCCGACGAGCCGTTCGTCCACCTGCTCCCGGCCGGTCAGTGGCCGCAGACCAAGTCCGTGACGGGCTCCAACGCGGTGCACCTGCAGGTCACCGTCGACGAGGACGCGCGACGACTCGTCGCCGTCGGTGCGGTCGACAACCTGGCCAAGGGCACCGCCGGCGCAGCCGTCCAGTGCATGAACCTCGCGCTCGGTCTCGACGAAGGACTGGGCCTCTCGACCGTAGGAGTAGCTCCGTGAGCGTCACCTCTCCCAGCGGCTTCCGGGCCGCCGGCGTCGCAGCCGGGCTGAAGTCCAGCGGCGGCAAGGACGTCGCCCTCGTCGTCAACGACGGCCCGACCTTCGACTCCGCCAGCGTCTTCACCTCCAACCGCTGCCAGGCCAACCCGGTCCTGTGGAGCCGGGAGGTCGTCAAGGACGGCATCGTCCGCGCGGTGTTCCTCAACTCCGGTGGCGCCAACTGCTACACCGGCCCGGAGGGCTTCCAGACCACCCACGCGGTCGCCGAGCGGGTCGCCGAGCACCTCGGGATCGGGCCGGTCGACGTCGTGGTCTGCTCCACGGGCCTGATCGGCCTGACCAACGACCGGGCCCAGGTGCTCGCAGGCGCGGACGCGGCGTACGACGCGCTCGCGGCCGACGGGGGACAGCAGGCGGCCGAGGCGATCATGACGACCGACACGGTGAGCAAGCAGGTCGTCGTCGAGGGGGCCGGCTGGTCGATCGGCGGCATGGCGAAGGGCGCGGGCATGCTCGCGCCGCAGCTCGCGACCATGCTCGTGGTGCTGACCACCGACGCGGTGGTCCCGGCGGCCGACCTCGACCTGGCGCTGCGCGCGGCGACGGCGGTGTCCTTCGACCGGCTCGACTCCGACGGCTGCATGTCGACCAACGACACGGTGACCGTGCTGGCCAGCGGCGCCAGCGGGATCACGCCGTCCCTGCCCGACTTCACCGCCGCGCTCACCCAGGCCTGCACGGACCTCGCGATGCAGCTGCTGCGCGACGCCGAGGGCGCCGACCACGAGATCGCGATCACGGTCCTCAACGCCGCCACCGAGGCCGATGCGGTCGAGGTCGGGCGCAGCGTGGCCCGTTCGAACCTCTTCAAGGCCGCCGTCTTCGGCAACGACCCCAACTGGGGCCGTGTGCTCGCGAGCATCGGCACGACGAGCGCGGCCTTCGACCCCGCCGACCTCGACGTCGCGATGAACGGCGTCTGGGTCTGCAAGCAGTCGACGCCGCACGCCGACCCGGCGACGGTGGACCTGAAGCCTCGCGAGGTCAGCGTCACGATCGACCTCAAGTCCGGCGCCGAGCGGGCGACGATCTGGACCAACGACCTCACCCACGCCTACGTCCACGAGAACAGCGCCTACTCCTCATGAGCGACCCGGTGACCATCGAGCACACCCGCCACGACCCCAGCAAGCCCGACCCCGCGAAGGCCCGCACACTCGCGGCCGCGCTGCCGTGGCTGAAGCGCTACCACGGCAAGATCGTGGTCGTGAAGTACGGCGGCAACGCGATGACCGACGAGACCCTGAAGCGGGCGTTCGCCGAGGACATCGCCTTCCTGCGGTTCGCCGGCTTCAAGCCGGTGGTCGTCCACGGGGGCGGGCCCCAGATCTCGACGATGCTCGACCGCCTCGGCATCCAGTCGGAGTTCCGCGGCGGCCTGCGGGTGACCACCCCCGAGGCGATGGACGTGGTCCGGATGGTGCTGGTCGGCCAGGTCCAGCGTGAGCTGGTCGGCCTGATCAACGAGCACGGCCCCCTCGCGGTCGGCTGCTCGGGCGAGGACGCCGGCCTGTTCACCGCCGAACCGACCAACACCGTGGTCGACGGCGAGGAGGTCGACCTCGGTCTGGTCGGCGAGGTCGCGCGGGTGCGGCCCGAGTCCGTGCTCGACCTGATCGAGGCGGGCCGGATCCCGGTGGTCTCCAGCGTGGCGCCCGACGTCGACGGCCAGGTCCACAACGTCAACGCCGACTCCGCCGCGGCCGCCCTGGCGATCGCGCTCGGCGCCGAGAAGCTCCTGGTGCTCACCGACGTCGAGGGCCTCTTCCTGGACTGGCCCAGCTCGGAGGACGTGATCGGCGAGATCAGCCCCGATGCCCTCGAGGAGATCCTCCCGACGCTCGCCTCGGGCATGGTGCCGAAGATGGGCGCCTGCCTGCAGGCGGTCAAGGGCGGTGTGCCGCGGGCGACGGTCGTCGACGGTCGCGAGCCGCACGCGGTGCTCCTCGAGCTGTTCACCAACGAGGGCGTCGGCACCCAGGTGCTGCCCGGCGTCGAGACCAAGACCCGGAAGGCGAGGGCCACCGACTCATGAGCAGCTACCAGGAGCGCTACGCCGCGAGCCTGATGAACACCTTCGGCCCGCCCTCGCTCGTGCTGGTCCGTGGCGAGGGCGCGCACGTGTGGGACGCCGACGGCACGGAGTACGTCGACCTCCTCGGCGGCATCGCCGTCAACGCGCTCGGCCACGGCCACCCCGCCCTGGTCGAGGCCGTCACCTCCCAGCTGGAGACGCTCGGCCACGTCTCCAACTTCTTCACCAGCGCCCCCCAGGTCGAGCTCGCGGAGCGGCTCCTCGAGCTGCTGGGCGTGGGCGCCGGCGGCGGGAAGGTCTTCTTCACCAACTCGGGCGCCGAGGCCAACGAGGCCGCGTTCAAGCTCACCCGGCGCACCGGTCGCACCCACGTCGTGGTCGCCGAGGGCGGCTTCCACGGCCGCACGATGGGCGCCCTCGCGCTCACCTCGAAGGCCGCCTACCGCACCCCGTTCGAGCCGCTGCCCGGTGACGTGACGTTCGTGCCGTACGGCGACACCGAGGCGCTGGCCGACGCCGTGACCGACGCGACCGCGGCTGTGCTGCTCGAGCCGATCCAGGGTGAGGCCGGCGTCGTCGTCCCGCCCGAGGGCTACCTCGCCGCCGCCCGCGCGATCGCCGACGAGCACGGGGCGCTGCTCTGGTTCGACGAGGTGCAGTCCGGCATGGGGCGCACGGGGGAGTGGTTCGCGCACCTGCGCTCCGGGGTCCGCCCCGACATCGTCACGGTCGCCAAGGGCCTCGGCGGCGGCTTCCCGATCGGCGCCTGCCTCGGCGTCGGCGCCGCGGGGGACCTGCTGCAACCGGGCAACCACGGCACGACGTTCGGCGGCAACCCGGTGGCGTGCGCCGCCGCCCTGGCGGTCATCGCCACGATCGAGTCCGAGGACCTGCTCGAGCACGTGACCGTGCTCGGGCAGAAGCTGCGCGACGGCCTCGCCGCCGACCCCCGGGTCACCGAGGTCCGGGGGGAGGGGCTGCTGATCGGTCTCGACCTCGCGGCCGAGGTGTCCGCGGCCGTGGTGATCGCCGCCCGGCGCGCCGGCTTCATCATCAACGCGCCCACCCCGCGACGCATCCGGCTGGCCCCGCCGCTGGTGCTCACGGCGGACGACGCCAACGCGTTCCTCGCCGCCTGGCCGACCGTCCTCGACGAGGCGTTCGCGGGGGCCGAGTCATGAGGCACTTCCTGGCCGACGACGACCTGAGCCCCGCCGAGCAGGCGCGGGTCCTCGACCTGGCGGCCGAGCTCAAGCGGACGCCGTACGACGCCAAGCCGCTCGGCGGGCCCCGCACGGTCGCGATGATCTTCGACAAGCAGACCCTGCGCACGCAGGCCTCGTTCGCGGCCGGCATCGCCGAGCTCGGCGGTCACCCGATGCTCGTCGACGGCGGCCTGGCCGGCATCGGCGTGCGCGAGTCGGTGCACGACGTCGCCCGGGTGCTGGGCCGCCAGGCCTCGATGATCGTGTGGCGCACCTACGCGCAGGCCCGGCTCGAGGAGATGGCCGAGCACGCGGGGGTGCCCGTCGTCAACGCGCTCACCGACGACTTCCACCCCTGCCAGCTGCTCGCCGACCTGTTGACGATCCGGGAGCACAAGCAGCGCCTGGCGGGCCTGACGGTCGCGTTCGTGGGCGACGGCGCCTGCAACATGGGCAACTCCTGGCTGCTCGCGGGCGCCACCGCGGGCCTGCACGTGCGGCTCAGCTCGCCCGACGGCTACGCCCCGGCCGCGGCGATGGTCGACCGCGCGACCGCGATCGCGGCGACCACCGGCGGGTCGGCCACCCTGGTCGCCGACCCGGTCGCCGCCGTGGCCGGCGCGGACGTGGTGGTCACCGACACCTGGATCTCGATGGGCAAGGAGGAGGAGGCGGCGGCCCGGGCCGCGGTGTTCGCGCCGTACTCGCTGACCCGCGAGCTGCTCGGCCACGCGCGGCCCGACGCCATCGTGCTGCACTGCCTGCCCGCCTACCGCGGCAAGGAGATCGAGGCCGAGGTCCTCGACGGTCCGCAGAGCGTCGTGTGGGACGAGGCCGAGAACCGCCGGCACGCGCAGAAGGCGATCCTGTCGTTCCTGTGGGACGCGCGATGAGCGCGGGCATCCGGCCGACGACCAAGAGCGCCCGGCACCAGCGGATCGTGGAGCTCGTCACCCAGCGCGAGGTGCACTCCCAAGGCGAGCTCGCCGAGCTGCTCGCCGAGAGCGGTCTGCGGGTCACCCAGGCCACGCTGTCGCGCGACCTCGTCGAGCTGGACGCGATCAAGGTCCGATCCCCGTCCGGGTCGCTGGTCTACGCGGTCCCGGCCGAGGGCGGCGACCGACGACCGAGCGCGCCGGGGGAGACCGCGGCAGCGACCCACCGGCTGGCCCGGCTCTGCGGCGAGCTCCTCGTGAGCGCCGAGGCCAGCGCCAACCTGGTGATCCTGCGGACCCCGCCCGGCGCGGCCCAGTTCCTGGCGTCGGCCTTCGACAAGGCCGACCTCCCCGCGATCCTCGGCACGATCGCGGGCGACGACACCGTCTTGGTGATCGGCCGGGGACCCGACAGCGGCGACGAGCTCGCCCGCCGGTTCCTCGCCCTGGCCGACTCCCAGAACCCCGACCACACCGCCCCGTAGCACCCAGCAGAAGGAAGAGCATTCGTGAGCAAGGTCCTGACGTCCCTCCCGGCCGGCCAGCGGGTCGGCATCGCGTTCTCGGGAGGCCTGGACACCTCGGTGGCGGTCGCCTGGATGCGCGACAAGGGCGCGATCCCGTGCACCTACACCGCCGACATCGGCCAGTACGACGAGCCCGACGTCTCCGGCGTCCCCGCGCGCGCCCTCGAGTACGGCGCCGAGATCGCCCGCGCCGTCGACTGCCGCCACCAGCTGGTCGAGGAGGGGCTCGCCGCCCTCGCCTGCGGCGCCTTCCACATCCGCTCCGGCGGCCGCGCCTACTTCAACACCACCCCGCTCGGCCGCGCCGTCACCGGCACGATCCTGGTCCGCGCGATGCACGAGGACGGCGTCGACATCTGGGGCGACGGCTCGACGTTCAAGGGCAACGACATCGAGCGCTTCTACCGCTACGGCCTGCTGGCCAACCCGGCGCTGCGCATCTACAAGCCGTGGTTGGACCCCGACTTCGTCCACGAGCTCGGCGGCCGCACCGAGATGAGCCAGTGGCTGACCGAGCACGGCCTGCCCTACCGGGACGCCCAGGAGAAGGCCTACTCCACCGACGCGAACATCTGGGGCGCGACGCACGAGGCCAAGACGCTCGAGCACCTCGACACCTCGCTGGAGGTCGTCGAGCCGATCATGGGCGTGCGGTTCTGGGACCCCGCGGTCCAGATCCCCACCGAGGACGTCACGGTCTCCTTCGAGCAGGGACGCCCGGTCGCGATCAACGGCCGCCGGTTCGAGGACCCGGTCGAGCTGGTCGCGGAGGCCAACGCGATCGGCGGTCGGCACGGACTGGGGATGTCGGACCAGATCGAGAACCGCATCATCGAGGCCAAGTCGCGCGGCATCTACGAGGCGCCCGGCATGGCGCTGCTGTGGCTGACCTACGAGCGCCTGATGAACGCGATCCACAACGAGGACACGCTCGCGAACTACCACGCCAGCGGCCGCCGCCTCGGCCGCCTGCTCTACGAGGGCCGGTGGCTGGACCCGCAGGCGCTGATGCTGCGCGAGTCCATCCAGCGCTGGGTGGCCTCGGTGGTCACCGGCGAGGTGACGGTGCGACTGCGTCGCGGGGAGGACTACACGATCCTGCGCACCGACGGCCCGGCGCTGTCCTACCACCCCGAGAAGCTCTCGATGGAGCGCACCACCAACTCCGCCTTCGGCCCCACCGACCGGATCGGTCAGCTGACGATGCGCAACCTCGACATCGCCGACTCGCGCGCGATGCTGGAGATGTACGCCGGTCAGCCGCTCGACCAGGGCCAGGTGCTCGTCGAGAACGGGACGCTGTTCGGCGAGCTGCCCTCCGGCGGCTTCGACCAGATCACCGAGAACCCCGAGGTGGCGGAGGAGCCGGACGAGGACGCGCTCGACGCCGCCGCGATGGAGGCCGGGAACGACTGATGGGCACCTCTGAACCCACGGAACCCACCACCAACGTCGGCAAGCTCTGGGGCGGCCGCTTCGCGGGCGGGCCGTCGCCCGAGCTCGACGCGCTGTCCCGCTCGACCCACTTCGACTGGCGGCTCACGCCGTACGATCTCGCCGGGTCACGCGCGCACGCCAACGCCCTGCGCCGCGCCGGCCTGCTCACCGACGCCGACCACGCCGAGCTGCTGCGCGGCCTGGACGTGCTGGGGGAGCGGTACGCCGCCGGCACGCTGCATCCGGACCCCACCGACGAGGACGTCCACGGCGCCCTCGAGCGGCTGCTGGTGGAGGAGGTCGGCGCCGGTGTCGGCGGTCGGCTGCGGGCCGGCCGCAGCCGCAACGACCAGATCGCGACCCTGTTCAAGGTGTTCCTGCGCGACCACGCCGCGACGCTCGCCGGCCAGGTCCTCGATCTCGTCGACGCGCTCGCCGGCCAGGCCCGCGAGGCGGGCGACGCCGTGATGCCGGGCCGCACGCACCTGCAGCACGCGCAGCCGGTGCTGCTCGCCCACCACCTGCTGGCGCACTGCTGGGCGCTGCTGCGCGACGTCGACCGGCTGAGGGACTGGGACGCCCGGGTGGCGGCGGACTCGCCGTACGGCTCGGGCGCGCTGGCCGGCTCCAGCCTCGGCCTCGACCCGGAGGGGGTGGCGGCCGAGCTGGGCTTCACCGGCTCGAGTGCCAACTCGATCGACGGGACCGCCTCGCGCGACTTCGTGGCCGAGTTCGCCTACGTCGCCGCGCAGGTCGGCGTCGACGTCAGCCGCATCGCCGAGGAGGTCATCCTCTGGTCGACGCGGGAGTTCGGGTTCGTGACGCTCCACGACTCCTGGTCGACCGGGTCGAGCATCATGCCGCAGAAGAAGAACCCCGACATCGCCGAGCTCGCCCGCGGCAAGGCGGGCCGGCTGATCGGCAACCTCGCGGGGCTGATGGCCACCCTCAAGGCGCTGCCGCTGGCCTACAACCGCGACCTCCAGGAGGACAAGGAGCCGGTCTTCGACTCCGTCGACACCCTGGAGGTGCTGCTGCCGGCGTTCACCGGGATGGTCGCGACGCTGGCCTTCGACACCGCGCGGATGGCCGAGCTCGCTCCCCAGGGCTTCTCCCTCGCGACCGATGTCGCCGAGTGGCTGGTCCGCGAGGGCGTGCCGTTCCGCGTCGCCCATGAGGTCGCGGGCGCCTGCGTGCGCCGGTGCGAGGAGCTGGGCATCGAGCTCGCGGACCTCACCGACGAGCAGTTCGCCGAGATCTCGCCGGCGCTCACGTCCGGCGTCCGCGAGGTGCTCACCGTCGAGGGATCGGTCGCCTCGCGCGACGGGCGCGGCGGCACGGCCCCCGCCCGGGTGCGTGAACAGCTCGACGACCTGACCACCCGCGTCGCCGGACACCGTGCCCGGATCGGCTGACCTCCCGGAGCTGCTCGCCGGCCCCGTCCTCGACGTGGCGCCGCGGCTGCTCAACGCCGTCCTCCGGCACGGCGACGTCGCGGTCCGGCTGACCGAGGTCGAGGCCTACGACGGCGCCAACGACCCGGGCTCGCACGCGTTCCGCGGCCGGACCCGGCGCAACGCGGTGATGTTCGGGCCCGCCGGCCGCCTGTACTGCTACTTCACCTACGGCATGCACGTGTGCTGCAACGTCGTCTGCGGCGTCGAGGGCACGGCGAGCGCGGTCCTGCTCCGAGCGGGGGAGGTCGTGGACGGCCTGGAGGTCGCGCGGGAGCGGCGCCCGCGGGCGGGCGACCGTGACCTGGCCCGCGGGCCGGCGCGGCTGTGCACCGCCCTGGGGATCGAGCTCGGTCACGACGGCACCGACCTGGTCGCCGGGCCCGTCTCGCTGACCCTGGGGGAGCCTCCCACGGAGGTGTCGACGGGTCCGCGCGTCGGCCTGCGCGGCGCCCCCGAACGCCCGTGGCGGTTCTGGATCCCGGCTGATCCGACGGTCTCGGCGTACCGTCCGGCGGCACCGCGCAGGCGGAGCTGACCCCCGGTTTGGCACCCCCGCGGTCCGCTGGTAATGTTTCTCCTCGCCGCGGTGAGCGGCTCCCCCTCGGGCCGAGAGGCCAACACGATGGGGAGCGGCACGTCCACGGCACGGCTCCAGAGCCAGCCCGGTCGGCCAAGTTGACCAGGTGGATCGGAACCGGTAAGTTTCTGCAGGTTGCCCCGCAGCCGGTCCCGCAAGGGCCGACTGGGTGTGCGTCTGATTCTTGAGAACTCAACAGTGTGTCATAGTCGACGAATTAGTTTGTTATGCCCCGTTGACTGATGCCCTTTTTTGGGGTGGATGTCTTCGGTTTCTTTGACAATGAATTCTGACAACTTGTCAGGTTCTTCTTT
>NZ_DASWVI010000124.1:0-4207 GCF_036401255.1 Nocardioides sp. | reverse complement strand
CTTGCAGCGGCGGCACCAGAAGGTCGTCGAGGAGGCACCGGCTCCCATGCTCCCCGAGGAGGTGCGCACCGACCTCCACGACGCCGCGCGCAAGGCCGCCGAGGCGATCGGCTACCGCGGCGCCGGCACGGTGGAGTTCCTCTTCGACCCGGCCAGCGAGCGCTTCTGGTTCCTGGAGATGAACACCCGCCTGCAGGTCGAGCACCCCGTCACCGAGCTCGTGCACGACGTCGACCTGGTCGAGCGGCAGATCGAGGCCGCCGAGCACGACTGGCTGATGGGCTGGAGCGGCGCGCCGCGCGGGCACGCCATCGAGGTGCGGCTCTACGCCGAGGACCCGGCGGCCGACTACCAGCCGCAGAGCGGCCGGCTCACGACGTTCGAGATCCCCCAGGAGGAGGGGATCCGCGTCGACGCCGGGTTCGAGTCCGGCAGCGAGGTGTCGACGCACTACGACGCGATGCTCGCCAAGGTGATCGCGCACGCGCCGACGCGGGAGGCCGCGGCCCGCAAGCTCGCGGGCGTGCTGTCCCGGGCGAGGATCCACGGGCTGGTCACCAACCGGGACCTCCTGGTGAGCATCCTGCGCGACGAGCGGTTCCTGAGGGGCGAGGTCAGCACGGACTTCCTCGGTGGTTTCGAGACGGTTGCCAGCGCAACCTCCTCAACCACCGACAGCGCGGTGGCGGCGGCGATCGCGCTGGCCGAGCGCGCCGTCGCCTCGCGCACCGTTCAGCGGGGCGTCCCGGTCGCCTGGCGCAACGTGGTCTCCCAACCGCAGCGCACCGAGTTCGAGGGCGACGTCGTGGTCGAGTGGTGGGGCGGCCGCGAGGGCTACCGGGTCGAGGGGCACACGGTGGTCGAGGCGGGACCCGCCGCCGTCACGCTGGAGACCGACGGGGTGCGCACGACGTACGCGGTCACGGTCGACGGAGCCGCTGTCGACGTCGACAGCCCGCGTGGCCACGTGCGGCTGACCCGGGTGCCGCGGTTCGTCGACCCGGCCGAGGCGGTCGCCAGCGGCAGCCTGCTGGCGCCGATGCCCGGCACGGTGGTCAGCGTCGCGGTCGAGGCCGGGCAGCAGGTCGAGGCCGGGCAGCCCGTGCTGGTGCTCGAGGCCATGAAGATGCAGCACACCGTGAGCGCGCCGTACGCCGGCGTCGTCACGGAGATCGACGTCAAGCCCGGTGCGCAGGTCGCCGCCGGTGAGGTTCTCGCCGTAGTGGAGGAGCAGGAGTGAACACGTTCACCGAGTCCGAGGAGCGCCAGGAGCTGCGCAAGGCCGTGGCCAAGCTGGCCGGCAAGTACGGCGGCGACTGGTTCGCCCAGAAGGCCCGCTCCGGCGAGAAGACCACCGAGCTGTGGCTGGAGATCGGCAAGAACGGCTATCTGGGCATCAACATCCCCGAGGAGTACGGCGGCGGGGGCGGCGGCATCGGCGACATCGCGGCGGTGTGCGAGGAGCTGGCGACCGCCGGCTGCCCGCTGCTGCTCATGGTGGTCAGCCCGGCGATCTGCGGCACGATCATCAGCAAGTACGGCACCGGTGAGCAGAAGCAGCGCTGGCTGCCCGGGATCTGCGACGGCACCTCGACGATGGCGTTCGCGATCACCGAGCCCGACGCGGGCACCAACACCCACAACATCACCACCACCGCCCGCAAGGACGGCGACGGGTGGGTCCTCAACGGCCGCAAGATCTACATCTCCGGCGTCGACGAGGCCGACAACGTGCTGGTCGTCGCCCGGGCCGAGGACGCCAAGACCGGCAAGGTCAAGCCGGTGCTGTTCGTGGTGCCGACCGACGCGGCCGGCTTCGAGGCCCAGCCGATCCCGATGGAGATCGTCTCGCCCGAGCTGCAGTTCAGCGTGTTCCTCGACGACGTCCGCCTGCCGGCCGACGCTCTCGTCGGTGACGAGGACGGCGGCCTGGCGCAGCTCTTCACCGGTCTCAACCCGGAGCGGATCATGGCCTCGGCGTTCGCGACCGGCATGGCCCGGCACGCGCTCGGCAAGGCCACGGCGTACGCGAAGGAGCGCACGGTCTTCAAGGGCCCGATCGGCTCGCACCAGGCGATCGCGCACCCGCTGGCGCAGGCGCACATCGAGATCGAGATGGCGCGGCTGATGACCCAGAAGGCCGCCGCGCTCTACGACGCCGGCGACGAGTTCGGCGCCGGCGAGGCGGCCAACATGGCCAAGTACGCCGCCGGCGAGGCCGCCTGCCACGCCGCCGACGTCGCGGTGCAGACCCACGGCGGCAACGGCATCACCCAGGAGTACGGCGTCGCCGGCCTCCTCGTCGCCGCCCGGACCACCCGGATCGCCCCGGTCAGCCGCGAGATGATCCTCAACTTCGTCGCGATGCACTCCCTGGGGCTGCCCAAGTCCTACTGAGCCTGGGCGTTCGCGTGCTGCGGCGGATCAACTGTAACGCCGTGTTACCCCACCTACCGACCGTGCTGAAACACGGTGGGGAGAAGGAGTAAACCGGCGTTACAGCCGCCGCAGCCGCCGCAGCCTCCGCCCGCCGGCCACGCCGGGCCTGCCTTCGACCCTAGGGTGGGGGCGTGGCGGGGGTCTTCGACGGGTTCGCGACGATCGTCGTGCTCATCGCCCTCGGGGCGGTGCTCGCCCAGCTGGGGATCATCGACGCGGCGGGGCAGCGGACCCTGTCGACGCTGGCGTTCTTCGTGGCGAGCCCGGCGCTGCTGCTGACCGTGCTCGAGGACAGCGACCCGGGCGCGGTGTTCTCCGACAACATCGTGGCGATGGCTCTGGCGGTGGTCGCGAGCGCGACACCGTCCGTCGCGGTCAGCCTGGCCCGCCGGCGTGGACTCGGCGACACCGTGGTCGGCACGCTGTGCTCGTCGTACCAGAACGCGGGCAACCTGGGCATCCCCATCGCGGCCTACGTGCTCGGCGACCCCGCGCTGGTCGCGCCGCTGCTGCTCATGCAGCTGCTGGTGCTGCAGCCGTTCGCGCTCACCCTCCTCGACATCGCCGACAGCGACCAACGCCCGCACCTGGGACGCATCCTGACGCGCCCGGTGCGCAACCCGATCACGATCGGCTCGCTGATCGGGGTGGTGCTCGCCGCGACAGACGTCGATCTGCCCTCCGCCGTCCAGGACCCGCTCGAGCTCGTCGGCGGCATGGCGGTGCCCGCGGCCCTGCTCGCGTACGGCGTCTCGCTGCGGCTCGGCCCGCTGCCGGGCCGGGGCGTGCCCGCGGCCGACCTCGCGATCACGGTGGCGCTGAAGATGGTGGTGCAGCCGCTGGCGGCGTACGCCGTGGGCCGGTTCGCACTCGGCCTGGAGGGGGACGCGCTGCTGGCGGTGACCGTGCTCTCCGCACTGCCGACGGCGCAGAACGTCTTCATCATCGCCTCGCGCTACGACCGAGCCGTGCTGCTGGCCCGCGACGCGATCTTCGTGAGCACGATCGTGTCCGTCCCCGCGATCATCGCGATCACTGCGCTCGTCGCCTGAGCCCGGCGCCTGAGCGCGCCGCTCGACATCATCGAAAATCTGTTCGATACTGACCGCGTGGGCAGGATCAGGAGCGGCTCGGGGTCGGCGAGCATCCTGCACGCCGATCTCGACTCGTTCTTCGCCTCCGTCGAGCAGCGCGACGACCCGCGCCTGCGTGGGAGGCCGGTGATCGTCGGCGGCGGCGTCGTGCTCGCGGCCAGCTACGAGGCCAAGGCGTTCGGGGTGCGCTCGGCGATGGGCGGGCGCGAGGCCGCCCGGCTCTGCCCCGACGCGTTGGTGGTGCCGCCGCGGTTCTCGGCGTACGTCGAGGCCAGCAAGCGCGTCTTCGAGATCTTCGACGACACCACGCCGCTGGTGGAGGGCATCTCGATCGACGAGGCGTTCCTCGACGTCGGGGGACTGCGCCGCCTCGTCGGCCCGCCCGAGCAGATCGCGGCCGACCTGCGCGCCCGCGTGCGCGACGAGGTCGGCCTGCCGATCTCGGTCGGCATCGCCCGCACCAAGTACCTCGCCAAGGTCGCGAGCGCGGTGAGCAAGCCCGACGGGCTGCTCGCGGTGCCGCCGGACCGCGAGGTGGAGTTCCTGCACCCGCTGCCGGTCGAGCGGCTCTGGGGCGTCGGTGCCGTCACCGCGACCAAGCTGCACGCCGAGGGCATCCGGACGATCGGCCAGCTCGCCGCCTGGGAGGAGGCCGACCTCAACGCCACCGTCGG
>NZ_DASWVI010000123.1:0-2845 GCF_036401255.1 Nocardioides sp. | reverse complement strand
GGCCGGTCGACGGCAACGCGGCGCGGTGCGCCGGCCGGGCCCGGGCTGGGCCGAGGAGTGCCGCGCGATGGTCGCGCTGGCCACCACCGGCGCCGCCGCCGAGGGTGAGAGCGACGAACGCCCCCTGGTCCTGCGCACGTGGTTCGCGACCGACGACGAGCTGTGGTCGGCCACGCCGCTGCCCGACGGCAGCACGGACGTGCGTCTCGCGCGACCCGGCGACCTCGCCGAGCTGCTGGTGTGGGACGTCACGGGCGCGCTGGAGCGGCTCGTGCACGAGGCGGCCACCCGATGAGCCTCACCCACGGGATGGACACGCTCGCCGGCCGCCAGGCCGGTGACCGGATCCGCGAGGGCTCCGACCAGATCATCGAGATCGCGCGGCGCCTCGACGCCGCGCTGATGTCCTTGGACTGGTCCGGCTCGGACGCCGACCGGGTCCGCGCGAGCTGGCAGGACCAGGAGCGGCCGGCGCTGGACCGCACCGCCCAACACCTCTCGGCGCTCGCGGTGCTGCTCGCTGCCGAGGCGGCCGCCCAGGACCACGCCTCCGACGCCGCGGCGGGTCCGGCCGCGACCGTCGGCGCGGGTACGGCGCCGCCTCCGCCGGGTGGACTGCTCGGCTGGCTGACCCGCCACCTCGGCGCGTTCTTCGCCGGGCTCGCCCACGCCGGGGAGCACGCCTCGGACTTCACCGGCAAGCTCGACGACGTCCTCACCGGCGAGCGGGACTGGTCGGTCGCGGCGTTGGCGGCGAGCGCGCTGTCGACGGTGGGCGCCGCTGCGGGTGCCGTCGTCAGCGGCGTCACCGGCGAGGACGCCCACTGGTTCGACGAGGGCCCCGGGGCGGCCGGCGACCCGGTGGCGGTGCCGACCGACCCGAGCCGGGCCAGCCAGTACCACCCCGTGCTGACCGGGCCGCGCGACCTGCCCTCGCTCATGCAGGGGGTGACCGACAGCTACCAGGTCGGCAGCGACCCGGCCAGCCACGGCGACGTCCGGGTGACGCGGATCGACCACGGCACCGGCGGCTCGGCGTACGTCGTCTCGATCCCCGGCACCGAGACCTGGACCCCAGCGGCGGGCGCCACCGGGCGCGACCTCACGGCCAACCTCCAGCTGGTCGCGGGCAACCCGACCGCGGCCGCCGAGTCCGTCGAGCTCGCGATGCAGCGCGCCGGCATCCCGCCGGGCGCGCCGGTCCTGCTGGTCGGCCACAGCCAGGGCGGCATCATCGCGGCGACGCTGGCGTCCGATCCGGCGTTCGTGCAGCGGTACTCCGTCTCCCACGTGCTGACCTACGGGGCCCCGATCGACCACGTCGCGATCGACCCGTCGGTCCAGGTCCTGCAGGTGCAGCACGGCCTCGACGTCGTGCCGCGTCTCGACCTGGGCGGGCTGAGCACCGGCCTCGACCCGTTCCCGGACCGCGAGACCACGGTGACGCTGGCCAGCCCCGGTCAGTTCTGGCAGCCGGCGATCAACCACAGCTACGTCGAGTACGCCCAGTCGGTGCGCGACGAGCTGGGTGCCGACACCGACGCCGGACGTATCCTCCGGGAGTACCAGTCCACGCTCGCCCCGTTCCTGGTCGGACCCGGGGGCAGCGCGACCGCCGTCGACGTCCCCGTCAGCCGAGGTGACCGCCCGTGACCCCGCCCCGGATCGCCCGGCTCTTCGGCCGCGGCCGCCCGGCGGAGGCGGACGTCACGGCCGCGGTCGCCACCGCGATCGGCGCGGTGCCGGGGGCCGCCGCGCACGACGTCGCCTACAACCACCTGCAGTACGCCGCCGGCGCGTTGAGCGGCACCGTCGAGGTGCCCGGAGCCGCGGTGTTCGACGAGGTGCTGCGGGCCGTGCACGCCGCCCTGGTCGAGCTGCTGGGCGACGACGCGGACCGGGTCGTGGTCTACCTGAGCGGCCGGACCCCCGACGGGACGACCGTGGCGCCCGCGGGTCTGGGCCTTCCCGACCGGCCCACCGGTCGCGACCTGGCCCGCCGGTACCGGTGAGCGGACGCACCTCACCGGGGCTCGGAAGTCAACCCTCGTTGGTCCTTGAACGTGCGCCGAATCAGGCGTAGACACGGAGTCACAGAACTCAACAGGGCAGCACGTGATCCGGGTACCCACGCGGCGATCTACCCTTCCTACAGGGCGCGTGTCGGTCGGGACCTTCCCGCGACAGCAGTCAGATGTTGCACGCCTGGTAACCATCGGAGTCACGTGTCAGCGACGGCACCCGGACCAATCACTTGCGAACGCCGGGTGCCGTTCGCATGTCCGAGGGCCGTGGTCTGCGACTCCGTCGCAGACCACGTCGCCCGAGGAGGTTGAGGGCGACCACGGCTGAGCCTGCGAAGCCGTGACGTCGCGTCTCGAAACCCAGTCGCCCAGGGGTCTCACCGACCCAGGTAGCGGCGAGGTGGTTTCGAGACGGCGCTGGCGCGCCTCCTCAACCACCGTGAGCCGAGGTGGTTACGAGACGGCGCTGGCGCGCCTCCTCGACCACCGTCACCTACCCGGAGGCCAGCCGCAGGGGGCTCGCCTCCGCGCCGGCGGCGTACGCCTCGGCGGCGTAGAGCAGCCAGGAGTGCACGCCGGCCTGCCCGCCGCCGGCGTAGCCGCGCAGGTTGGACTCGTACGCCGCCCGCAGCGCGAGGTGGCCGGCCTCGGGGACGACGAGCGACTTCTCGTCGACGCCGCGGGCGACGAGCACCAGCCGCTCGGCGGCGCGCGCCACGATCCCGTTGTGGGAGGGGAACGGCGCCGCGGTCGCGAGCTCGGCGTGCACGACCGCGGCGAGCACGAGCGCGGGCGCCGAGGTGGTGGCGGTCAGCAGCTCG
>NZ_DASWVI010000122.1:0-13520 GCF_036401255.1 Nocardioides sp. | reverse complement strand
GGCGACCTGCGGACGGCCGGCGTGACCGTGCGGTTGCGGGGTCCGCTCGGCCTCGCGGCCCGGCAGCGCACCCTCGCGGTCGACGGGACGGTGCGATCGCTGCCGCCGTTCGAGTCCCGCAAGCACCTGCCCAGCCGCCTGGCGCGGCTGCGCGACCTCGACGGCCGGGCCGCCGTGCGGGTGCGCGGGCCGGGCACGGAGTTCGACTCGCTGCGCGAGTACGTCCGTGGGGACGACGTACGCTCCATCGACTGGCGCGCGAGCGCGCGCAGCCGCGGCGTGGTGGTCCGCACCTGGCAGCCCGAGCGCGACCGACGGGTGGTGCTGGTGCTCGACACCTCCCGGACCTCCGCGGGCCGGGTCGGCGACGTGCCCCGCCTCGACTCCGCGATGGACGCGGCGCTGCTACTCGCCGCGCTCGCGGCGCGGGCCGGCGACCGGGTCGACTTCCTGGCGGGCGACCGCCGGGTCCGCACCCGGCTGCGCTCCGCGGGCGCCCGCGACGTCGCCGCCCGCCTGCAGGAGGCGATGGCCGACCTCGAGCCGGTGATCGCCGAGGCCGACTGGGACGCGCTCGCCGGCGCGGTCTCCGCCCTGGGCCGGCAGCGCGCCCTCGTCGTACTGCTCACCCCGCTCGAGCCCGCGGCCCTCGAGGAGGGCCTGCTGCCGGTGCTCCCCACCCTCACCCGGCACCACCGCGTCGTGCTCGCGTCGGTCCGCGACCCGGCACTGGAGGAGCTCGCCGACGCCCGGGGCACGCTCGACGAGGTGTACGACGCCGCCGCGGCCGAGCAGGTCCTCGCCCGGCGCCGGCACACGGCGCGACTGCTGGCGGCTCTCGGCGTCGAGGTCGTCGACGCCGACGCCGAGTCGTTGCCGCCCGCGCTGGCCGACCACTACCTGGCGCTCAAGGCGCGCGGGCTGCTCTGAGGCGACCGGCCCCGGCGAGTCCCACGCGCCCCCGGCGTACCACTTGTCAGCCGAAACCCGCACGACACGCCGGTGCCCCTCGGCGTGTCGTGCGGGTTTCACCGGCTGACCGGTGAAACCCGCACCTACGCCTGCGCCGCGACCCCGTCCTCGAGCAGCGCGGCGTCGAGGTCGCCGGAATGGCCGTGACGGACCGCCTCACGCCCCACCACGAACACATAGGCGAGGAACACCGCCTCGGCGAGGATGCCGATGGCCAGGCGGGCCGCGGTGGGCAGGCCGGAGGGGGTCACGAACGCCTCGATCACGCCGCTGACGAACAGCACCGCGACCAGGCCGAGGGCCACGGTCCCGGCGGTGCGGCCCTCGCGCGCGAGCGACTGGGCCCGGGTCAGCGGCCCCGGCTCGACCCAGGACCAGAACAACCGCAGGCCCACCCCGCCGGCGACGAAGACCGCGGTGAGCTCGAGCAGGCCGTGCGGGAGGATCAGCCCCCAGAAGTGGCCGCCGTGGTCGTGCCGGATCATGATCGAGCCGATGATCGCGAGGTTCGCGATGTTCTGGAACAGCAGGTAGACCACCGGGACGCCGAGCACCCCGAGTGCCAGGCAGAGCCCGGCGACCCAGGCGTTGTTGACCCAGACCTGCGCGGCGAAGTGGCTCGCGGCGTACTCGCTGTAGTAGTCCTCGAAGTCGTGCGCGACCAGCTGGTCGACCTGCTCGGGTGAGAGCAGGCTCTGCTCGACCGCCGGGTGGTCCAGCAGCCACAGCATCATCACCGCGGTGACCGCGACGTTGGCGGCCAGCGTCCCGAGCCACCACCACCGCAACCGGTAGAGCGCGGCCGGGAAGCGCCGGCCGAAGAACAGGCCGACGCTGCGCCAGGTGCCGGTGCGCGTGCCGGCCGCGCGGTTGCGCGCGCGGGAGAGCAGCGCGGACAGGTGCGCGACCACGGTGGCGTCCGGGGCCGAGGTCCGCACGACCGACAGGTGGGTCGCGACCCGCTGGTAACGCTCGACGAGCTCGTCGGCCTCGGCACCCGTGAGCCGGCGCTTCCGGGTGAGCTCCTCGAGGCGACGCCACTCCGCCCCGTGCGCGCCGACGTACGCGTCGAGGTCCATGGACCGACCCTACGGCGCGATCACCCTCCTAGACTCGAGCCCGATGGCGACCCCCGAGCTCGCGACGCTCACGACCGACGACCTCGTCACCGGCGAGGCGGTCGCGCTCGACCTGCCCCCGGCCAGCCTCGGCGTGCGGATCGTGTCCGGGCTCATCGACGCCATCGCCACGCTCGCCCTCCTCGTCGCGCTGGCGATCGGGCTGAGCGTCGCCGCCCTCCAGGCCGACGACGCGCTCGTGCGGGTCGCGACGCTGGCCGCCGTGATCGTCGCGCTCGTGGGCTTCCCGACCACCCTCGAGACGCTGTCCCGGGGCCGGTCGCTGGGCAAGCTCGCGCTGGGCCTGCGCACCGTGCGCGACGACGCCGGCCCGATCTCGTTCCAGCACGCGTTCGTCCGCGCGCTGGTGGGCGTGGTCGAGGTCTACCTGTTCTTCGGCGGGCCGGCCTTCTTCTCGGCCCTGCTCAGCGAACGCGGCAAACGGCTCGGGGACTTCGCGGCCGGGACGTACGTCGTGCGCGAGCGGGTCAAGCTGCAGATCCCGCCGCCGGTCCCGATGCCGCCGCAGCTCGCGGGGTGGGCGCGCACCGCCGACCTGGGCACGCTGCCCACCGGACTGGCGCTCGCCGGGCGCCAGTTCCTCGCCCGCCTGCCCCAGATCGATCCGGCCTCCCGGGCGGCGATCGGCACCAGGCTGGCCGCGGCGGTGCAGGAGTACGTCGCCCCCGCACCCCCGCCGGGCACCGCACCGGAGGCGTTCCTGGCCGCCGTGTTCGCCGCCCGCCGCGAGCGCGACACCGCCCGCTTGGCTCGTGAGGCGCAGCTGCGGCAACGACTCACCGCCGGCCGCTGACGCCCCCAGGTCACGGACCGTGACCTCGACCGGGTCGAAGGTCAACGGGTTCTGCTGTCCTTGGTCCCTCCCGCCCGCCGGGCACCCCACCCACGATGGGCGGTACCGGCAACGTCCCGTTGGCGGCAGCGACGGAGACCGTCCCGGCCTCGAGCGCGGACCCGCACGTTCCCGACCATTTTTGGGAGCGTTCCCATCGAATGGTGATGCGTGTTACAGAAACGTTACGGCTCTGGCTTGACGGGGCGGAGCGTAAACGTTTGCATCGTGTTCGACGGAGCGGGTTCCGGGCACGCGGACCCAGGACGGACCTGCTGACAACGCAGAGAGGAATGCACGCATGCGATCACGCAAGACGCGCCGGGGGATGGCAGTCGCTGCCGCTCTCGTGAGCGCTGGACTCGTTCTCGCCGGCTGTGGCGGGAGCGACGACGAGAAGGGCAGCGGGGACGCGAGTGGCAAGTCTCCCGGTGAAGGCAAGGCCGAGTGCGAGCAGCTCACCCAGTTCGGTGACCTGACCGGCAAGGACGTGACGGTCTACACCTCGATCGTCGCGCCCGAGGACCAGCCGCACATCGACTCCTGGAAGGTCTTCGAGGACTGCACCGGAGCCGACGTCAAGTACGAAGGCTCCAAGGAGTTCGAGACCCAGCTGCAGGTGCGGGTTCAGTCCGGCAACCCGCCGGACATCGCCTACGTCCCGCAGCCCGGCCTGCTGCAGACCCTGGTCAAGACCGGAAAGGCCGTCGAGGCACCCGACACCGTGGCGGCCAACGTCGACAAGTGGTTCGGCGAGGACTGGCGCTCCTACGGCAGCGTCGACGGCAAGCTCTACGCCGCCCCGCTCGGCGCGAACGTGAAGTCGTTCGTGTGGTACTCCCCCAAGATGTTCGCCGAGAACGGTTGGGAGATCCCGAAGACCTGGGACGACATGCTGGCGCTCTCGGACAAGATCGCCGCCACCGGCATCAAGCCGTGGTGTGCAGGCATCGAGTCCGGCGAGGCCACTGGCTGGCCGGCCACCGACTGGCTCGAGGACGTGCTGCTGCGCTCGGTCGGTCCGGACGTCTATGACCAGTGGGTCGCCCACGAGATCCCCTTCAACGACCCGGCCGTGGTCGAGAGCCTCGACAACGTCGGCGCCATCTTGAAGAACGACAAGTACGTCAACGGCGGCATCGGCGACGTCAGCTCGATTGCGACCACCGCGTTCCAGGACGGCGGCCTGCCGATCGTCGACGGCAAGTGCGCCATGCACCGCCAGGCGAGCTTCTACGCCGCCAACTGGAAGCCCGGCACTGACGTGTCGGAGAACGGCGACGTGTTCGCCTTCTACCTGCCGCCGATGGGCGACGAGTTCGGCAGCCCGGTCCTCGGCGGTGGCGAGTTCGTCCTGGCGTTCTCGGACGCGATCGAGGTCCAGGCGTTCCAGACCTACCTGTCGAGCGACCAGTGGGCCAACGAGAAGGCCAAGGCCACCCCGAACGGCGGCTGGGTCAGCGCCAACACGGGTCTCGACATCGCCAACCTGGCCAGTCCGGTCGACCAGTTGTCCGGCGAGATCCTGCAGAACCCCGACGCGGTCTTCCGCTTCGACGGCTCCGACATGATGCCGGGCGAGGTCGGCGCCGGTTCGTTCTGGAAGGAAATGACGAACTGGATCACCGGCGAGAGCACCCAAGACGCCCTCGACAACATCGAGAAGTCCTGGCCGTGACCGACCTCCGCCCCGCCGGTCGCTGACCGGCGGGGCGGACCCGTCCCGGGTGCCCATCTGCCAGGCCGCGACCCCCACCGGCGGGTCGCGGCCCGGCGTATCTCCCTCCACCTCCTACCCACCTACCTCGCCGTCCGCCCGGCCGCCGAGCTGCCGCTCGGCCGGCCCGAGTCCATCGGGAGTACCTGTATGTCCACAGGTGAGAAGTTCATCCAGATGGTGATCGCGATCGCGCTGTTCTTCGGCGTGGTCGCGATCATCTTGTTGCTGACCCAACGTCTCCGATCCCGCCGGGGCGAGCTGGTGCAGTCTGCAGCCTTCGTGCTGCCCGCCGTGCTCTTGATCTGCGTCGGCCTGCTGTACCCGGCGGTCACGACTATCTACCAGTCGTTCCTCGACCGCACCGGCGATGCAGCAGTCGGGTTCGACAACTACAAGACCATCTTCACCGACTCCGACCAGCTGCTCGTGCTGCGCAATACCGCGGCCTGGGTGATCCTGGTCCCGATCCTCTCCACGTTCATCGGGCTGGTGTACGCCGTGCTCGTGGACCGCTCCCGTTTCGAGAAGTTCGCGAAGGCGCTGGTCTTCTTGCCGATGGCGATCTCGCTGGTCGGCGCCTCGATCATCTGGAAGTTCGTCTACGACTACAAGGACAGCTCCCAGACCCAGATCGGCATCGCGAACGCGGTGCTCAAGGGCTTGGGCTTCGACACCTACAAGTTCATCCTCAACGATCCGTGGAACACGGTGTTCTTGATCATCGTGATGATCTGGGTGCAAGCAGGATTCGCGATGACGATCCTCTCGGCCTCGATCAAGGCGATCCCCGACGACATCGTCGAGGCGGCCCGGCTCGACGGCGTCGGCGGCCTGAAGATGTTCCGCTACATCACCGTGCCGAGCATCCGGCCCTCGCTGATCGTGGTGCTCACCACGATCAGCATCACGACACTCAAGGCCTTCGACATCGTCCGGACGATGACCGGCGGCAACTTCGACACCAGCGTGCTCGCCTACCAGTTCTATCGCGAGTACTTCAACTCGGCGAACCAGGGCCTGGCCACGGCGATCGCGTCGCTGATCTTCGTGCTGGTCATGCCGATCGTCATCTACAACGTCCGTCAGATGCGCAAGCTGGAGGCACGATGACCACCGCCATCCCCGACGAGAAGGGCGTCGAGGCCGTCGTCGCCCAGGAGCCCGTGGCAGCGAGCGCCAAACGCGCCCTCAGCTCCCCGTGGGCCTCGCTGACGGCCATCATCATCGCGGTCCTCTGGACCATCCCGACCTTCGGCCTCCTCGTGACGTCGTTCCGGCCCGAGGGCGAGATCCCGAAGAGCGGTTGGTGGACCGCGCTCTGGAACGGCGGCTGGACCCTGGACAACTACGACCAGGTGCTCAACGGCAGCGACACCAACCTGAGCACGTACTTCGTCAACTCGCTGGTGATCACCATCCCCTCGGTCCTGATCCCGATCAGCATCGCGGTAATGGCGGCCTACGCCTTCGCGTGGATGAAGTTCCCGGGCCGCGACTTCCTGTTCGTGGCGATCTTCGCCCTGCAGATCGTGCCGATCCAGGTCACGATGATCCCGCTGCTCAAGCTGTACGTGAACCAGGGCTTTGCCGGTTCGGACGCTCCCGGCGGCGGCTTCTACACGATCTGGCTCTCGCACTCGATCTTTGCGCTGCCGCTGGCTATCTACCTCCTGCACAACTTCATGAGCCAGATCCCCGGCGAGCTGATCGAGTCCGCTCGCGTCGACGGGGCGGCTCACGTGCAGATCTTCACCCGGATCATGCTGCCGCTGATGGCGCCGGCCATCGCGGCGTTCGGCATCTTCCAGTTCCTCTGGGTCTGGAACGACCTGCTCGTCGCCCTCGTGTTCGGCGGCGGCAGCCTCGAGGTCTCGCCACTGACGGTGCGCCTCGCGGAACTGTCGGGCACCCGGGGCAACGACTGGTTCTTGCTCTCCTCCGGTGCGTTCGTCTCCCTGGTCGTGCCGCTGATCGTCTTCCTGTCGCTGCAGCGGTACTTCGTCCGCGGGCTGCTGGCCGGAAGCGTCAAGGGCTAGACGAGCACTCAGCCAGGATCGAGGAGCACCCGTGCACGCCGGGGTCGGGACGACCAGGAGCTGGTCAGTCGGCCCCGGCGATGTGCTGGGCGAACCACTGGTAGGACGCCTTGGGCGTCCTGGTCTGGTCTTGGGGGTCGACATGCACGATGCCGAACGTCTTGGTGTAGCCCTCGGCCCACTCGAAGTTGTCGAGCAGCGTCCACAGGATGTAGGCCCGGACGTCCGCACCAGCGGCGCGGGCCCGCTCGGTCGCGGCGATGTGGTCGCGCAGGTAGGCGATGCGGTCCTGGTCGTCGATGACGCCGGTGTCGTCGACGGTGTCGTCGGCGTACGCCGCGCCGTTCTCGGTGACCACCAGCGGCAGGCCGGTGCGCTCGTAGGTCTCGACGAGCAGCTCCTCGAGGCCGCGGGCGTCGACCTCCCACCCGATGTCGGTGCGCGGCTCGCGCACCACGATCGACACCGGCGCGGCGCCGGGGTAGGCGTCGAGCTCGTGGTGCACCGGGATGCTCGGGTCGGGCACCGCCGGGCGGAACGGCGTGTAGTAGTTGATGCCGATCCAGTCGGCCGAGCCCCGGGCCAGCTCGAGGTCGCCGTCGCGCACGACCGTCGGGTCGGCCAGCTCGGGAGCGACCGCCAGCAGGCCCTCGTCGTAGGCGCCGTCGACCAGCGGGTCCAGCCAGACCCGGTTGCGGATCGCGTCGATGCCGTCGGCGGCCGCCTCGGCCTCCGGCGTCTCGGGCCAGAACGGCGCCAGGTTGAGCGCCATGCCGACGGCGGTGACCCCGGCCTCGTGCAGGCGCTGCGCCGCGAGGGCGTGGCTGAGCACGAGGTGGTGGGCCGCGACGTGCGCCCGGCCTCCCTCACGGCGGCCCGGGGCGTGGATGCCGGCGGCGTAGCCGAGGTACGCCGCGCACCACGGCTCGTTGTGGGTGGCCCAGACCCCGACCCGGTCACCGAGGCGCTCGTGGACGACCATCGCGTAGTCGGCGAAGGCCTCGGTCGTCGAGCGCTCCAGCCAGCCGCCGCGGTCCTCCAGGGCCTGCGGGAGGTCCCAGTGGTACAGCGTGGCGGTCGGGGACACGCCCCGGGCGAGCAGCGCGTCGACCAGCCGGTCGTAGTAGTCCAGGCCCCGGGTCTCGACCCGGCCGGTGCCCTCGGGCAGGATGCGCGACCACGCCACGGAGAAGCGGTACCAGCCGACGCCGAGGCCGGCCAGCAGGTCGGCGTCCTCCTCGTAGCGGTGGTAGGAGTCGCAGGCGACCGACCCGTCCGACCCGTCGCGGATGGCGCCGGGGCGAGCGGTGAAGGTGTCCCAGATGGACGGGCCGCGGCCGTCCTCGGTGCTCGCCCCCTCGATCTGGTACGACGCCGTCGCGGCGCCGTAGGCGAGGGTGCTTCCGTCGGGCAGGTGCAGGCTCATGGGCGCCATGCTAGTGCCTGGACCGGTAAAGTGGGAGCGCTCCCGCTATGACGGGCATCAGGGACGTCGCGCGCGAGGTCGAGATGTCGACCGCGACGGTCTCGCGCGCGCTGCGCGGGCTCCCGGGCGTGTCCGAGGCGACCCGCAGCCGGGTCCGGGAGACGGCGCAGCGGCTGGGCTACGTGCCCTCGCCGAGCGCCGCCGGGCTGGCCAGCGGACAGACCCGCACGGTCGCGGTGATCGTCCCGTTCGTCACCCGGTGGTTCTTCGCCGCGGTGGTGCAAGGCGCCGAGGAGGTGCTGCGCGAGCGCGGCTACGACCTGCTGCTCTACAACCTCGGTGGTGACCCCGCGGCACGACACCGGGTCTTCGAGACCAGCCTGCTGACGAAGCGGGTCGACGCCGTGCTCGTGCTGAGCCTCAAGCCCAGCCCGGAGGAGCTGCGCCGCCTCGAGAAGCTCGGCCGGCCGGTGACGATCGTCGGCGCCGACCTCCCGGGCTGGGCCACGGTGCGCATCGACGACCACGACGCGGCCGTCACCGCCATGGAGCACCTGCTCGGCCTGGGGCACCACCGGATCGGCTACGTCGGCGGCGACACCGAGGGGGTCCTCGACTTCACCGCACCCGTCGAGCGGCTGGCCGGCTACCGCGACGCCCTCCGGGCCGCGGGCCGCTCCCCCGAGCCCGGGCTCGAGGCCAACGGCGAGTTCACGGTCGGCGGAGGGATGCGCGCCGGCCGCGAGCTGCTCGAGCGGCCCGAGCGCCCGACGGCGGTCTTCGCCGCGTCCGACGAGATGGCGATCGGCGTGCTGCGCGCCGCGCGCGAACTCGGACTGCGGGTGCCCGAGGACCTCTCGGTGATCGGCATCGACGACCACGAGATGGCCGGCTTCTTCGACCTCACGACCGTGGCGCAGCCGGCCCACGAGCAGGGCCGGGTGGCGGCCCAGCAGGTGCTTCACGCGCTCGCCGAGCGCAACTGGGAGCCGGATCAGGTGCTGCTGCCGACGCAGCTCGTCGTACGCCGCACGACCGCCGCGCCCGCCCTCAGGCCGGGGCGCGGCGGCGGTAGGCGAGGTCGGTGATCGCCCGGCCGGCGGCGATCCCCTTGCGCTCGAACTTCGTGACCGGGCGCTCGGCCCACCGCTCGACGACCCCGCCCTCGAGCAGCGGCTCGGCGTCGAGGACCTCGACCATCTGCTCGGCGTAGTCCGCCCAGTCGGTGGCGAGCCGCCACGTCGCACCCGGCGCCAGCCGGCTCGCGGCCAGCCGCGCGAAGTCGGGGGTGACCAGGCGCCGCTTGTGGTGCTTGGTCTTGTGCCAGGGGTCGGGGAAGAACACCCAGAGCGCGGCCAGGCTCTCCGGCTCGACGAGGTGCGCCATCGACCACACCGCGTCGACGCTCAGCAGCCGGACGTTGGACAGGCCCGCCTCGCCGATCCGGCCCAGTGTGTCGGCGACCCCCGGACGCCAGACCTCGAACGCGACGACGTCGTGGTCGGGGCGGGCGGCCGCCAGCGCGACCGTCGACTCGCCGATGCCCGAGCCGATCTCCACGATGAGGGGCGCCACCCGGCCGAAGAGCGCGGGCAGGGCGAAGCCCGGGTCGTCGACCGCCTCGTCGGGCACCCACCAGCGCTCGGCGTACGCGTCCCAGGCCTGCTGCTGGCGGGGGGTGAACCGGCTGCCGCGCCGGGAGTAGGTGAGCACCTCGCGCATCCGTCGGCCGTCCCCGGTGAGCTTGTGGTGGGGCCGCGCCGGGCGCACGCCGTCGGGCTGCTGGTGGGGGGCGTGCTCGGACATGACTCCATCCTCTCCCAGGGCCGGCGGGGCGCGGACGCCCGTCCCTTCCTCCCGTGCCCTTCGGCCCTACTGCCCGGTACGGACGCTTTCTAGCGTCGGAGGTGAGAACTCAACGGAGGTAGGAATGAACCACACCATCGACGACGTGCACGAGGCCGGACGCCGGATCGCGGTCACGTCCTTCCCCTGGGACCACGAGGACATCACCGAGGTGATGACCGCGTCGTTCGGGACGGTGGCGCGGTATCTCGCCCAGGTGCGGGTGCCGATCACCGGACCGGCGGTCGGCTACTACACCAAGCAGCAGGACGGCCACTTCCGCGTGTCCGCCGGGTTCGTCGTCGACCAGGCGTTCGAGAGCGACGGCACCGTGGAGGTCATGCGGCTGCCGGCCGGGCGGGTCCTCTCGACGGTGCACATCGGGCCCTACGAGCGGCTCACCGAGACCTACGACGCCCTCCAGGAGTACGCCGCACGCCACCACCTGGTGCTCAACCAGGAGGCGATGTGGGAGGAGTACCTCTCCGGCCCCGAGGTCGAGCCCGAGCAGGTCCACACCCGCGTGACCTGGCCGGTCACCCACGCGAACGTCTTCGCCACCACGCACTGAACCACGGCGGCAACCACTAGGTTGGGCGCGTGCTGGACCGCGCCCGCCTCGCAGACCTGACCGCCGCCGAGGAGGATCGCTTCGCCTCCCGCCATCCCCGCTCGGCCCAGCTCTCGGCGCGCGCCCGCGGGCCCCTGCTCGCGGGCGTGCCGATGCCCTGGATGACGCGGTGGCCGGGGCGGTTCCCGCTGTTCTTCGAGTCCGCTGCCGGCGCCCGGCTCGTCGACGTCGACGGGCTGGAGTACGTCGACCTGTGCCTGGGCGACACCGGCGCGATGACCGGCCATGCCCTGCCGCAGGTCGCCGACGCGATCGCGGAGCGGGCCCGGACCGGCATCACCACGATGCTGCCCTCGGAGGACGCGCTGTGGGTCGCCGAGGAGCTGGCCCGGCGCTTCGGCCTGCCCACCTGGCAGCTGGCGATGTCGGCCACCGACGCCAACCGCTTCGTGCTGCGGTTCGCCCGCCACCTGACCGGGCGGCCGCGCGTCGCGGTGATGGACTGGTGCTACCACGGCACGGTCGACGAGACCCTGGCCATCCTCGACGGCGACCGCGTGGTGCCGCGGCCGGGCGCGCTCGGCCCCCAGGTCCCGGTCGCGGAGACGACCGCGGTCGTGCCGTTCAACGACGTCGAGGCGCTCGAGCGCCGGCTGGCCGTCGGCGACGTCGCCTGCCTGCTGATGGAGCCGGCGCTGACCAACATCGGCATCGTGCTGCCCGACCCGGGCTACCTCGAGGCCGTCCGGGAGATCACCCGCCGTTACGACGTGCTGCTCGTGATCGACGAGACTCACACGCTGTGCACCGGCCCCGGGGGCGCGAGCGCCGCGTGGGGCCTCGAGCCCGACCTGCTCGTGGTCGGCAAACCGATCGGGGGCGGTGTGCCGTGCGCGGCGTACGGCATGACCGCCGAGGTCGCCGAGCGCCTCTCCGGCCCGATGCTCGGCCACGAGATCGACGTCGCCGGCGTCGGCGGCACCCTCACCGGCAACGCCCTCGCGCTGGCCGCCATCCGGGCCACGCTCTCGACCTGCCTGCGCGAGGAGGACTTCGCGCTCGCCGTGCCGCTCGCCGAGCGGTTCGCCACCGGGGTCGCCGACGTCATCGCCGAGCACGGGCTGCCCTGGCACGTCCAGCGGCTCGGCTGCCGCGCGGAGTACTGGTTCTGCCCGCCCCCGCGCGACGGTGCCGCCGCCGCGGCCGCGGTCGACGAGGACCTCGAGGGGTTCTTGCACCTGTGGTGCCTCAACCGCGGGGTGCTGCTCACGCCGTTCCACAACATGGCGCTGTTCTCCCCCGCCCACACCCCCGCCGACGTCGACCGGCACACCGAGGTGTTCGCCGAGGCCCTCGACGCGCTGCTGGGCTGACGTCCGCGGGGTGCCGAGTCGGCGCTTCTGCAGGTCCCCGCGGTGCCGAGTCGGCGCTTCTGCTCACCGCGGGAGGCTCGAGGCCCCGCAGCCCACGCGCCGACCGCAACCACATCGTCGAAGGATCTCAACCAAGTCGCATCCGCGGCCGCGCGCGGCGCCGGAGGCGACGCGCGAGACGCGGCCTCCGCAGTACCGCCGACTCGGCTCGGACCAAACGCAGGATGCCTGACTCACAGCGAAGGGCCCCGCCAGCCGCTTTCGCGGCTGACGGGGCCCTCACTGTGAGTCAGGCGATCACTTCGTGATCTTGGTGACCCGGCCGGCGCCGACGGTGCGGCCACCCTCGCGGATCGCGAACCGCAGGCCCTCGTCCATCGCGATGGGCTGGATGAGCTCGACCGACATCTCGGTGTTGTCACCCGGCATGACCATCTCGGTGCCCTCGGGCAGGGTCACGACACCGGTCACGTCCGTGGTCCGGAAGTAGAACTGCGGACGGTAGTTGTTGAAGAACGGCGTGTGGCGGCCGCCCTCCTCCTTCGAGAGGATGTAGACCGAGGCCTCGAAGTTGGTGTGCGGGGTCGTGGTGCCCGGCTTGGCGACGACCATGCCGCGCTCGACGTCCTCGCGCTTGGTGCCACGGAGCAGCAGACCGACGTTCTCACCGGCCTGGCCCTCGTCGAGGAGCTTGCGGAACATCTCGACACCGGTGACGGTGCTCTTCTGGGAGGCCTCGCGGATGCCGAGGATCTCGACCTCCTCGCCGACCTTGACGATGCCGCGCTCGATACGGCCGGTGATGACCGTGCCGCGACCGGTGATCGTGAAGACGTCCTCGACCGGCATGAGGAACGGCTTGTCGGTGTCGCGCTCCGGGGTCGGGATGTACTCGTCGACCGCGTTCATGAGCTCGAGGACCGACTCGCCCCACTTGGCGTCGCCGTTGAGGGCCGGGAAGGCCGCCACGCGCACGACCGGGATGTCGTCGCCCGGGAACTCGTACTCGGAGAGGAGCTCGCGCACCTCCATCTCGACGAGCTCGATGAGCTCCTCGTCGTCGACCATGTCGCACTTGTTGAGCGCCACGACCAGGGCGGGCACGCCGACCTGGCGGGCCAGCAGCACGTGCTCACGGGTCTGCGGCATCGGGCCGTCGGTGGCGGCGACCACGAGGATCGCGCCGTCCATCTGAGCCGCGCCGGTGATCATGTTCTTGATGTAGTCCGCGTGACCCGGGCAGTCGACGTGCGCGTAGTGCCGCGACTCGGTCTGGTACTCGACGTGCGCGATCGAGATGGTGATACCGCGCTGACGCTCCTCAGGGGCCTTGTCGATCTCGTCGAACGGCGTGAAGGGGTTCAGGTCCGGGTACTTGTCGTGCAGCACCTTGGTGATCGCCGCCGTGAGCGTCGTCTTGCCGGGGTCGATGTGACCGATGGTGCCGATGTTGACGTGCGGCTTGGTCCGCTCGAACTTCGCCTTAGCCACTGTGGGCTCCTCCTGGTTGGGTTGTTACTTGACTCGTACTTGCTGGTGGTACTGCCGAGGGTCCGGACTGCAGCCGCAGAGGCTACTCGCCACGCACCTTCTTGATGATCTCGTC
>NZ_DASWVI010000121.1:0-2616 GCF_036401255.1 Nocardioides sp. | reverse complement strand
TACGCGCCCGTCGCGTCGACGGCCAGCGGCCGGTCGACGGTGTCGTCGAGGTCGACGGTCGCGACCCGGTCCCCGCTGAGGACCCCGACGACCCCGAGGACCCCGACGACCCCGCGGTGGGAGACCCACCAGGTGCGCCCGCCGGCGTCCGCGAGGCCGGCCACGCAGTCACCGTCGGCGAGGTCGAGCGGCACGGTCGCCTCGGTCGTCAGGTCCGGGTCGCCCTCGGCGTCGGCGGTGGCGACGACGAGCAGCCGGTCGCGGGCCGCGACGACGACCCGGCCGTCAGCGGCGACGTCGAACGCCGCAGGGCAGTCCGCACCGCGGTCGGGCAGGTCCTTGGTCGCGCGCTGCCGCAGGGTGTCGGCGTCGACCAGGCGCAGCACCGGGCGGGCGGCGTCCCCGCACACGGTCACGAGCCGGCCGTGCGGATCGAGGTCGAGCCGGCGGCAGTCGTCGATGCCGTAGGAGCGGGTGCGCACCTGCGGCGACTCCCCCGCCGGGCCCTGCGCGGTCCCGCCGACCACCGGGCGTCCGACGTACGACGGCGTCACCCACGCGCCCGGTCCGGGCGGGATCGGCATCCAGCCGTCGGGGACGACGACCGCGGCGCCGGCGATCGCCAGCGCCGCCGCGACCCACCAGGCGACCACGCGCCGGGTCGGCCGGAGCCAGCCGCGCACCCGGGGGAAGTACAGGCACAGACCCGCGAGCAGCAGCACCAGCGGGCCGGCCGCGAGCACCAGGAGCGCCACGCCCACGAGCACGACCGTGCGCGCGCCCTTCACCCCGACCCCCTCATGCCGAGACGATCGTAGGTCCGACGGGGCCCTTGGCCCGGGCGACGCGACGGAGCACAGTGGGGCGCATGAAACGACTCTCGGACGTGAAGCGGATCGGATTCGGCGCGATGCGGCTGACGGGGCCGGGCATCATGGGCCCGCCGGCGAACCCCGACCAGGCCCGGCAGGTCCTGCAGCGTGCGGTCGAGCTCGGCGTCGACCACATCGACACCAGCGACTACTACGGTCCGTACGTCGTCAACGACCTGATCCGCGAGTCCCTGCACCCCTACCCGCCGGAGCTGGTCCTGGTCACCAAGGTCGGCGCCCGGCGCGACGAGACCGGCGCCTGGCTGCCGGCGTTCGAGCCCGACGACATCAAGGAGGCCGTGCACGACAACCTCGGCCGGCTCGGCGTCGAGCGGCTCGGCGGGGTCAACCTGCGGTTCATGGACGGCGGCGACAGCGACTTCGAGGCCCAGTGGACGGTGCTCGCCGACCTGCACTCCCAGGGCCTGGTGTGCGACCTCGGGCTGAGCAACTGCACGGCAGAGCAGGTCAAGATGGCCCAGGACATCGCGCCGGTCTCGATGGTGCAGAACGCCTACAACGTGGCCCACCGCGACGACGACGACCTCGTCGACTGGCTCGCCGAGCAGGGCATCTACTACGTGCCGTTCTTCCCGTTGGGCGGCTTCAGCCCCTTGGCGATCGAGGCGGTGCACGGTGTGGCGGCCAAGCACGACGCCACGCACATGCAGGTCGCGCTCGCGTGGCTGCTGCAGCGCTCGGAGAACATCCTGCTCATCCCCGGCACGAGCTCGGTCGAGCACCTCGAGGAGAACGTCCGGGCCGGCCGGCTCGTCCTCGACGAGGAGGACCTCGCCACGCTGGACGCGATCGGCAGGTGAGGGAACCGGTGCGGGTCAGGCCCGCACGGGGACGGGGACCAGCTCCTCCCCGAGGAGCCCCTCGCGGCGGGCGACCAGGACCGCGGCGCCGAGCGTCGCGGCGATCGCCAGCGCGTTGAGCATCAGCACGGTGACGGCCTTGACCAGCACGAACGTCTCCAGCGACTGGGACTGCAGCAGCCAGAGCGTCATCGACGCCTTGCCCAGGCACAGCACCGCCCAGCCGAGCGTGAGGTGCCGGAACAGACGGCGGATCCGCGGCCGGCCGTGCAGCTCCTCGTCCATGGGGTAGAAGTCGCCGGCCAGCCGCGCCACCATCGGCCGCGCGGTGGCGAGCGTAGCCAGGAACGTCACCCCGATCAGGCCGTCGCTGATGATCGGCTGGAGGAAGTACAGGTACGTGCTGTCGGTGGCCAGCGACAGCAGGGTCCGGCCGGTCATCACCACCGCGGTCAGGATCAGCAGTCCCGACGTACGCCGTCGCGTCAGCGCCCGCCACGCGATCGCTCCGTAGGACCAGGCCAGCGCGGCGAAGATCGCGACCCACACCCCCTCGAGCCGCAGGAAGGCGTAGAACACCGCGCCCGGCACCGCGCAGGCGACCAGCAGGCTGACGACCAGCCGGCGGACCACCGCGCGCAGGCTGGGCCGGTGGGTGGATCTGGGTTCGTCGAGGAGGGTCGTCATGGGCGTCCTGTCTGCCGTGCCCGATCGCCCGGCTACTGAAACCCATCGACCGGCATGATGGGGACATGAGCGACCCTCGCGCCGGACAGCCCGCGGAACCCTCCGACCTCGTCGACGTCGCGCACCTGGTGACGGCGTACTACACGGGGGTGCCGGACCCGGACGACGCCGACCAGCAGGTGGCGTTCGGCACCAGCGGGCACCGGGGGTCCTCGCTGCGCACCGCGTTCAACGAG
>NZ_DASWVI010000120.1:0-7200 GCF_036401255.1 Nocardioides sp. | reverse complement strand
GGCTACGCGACGCCCGGTGGAGCGTTGGCGGCGTTCGCCTCGGTCGGAGTGACCCGCCACGCCGTTCCTCGGCCGCCTTGCCACCGCACGCACCGGACGCCGCTCGCGTTCGCCCGTCTTGTTCAGCAGACTCCTAGCCGGAGCGCGACCCGGTGCCGCCGGTCGCGGGCTACGCCGGGTCGTCGTGTGCGCCCGTCCGGTCGTGGTGCTCGGGCACCACCACCGGTCGCAGCCGCGCCCACAGCACGAACACCACGCCGACCACGATCATCACCAGGCCGGCCCACAGGTTCGCGTTGACGCCGCCGGTCTTGTCGGACTCCTGGTCGGCGAACAGGCCCATCAGCGTGAGGATCACGCCGTACGCGCCGATCAGGCCGCCGATGATCGTGCGGATGTCGAGCAGCCCGGCGGTGTGCCGGCCCTGGGTCTCGGTCTCGGGCATGTCCGCCTCCTCAGAAGATGACGTTCAGGACGACGACGATGGCCAGCGAGAGGCCCGCGAGCGGGATCGTGCGCTGGTACCACGGGTGCGACGCCTCGTCGGGGTCGACGAGGTCCTCGCGCGGGGTCTCGGAGTAGACGAGGCCACGCAGCTCCGCCACCGGCTTGGGCGCCGTCACCAGGGAGACGACGATGCTCAGCACCACGTCGACGACGAACGCCACGCCCGCGGCGACGAAGGCCGCACCCTGGCCGCTGATCGCGAGGGTCCCGGTGCTCGCCGATCCGAACGTGTCCTCGCTGAGGAAGGCCACCACGACTGCGGACGCCGTACCGGCGACCAGGCCGACCCAGCCGGCGGTCGGGGTCATCCGCTTCCAGAACATCCCGAGGATGAACGTCGCGAACAGCGGGGCGTTGAAGAACCCGAAGAGCGCCTGGAGGTAGTCCATGATGTTGCTGAAGTTGCTGGCCAGGCCGGCGGTGAAGATCGCGATCACCGTCGCGGCCACCGTCGCGACCCGCCCGACGATCAGGTAGTACTCGTCGTCGCGGTCCTTGACGACGTACTGCTCCCACAGGTCATAGCTCAAGACCGTGTTGAACGCCGAGATGTTCGCGGCCATGCCGGCCATGAACGCGGCCAGCAGGCCGGTGATCGCCAGGCCCAGCAGCCCGTTGGGCAACACGTCGCGCATGAGGTACAGCAGCGCGTCGTTGTAGGCGACACCCTCGCCCGAGGCACCGCCGGGCACTGTGCCGCCGGCCTTGACCTTGCCGATCTCCGTCACCAGGACGGCGGCGATCATGCCGGGGAAGATCGTGATGAACGGGACGAACATCTTGGGGAAGGACCCGATGATCGGCGTCTTGCGCGCCGAGGAGATGGAGTTCGAGGCCATCGCGCGCTGCACCTCGACGAAGTTCGTGGTCCAGTAGCCGAACGACAGCACGAAGCCGAGTCCGAACACGATGCCGATCACCGAGAGCAGCGAGGAGTCGAAGCCGGTCAGCGGGAGGCCGGGCCAGGAGTTCAGCTGCTGGTCGGCCGGCGCGATGTCCTTCGGATGCGCCTCGGCGGCGGCGGTGATCTTGTCGGTCAGGCCGCTCCAGCCGCCGACCCGGTGCAGGCCGATCAGCGTCAGCGGCAGCAGACCGCCGACGATCACGAAGAACTGCAGCACCTCGTTGTAGATCGCGGCGCTCAGGCCGCCGAGGGTGATGTAGGAGAGCACGATCGCGGCCGCGACGATCAGCGCGACCCACAGCGGCCAGCCGAGCAGCGCGTGCACGATGCTGCCGAGCAGGAACAGGTTGATGCCGGCGATCAGCAACTGGGCCACGGCGAACGAGATCGCGTTGACCAGGTGGGCACCGGTGCCGAACCGGCGCCGCATGAACTCCGGCACCGACCGCACCTTGGAGCCGTAGTAGAACGGCATCATCACGACGCCGAGGAACAGCATCGCGGGGATCGCGCCGATCCAGAAGTAGTGGACGGTCGGGAGCCCGAACTCCGCGCCCGAGGCCGACATCCCCATGATCTCGACCGCGCCGAGGTTGGCCGAGATGAACGCCAGCCCGGTCACCCAGGCCGGCAGCGAGCGCCCGGAGAGGAAGAAGTCGACCGAGTCGGAGACCTGGCGCCGGGCGATCAGCCCGATGCCGATCACGACCGCGAAGTACATCGCGATGATCAGGTAGTCGACGACGTTGGCGGAGATGAGCGTGTCACTGGCCAGGACGGTCGGGCTCGCCATGGGAGACACCTTTCGGCACCGAGACGACGGATGACGGCCCGGGTGGGCCACCCCAGCCGGTGCCCGCCACGCCGGTCCCACAAACCTCACGCACCATCGTGACATCGTCGCGACATCACCGCTCCTTGACATGACGTCACAGTGATGTCATGGTGGTGCGCATGGACATCACGCCGTACGTCGAGAGCCTCCGCCGCGACCTGCTGGCCGCCGCCGAGGCGGCCGGGCCGGACGCCCGCGAGGCGACCGAGCGCCTCGCGTTCGCGCTCGACCCCGCGGCCCGGCTCGCGCTCATGGAGGCGGTCTCGCAGGCCGCCGCCGAGATCACCGCGGAGATGCCCGACGGCGGCGTGGACGTCCGGCTGACCGGGCGGGAGCTCGACTTCGTCGTGCACACCTCCCCGGCCACCCCCGCGGCGGCGCCCGCCGCGGACGGCCCCGGTGCGATGCCGGACGAGGCCGAGGACGAGGGCAACGTCGCCCGGATCACGCTGCGGATCCCGGAATCGGTCAAGGCCAGGGCCGAGGAGATGGCCGCGCGCTCGGGCCACTCCCTCAACACCTGGCTGGTGACCGTGGTCCGCGCCGCCACCCGCGAGAACGCGATCAACGTCGACATCGACCTGTCCAGCATCCCGTTCCTCGGCGGCAACGACCCCTTCGGCAAGAAGGGCAACCGCCGGATGACCGGCTGGGTCTAGCGGCTCATCCGACGACGACTTCCGGGACCGGCACCCGCCGGCCCCGTGGACCAGCACACCCTCAGGCAGGAGAGCACCATGACCGAGCACCGCTTCGAGACCCCGCACCCCGTGCGCCTGTTCACCGAGATCGGCAAGGGCTCGGTGCGGGTCATCGCCACCGACACCGCCGAGACCGTGGTCGAGGTCAGCGGCCGCGACGCCGACCAGACCGTGGTCCGCCACGACGGCGACCAGGTCTCCGTGGTCGGACCCAAGGTCCGCAACGGGTTCTTCGGCGGCGACAGCCGGCTCGAGGTCGTCGTCACCCTGCCGACCGCCAGCACCGTGGCGGTCCGCACCGGCAGCGCCGACATCGACGTGATCGGCACCGTCGGCAGCGGCCAGCTCAAGAGCGGGTCCGGCGACGTCGCCGCCGACACGTGCACCGGGCCCCTGGTCGTCGAGACCGGGTCGGGCGACGTCCGCGTCGAGTCCGCCGGCGCCGGGCTCAAGGTCAAGAGCGGCTCGGGCGACGTGACGGTGGTCGACGCGGCCGCGGCGGTCCTGGTCTCGACCGGCTCCGGCGACGTCCGCCTCGAGAAGAGCCGGGGCAGCGTGGTCGTCAAGACCGGCTCCGGCGACCTCAAGGTCGGTGAGGCCGAGGGCGACGTCGCGCTCACGACCGGCTCCGGCGACCTCGTCGTCGGCCGAGCACACCGGGGCCGGGTGACCGTCAAGGGGGCCTCCGGCGACGTCGCGATCGGCATCCCCGCCGGCGTACCGGTGTGGACCGACATCTCCACGATCACGGGAGCTATCCGCTCCAACCTCACCGGCGCCGGTCAGCCTCGCGACGGCGCCGACCACGTCGAGGTGCGCGCCAAGACCGTCAGCGGCGACATCGCGCTGACCGAGGCCTGACCCGACCCGTCCCCCCACCCCAGCACCCCCACCAGGAGAACGCCATGGAGTACAGCAACGTGACCCTCGACGCCGAGGTCGCCCGCCAGCAGCTCGCCGAGCGGATCGCCCGCGCCGCCAGCCCGAGGATCCCCGCGACGACCTACCGGCACCTGCTCGCCCAGCGGCTGCGCCGGGGCCCGGCTCCCGTCGAGAACTGACCGCCCGCGACCGCGGCCGATCAGGCGCCCATCGCGACGCCCCGGCGCCAGTAGCCCATGAAGGCGACCTGGCGCCGGTCCATGCCGAGGTCGCGGACCAGGGCCCGCCGCAGGGCGGTGACGACCCCGGACTCGCCGGCGATCCAGGCGTAGACGTCCTCGAGGCGGCCGTCCGAGCCGGTCGGCCCCGTCCCGGCGCCCACCGCCTCGCCCGAGGAGGAGTACGACGGGGTCTCCCACAGGTCGGGGTCGACGTCCTCGGGCTCCTCCAGGCGCTGCCCGGCCACCCCCAGGTGTCCGAGCACCGCGGCGTGGACGCGCGCCCCGAGCGGCCCGCCGTCGCGGGGCAGCCAGACGACCTCGACGCCCTCGGGGTGGGGCACCGTCTGCACGTCCGCGCTGGTCGGCACCTCGAGGAAGGCCGCGCCCCGGGTCTGCCCGGAGAGCTGGCCGAGGATCGCGCAGATCGCGGGGACCGCGGTCTCGTCGCCGGCCAGCAGCACCCGGGACGCCGTTCCCGGTGCGAACTCGATGCCCCCGAACTCGTGGCCGCGCCGCGGCGCGAGCAGCACCAGGCGGTCGCCCACGCGGGCCCGCTCCGCCCAGGACGACCCGGGACCGGCCGTGCCGTCCGCGCCGTGCACCGCGAAGTCGACGACGAGCCGGGTGGCTGCGCCCTCGCCGCGGACGTCGCGCACCGTGTACGTGCGCAGGTGGCCGCGCTCGGCGACCGGGCGCGCGAGCCACTCGGCGTACCACGAGGCGCCGGCGCCCGCGAGGGACGGCAACGGCCGGTCCCCGTCGGGGAAGATCAGCTTGATCCGCTGGTCGTAGAGCGGCCCGTCGACCCCGAAGTCGGCCAGGCACGCCCCGCCGAGCTCGACGCGGACGAAGGACGGCGAGAGCCGTTCGACGCGGACGGCCTCGACCTCGTCGAGGAGCATCGGCAGCGCATCCCGCACAGTCGTCATGAGGTTAGGCTAACCTAACCTCATGGCCGTGGCTCAGATCGGGGTGCGGTGGAAGTTCTGGTAGGAGCGCGAGGGCGTCGGCCCCCGCTGACCCTGGTAGCGCGACCCGTACTTCGCCGAGCCATAGGGGTGCTCGGACGCCGAGGAGAGCCGGAAGAAGCAGAACTGCCCGATCTTCATCCCCGGGTAGAGCTTGATCGGGAGCGTCGCGACGTTGGCCAGCTCGAGCGTCACGTGGCCCGAGAACCCGGGGTCGACGAACCCGGCGGTGGCGTGGGTGAGGAGCCCCAGACGCCCGAGCGAGGACTTGCCCTCGACGCGGGCGGCGATGTCGTCGGGCAGCGTCACGACCTCGTACGTCGAGCCGAGCACGAACTCCCCGGGGTGCAGGATGAACGGCTCCTCGCCCTCGGGCTCCACCATCCGCGTCAGGTCGGACTGGTCGGCCGCGGGGTCGATGTGCGGGTACTTGTGGTTTTCGAAGACCCGGAAGAACCGGTCCAGCCGCACGTCGATCGAGGACGGCTGGAGCATCTCGGGGTCGTAGGGCTCGAGGGCGATCCGCCCGGCGTCGATCTCCACGAGAATGTCGCGGTCTGAGAGCAGCACGCGCTCAACCTACCGGCCGGGACCCGCCGCCGGGCGCCGCCGCGGCAGCGCGAGAATGGACCGGTGAGCTTCCACCGGTACGTCGCCCTCGGCGACTCGTTCACCGAGGGCGTCGGCGACCCCGACCCCGCCCGCCCCAACGGCCTGCGGGGCTGGGCCGACCGCGTCGCCGAGCACCTGGCGACGCTCCAGCCCGACTTCCGCTACGCCAACCTCGCGATCCGCGGCCGCAAGCTGCCAGCCATCCTCGATCAGCAGCTGGACGCCGGCCTGGCGCTGGCGCCCGACCTCGTCACGATCCACGGCGGCGGCAACGACGTGCTCCGGCCCCGGGTCGACGTCGACGCGCTCGCCGCCCGCTACGACGCGGCGATCGAGCGGCTGACCGGCAGCGGCGCCCGGGTCGTGATGTTCACGCTCTTCGACCCCGGCACCACCGGCGTGTTCGCCGCCATGCGGGGCCGCTTCGCGGTGTTCAACGAATGGGTCCGCGAGATCGCCGACCGGCACGGGGCGACCCTCGTCGACCAGTGGCGGATGCGCGACGTCGAGCTGCCGGCCGTGATGGACACCGACCGGATGCACCTGAACTCCGCCGGCCACGCCTACATGGCCACCAAGGTCCTCGACGCGCTCGGCGTCGTCCACGACCTGACCCCGCCGGCCATCGCCCCGATCCCCGTGCTCGACCGGCGCGAGCGGCTCGCCGAGAACGCCCGCTGGACCCGCGAGTTCCTCGTGCCCTGGGTGCACCGACGCCTGACCGGACGCTCCTCGGGCGACCTCGTCGACCCGAAGCGCCCCACCCTCGCCGCCATCGACTAGTATCGCGGCGACGCCGGCGCTGCCGGTGTCGTGCGGATGTAGCTCAGTTGGTAGAGCGCGACCTTCCCAAGGTCGATGTCGCGAGTTCGAGTCTCGTCATCCGCTCCAGACGTCTTCCCCAGAACCATCGGTCGCGCTCACGAGCGCGACGCTGCACCGAACGTCGATGTCGCGAGTTCGAGTCTCGTCATCCGCTCCACTTCTTCCTGAGCCAGAGCCCGCCGTTCCCCGTCGAGTGACGCGAAGTGGCTCCGATCCGGGCACCAGCTCAGCCACCTGGCGTCACTCGACGCGAGACGGCCGGTCGCGTCCCGTGGTGCCACTGTGACCAATGGGCAAGTTGACTAGACCAGTGACGCAGGGTGAACCTGGGACGACTGGTCTTCCCCACCGTCTCGAGGTTCTCCGATGTCTCGCCGCCCCGTCCTGATCGTCGCCGGTGCGCTGGCCGTGCTGCTCGCGGTCGCCCCGTTCGTGCCCCGCGGGAAGGAGGACGACGCCTCGATCCGGCCCTCCGGCGCGGTCCGGCCGGCCGCCACGACCGGTGCCTCCCGGGTCACCCCGGCGATGCGGGCGGAGATCGACCGGGTCGTGGCCGAGGGCCGCGACCTCGGCCGAGCCAGGGCCAAGGCGACCCCTGAGCAGCTGGCGGCCGGCGCCGTGCGCTGCGCCGAGCTCGAGGGCCAGCGCTACTGCCTGGGCACCGGCTGGACCGAGGACTCCGAGGCCGAGGTCCGGGCCCGGATGGCCCGCTCGGCCCGTACGACGGCCGCCCGGCCCGCCGGCG
>NZ_DASWVI010000119.1:0-4580 GCF_036401255.1 Nocardioides sp. | reverse complement strand
GTGGGCATCGCACCGCTGCGCGCGCTCGCCGAGGAGCTCACCACCGAGCCCCGAGCTCCCCAGGACGTCGTGTACGTCGAGCGCTACACCGACACCCCGTTGTTCGCCCGCGAGGTCGACGCCCTGGCGCGCGAGAGCGGGCTGCGGGTCCTGCACCTGCCCGGCCACCGGCGCGGCCCCGACTCCTGGCTCGGGAGCGGCGTCGGCGCGATCTCCGACCTCGACGCGCTGCGGGCCTGGGTCCCCGACATCGCCGAGCGCGACGTCTACGTCTGCGGGCCCGCCGGCTGGACCGACCTGGTCCGCCGCGACCTCACCGGTGCCGGCGTCCCGCCGCACCGGATCCACCTCGAGACCTTCGGCTGGTGATCTCCCATGAAGCGCATCGTCCTCTGGCTGCTCAGCACGCTCTCCGTGCTGGTGCTGCTGTTCGGCTACCACACCTCGACCGACTCGAGCCTGGCGACGAACCCGCCGACCTCGATCGTCACCGACGACACCGGCTCCGCGGACGCCGCGAGCAGCTCCGAGAGCACCTCGGGCACCACGACGGTGAGCGGCGACGCCGTCTCCACCCAGTGGGGACCGGTGCAGGTCGAGCTCACCGTCGAGGACGGGGCGATCACCGCCGTGGACGTGGTGCAGTACCCGCAGGACAACCCCCGCGACGTGGAGATCAACGCCTACGCGATCCCGACGCTGGTCCAGGAGACCCTCGACCAGCAGAGCGCCGACATCGACATGGTCAGCGGCGCGACCGTCACCAGCGTCGGCTACCTGCAGTCGCTGCAGAGCGCGCTCGACCGGGCCGGGCTGTGACCTACCGTCGCGTCGAGCAGGTGATGGGCCTGCCGATCAGCCTCGCCCTCCGCGGCCGGCACGCCGGCGGCACCCGTGCCGACGACGCCTGGGCGGCGGCGGTGACGTTCCTGCGCGGCGTGGACCGGGTCTTCAGCACCTACCGCCCCGACTCCGCGATCTCGCGGCTCGGCCGCGGCGAGATCGAGGTGGGCGAGTGCCCGCCGGAGGTCGCCGAGGTCCTCGCGATCGCCGAGACCGCTCGGGTCGACAGCGGCGGGGCGTTCGACGTACGCCGCACCGGGCCGGACGGCGCACCGGTCCTCGACACCGACGGGGTCGTCAAGGGCTGGGCGATCCAGCGGGCCGCCCGGGCCTTCGCAGACCTCGAGGACACCGACGTGTGCCTCTCCGGCGGCGGGGACATGGTCTGCCGCCTCGCCGATCCGGGCGGCGAGCCGTGGCGGATCGGCATCGAGGACCCGCGCCACCCCAGCCGGATCCTGGCCGTGCTGCCGCTGGGCAACGGGGCCGTCGCCACGTCGGGCACCGCCCACCGGGGCCGGCACATCGTCGACGCGCGCACCGGCGCGCACCCGCGCGGCGTCGCGGCGATCACCGTGGTCGCCACCGAGCTCACCTGGGCCGACATCGACGCGACCGCCGCGTTCGCGATGGGCCGCGACGGGCTCGCCTGGCTCCGCACGCGTCCGGGTCGGGCGGGCGTGGTCGTGTGGGCGGACGGGTCGACCGACACGTACGCCACGCCGGCGAAGCCGTCAGTCGCGCCGGTCGTCGACGGTGTCCTCGGGCGGCGCCGGGTGGGGACCGCCCACCGGCCCCTCCACGGGCTCGTCGGACGAGGGACGCAGCCAGCTCGCGATCTTGTCCAGCAGACTCATGGCGACGAGGTACCCGGCACCACCGGCGCCATGCGACCCGATCACGCGCGCACCCGGGTGGCCGAAAGCGACCCGAGCAGTGCGAGCGCCTCGGCGCTGCGCGAGCCCGGCTCGGCGCGGTAGACGATCAGCTCCTGCCCGGGAGCGGAGCGTACGTCGAACGCGCTGATCCGCAGCGTGAGGTCGCCGACCTCGGGGTGGTGGAAGCGCTTGCTCGCCAGCCGCTGCCCGCGGGCCTCGTGGCGCTGCCACATCTCGACGAACTCGGGGCTCCGCCGGCTGAGCTCCGCGACCACCTCGCGGATCCGGGGGTCGTTCGGCCACCGTCCCTCCAGCAGCCGGAAGCCGGCCACGGTGTAGCGGGCGACCTGCTCCCAGTCGAGGTAGAACGACCGGGCCCCGGGGTCGAGGAACATCTTCAGCAGCAGGTTGGGACCCTGCCGGAAGCCGTCGAACAGCGCGTACGCCAGGTCGTTGCCGGCCAGCACGTCGTACGCCCGCCCGAGCACGAGGGCCGGGGTGTCCGGCCACGTGTCCAGCAGCCGGTCGAGTTCCGTGTCGACCCGTTCGGGGCGCGCGGTCCGCTCGGCGCCCGGGGTCAGACCCGCGAGCCGGAACAGGTGCTCGCGCGCGTCGTCGTCGAGCTGCAGCACCTGGCCGATCGCGTCGAGGACCTGCGCCGAGGGCCGCCGCTCACGGCCCTGCTCGAGCCGCACGTAGTAGTCGACGCTCATGCCGGCCAGCGTCGCCACCTCCTCGCGGCGCAGCCCCGGCACCCGGCGGGGCCCGTACGTCGCGACGCCCGCAGCCTCCGGGGTGACCTGGGCGCGGCGCGCTCGGAGGAACTCCCCCAACGGTGTGGACGGCATGTCTCCCGACGATACGTCGGCACCGCTCCCGGTGGGTGGGTGCAGCACTCCCAGGCACGACGCACCCTTCTGCGCGGTCCGGCCGAGCGGCACGGTCGTGGTCATGACCCGGATCTCCGACACCACCGACCCCGTGGCGCTCGTCGTGGGCGCCGGTCCCGGCATCGGCGCCGCCGTCGCCGCGCGCTTCGCGACCGCCGGGTACGCCGTCGGGCTGATCGCCCGTGACGAGCAGCGCCTCGTCCGGCTGGCGGCCGGACTCGACACGCGCACCGCGGTCGCCACCGCCGATGCCACCGTGCCCGAGGAGCTGACCGACGCGATCGCCGCGGTCCGCGCCGAGCTCGGCCCGCCCGAGGCCTTGTGCTTCAGCCCGATCCCCGACGTCGACCTGATCCGGCCGGTGCTGGACACCGGCCCTGGAGAGCTCATGGCCTCGCTCGGGCTCGGGATCGGCGGCGCGTCCGCGGCCGTGCGCAGCGTGCTGCCGGACCTGCTCGACCGCGGTCGCGGGTCGCTGCTGTTCACGACCGGCAGTGCCGGCCTCCACCCCGACCCCGAGCGCGCCGCCAGCGCGGTCACGACCACCGCCACCACGACGTACGTCGCCCTGCTGCGCCGGGCGCTCGACGGCACGGGGGTGCGCGTCGGCCACACGGTGATCGTCGGCCCGGTCGACCGCGAGCGCGACGACGCCCACCACCCCGACCGCGTGGCCGCCGACCTCTGGGCCCACCACCGCGGCCGTGCCGACGCGTTCCCGTCGGTGCTGCGCCTCCGCACCTGACCTCGCCGCGCCCATCTCGTCGACGGCGCAGGAGCGCCGCGGCGCACGACCTCCGGACGTAGAGGACCCCGCTGGCGTCTCGGGTCACCAGCGGGGTCGTGAACAACGGTACCCGGTCGGCCGGCCGCCCACGAGCCCGTCCGGCCCTCTTGAGCGAACCTTGAGGCTGGCCCCGCGACCACCCGCCGAGCCCCCGCCCGGCGCTCGGCGTGGGGCCGCCGGGGAGGATGGTGCGGTGACCTCGATCTCCGACCCCCTGACCCTCGGCCACGGACCGGCGTGGCGCAACCGGCTCGCGCTCGCGCCGCTCACCAACACCCAGAGCCACCCGGACGGCACGCTCTCGGAGGACGAGACCCGCTGGCTCGAGGCGCGCGGCGAGGGCGGCTTCGGGCTCGTGATGACGGCGGCGGCGTACGTCGCTCCCGCCGGCCAGGCGTGGGCCGGCCAGCTCGGGGTCGCGACCGACGCGCACCTGCCGGGCCTGACCCGGCTGGCGGAGCGGCTGCGGGCGACCGGGGCACGCTCCGCGGTGCAGCTGCACCACGGCGGCCGGCGGGCCGACCCGGCCCTGAGCGGCCGCCCCAACCAGTGCCCGTGGGAGGACCCCGCGAAGCAGGCGGTCGCGATGACGACCGCCGAGATCGAGGCGCTCGTGGCCGACTTCGTCGCGGCGGCCGTGCGGGCCGAGCGGGCCGGCTTCGACGGGGTCGAGGTGCACGGGGCGCACGGATACCTGCTCGGCCAGTTCCTCGACGGACGCAACCAGCGCACCGACGGCTACGGCGGCTCGCTCGACGACCGCCTCCGGGTGGTCGCCGAGGTGGTGAAGGGCATCCGCGCCGCCACCGGACCCGACTTCCAGCTGGGGCTGCGGCTGACCCCGGAGGGCAACGGGATCACGCTCGAGGAGGGCCGCGAGACCGCCCGCCGGATGCTGGCCTCGGGGCTGCTCGACTACCTCGACATGTCGCTGTGGGACGTGTTCATGCGACCGCGGGGCGGCGCGGACGGGCTGCTCATCGAGCACTTCACCGACCTGCCGCGCGGGGGCACGCTGCTCGGCGTCGCCGGCCGGGTGCTGTCGACGGCCGACGCGCGGTGGTGCCTCGACCAGGGCGCGGACATCGTGACGGTCGGCTTCGGCGCGATCTTCCACCACGACTTCGCGGCCCGGGCTCTCGCCGACCCGGAGTTCGCCGCCCGCCCCGGGCCGCTGACCCG
>NZ_DASWVI010000118.1:0-3729 GCF_036401255.1 Nocardioides sp. | reverse complement strand
AGCGCTCGGCCCGGCCGCGGCCGCGGTCGTGGCCGCCGTGCTGTTGAGCGTGTTCGCCGACCTCCCCGTATGGGTGCCGGTGCTGACCACGCTCGCGCTGCCCGTCGCCGCGGCCCTGGCGGCCGACCGCACCGCGGCGCTCGGCCACGCCCTGGTCGGCGGCCACTTCGTCGTCCGGTCCGGCAGCCTCGACCGCCGGCGCGAGGCGCTGGAGCTCGACGGGGTCATCGGTTGGAACCTGCGCTCGACGTGGTTCCAGAGGCGCGCCGGGCTGACCTCGCTGACGGCCACCACCGCCGGCGGCCGGCAGGCCGTCACGGCGATCGACGTCCCCGAGGACGTCGCCGTGAGCGTCGCGCTCGCCGCCCACCCGGATCTGTTGGCACCGTTCGTGGTGACCGGCGAGTAGCCCACGGGGCGTCGTCTCGCCGGACGTGGGCGGGCTCACCGGGCTGGCGCCGACTTATAGGTTGTGCGCATGTTCTCCAAGGTGCTGGTGGCCAACCGGGGCGAGATCGCGATCCGAGCGTTCCGCGCGGCCTACGAGGTCGGTGCGCGGACGGTGGCGGTCTTCCCGTTCGAGGACCGCTGGTCCGAGCACCGCCTCAAGGCGGACGAGGCCTACGAGATCGGCGAGCGTGGTCACCCGGTGCGCGCCTACCTCGACCCCGAGGCAATCGTCGCCGTCGCGGTGCGCTCGGGTGCGGACGCGGTCTACCCGGGCTACGGCTTCTTGTCGGAGAACCCCGCGCTCGCCGAGGCCTGCGCCAACGCCGGCATCACGTTCATCGGCCCCACGGCCGAGGTGCTCACGCTCACCGGCAACAAGGCGCGCGCGATCGCCGCGGCCAAGGCGGCCGGCGTACCGACGCTGGCCAGCGTCGAGCCGTCCACGGACGTCGACCACCTCGTCGGGTCCGCCTCCGCGCTGCCATATCCCCTCTTCGTGAAGGCGGTCGCCGGTGGCGGCGGTCGCGGCATGCGGAGGGTCGACCGGCCCGAGGACCTGCGCGAGGCGGTCGAGACCTGCATGCGCGAGGCCGAGGGCGCCTTCGGCGACCCGACGGTGTTCATCGAGCAGGCCGTCGTCGACCCGCGCCACATCGAGGTGCAGATCCTCGCCGACGGCGAGGGCAACGTGATCCATCTCTTCGAGCGCGACTGCTCGGTGCAGCGGCGCCACCAGAAGGTCATCGAGATCGCGCCGGCACCGAACCTCGATCCCGAGCTGCGCGACCGCATCTGTGCCGACGCCGTGCGCTTCGCGAAGGAGATCGGCTACCGCAACGCCGGGACGGTCGAGTTCCTCCTGGACCCCCAGGGCAACTACGTGTTCATCGAGATGAACCCGCGCATCCAGGTCGAGCACACGGTGACCGAGGAGGTCACCGACGTCGACCTCGTGCAGTCGCAGATGCGGATCGCCGCCGGCGAGACGCTGGCCGACCTCGGGCTCTCCCAGGAGACCGTGACGCTGCGCGGGGCCGCACTCCAGTGCCGGATCACGACCGAGGACCCGGCCAACAACTTCCGCCCCGACACCGGCGTGATCACCACGTACCGCTCCCCCGGCGGCGGGGGCGTGCGCTTGGACGGCGGCACCGTCTACACCGGCGCCGAGGTCTCCGCCCACTTCGACTCGATGCTCGCCAAGCTCACCTGCCGCGGCCGCACGTTCGACAAGGCCGTCGAGAAGGCCCGCCGGGCGGTCGCGGAGTTCCGGATCCGCGGCGTCTCCACGAACATCCCCTTCCTCCAGGCGGTGCTGGCCGACCCCGACTTCGCCTCGGGGCACGTGACCACCTCGTTCATCGAGACCCACCCGCACCTGATGCGGGCCCGCGGCACGGGTGACCGGGGCAGCAAGCTGCTGAGCTACCTCGCCGACGTCACCGTCAACCAGCCGTACGGCGCCGCCCCGGTGACCATCGACCCGGTCACCAAGCTCCCCGACGTCAACCTGGAGGTCCCGGCCCCGGACGGCAGCCGACAGCTGCTGCTCGAGGTCGGCCCCGAGGAGTTCGCGCGCCGGCTGCGCGCCCAGGACCGGGTGGCTGTCACCGACACGACCTTCCGCGACGCCCACCAGAGCCTGCTCGCCACCCGGGTCCGCACCCGCGACCTGCTGGCGGTCGCCGGCCACGTCGCCCGCACCACGCCGCAGCTGTGGTCGGTCGAGGCGTGGGGCGGCGCGACGTACGACGTCGCCCTCCGGTTCCTCGCCGAGGACCCGTGGGAGCGGCTGGCCGCGCTGCGCCAGGCGGTGCCGAACATCTGCCTGCAGATGCTGCTGCGCGGTCGCAACACCGTCGGCTACACGCCGTACCCCACCGACGTCACCAACGCGTTCGTCGAGGAGGCCGCGGCCACCGGCATCGACGTGTTCCGGATCTTCGACGCGCTCAACGACGTCGACCAGATGCGGCCCGCGATCGAGGCGGTGCGCGCGACCGGCACCGCCGTCGCCGAGGTCGCGCTGTGCTACACCGGCGACCTCTCGGACCCCGACGAGAGGCTCTACACCCTCGACTACTACCTCGAGCTCGCCGACCGGATCGTCGACGCCGGCGCCCACGTGTTGGCGATCAAGGACATGGCGGGACTGTTGCGCGTGCCGGCGGCGCGCACGCTGGTGACCGCGTTGCGCGAGCGGTTCGACCTGCCCGTGCACCTGCACACCCACGACACCCCCGGTGGCCAGCTCGCGACGCTGCTCGCGGCGATCGACGCCGGCGTCGACGCCGTCGACGCCGCGACGTCGTCGATGGCCGGCACCACCTCCCAGCCGCCGCTCTCCGCGCTGGTCTCGGCCACCGACCACGGCCCGCGCGAGACCGGGCTGTCGCTGGCGGCGGTGTGCGCACTCGAGCCCTACTGGGAGGCGACGCGCCGCGTCTACGCGCCGTTCGAGTCCGGACTGCCCTCCCCCACCGGGCGCGTCTATCGTCACGAGATCCCCGGCGGTCAGCTCTCGAACCTGCGCCAGCAGGCGATCGCGCTGGGCCTCGGCGAGAAGTTCGAGCAGATCGAGGACATGTACGCCGCGGCCAACGACATCCTCGGCAACATCGTCAAGGTCACCCCGTCCTCGAAGGTGGTCGGCGACCTCGCGCTCCATCTCGTCGCCGTCGGCGCCGACCCCGTGGAGTTCGCCGAGGACCCGGGCCGGTTCGATATCCCCGACTCGGTGATCGGGTTCCTCAGCGGCGAGCTCGGTGACCCGCCGGGTGGCTGGCCCGAGCCGTTCCGCACGAAGGCGCTGGCCGGCCGCACCCACAAGCCGCCGGTCGAGGAGCTCACCGCCGAGCAGCGCGACGGCCTCGCCGGCTCGAGCGAGACGCGCCGCCGTACGCTCAACGAGCTGCTGTTCCCGGGGCCGACCAAGGAGTTCACCGAGTCGCGGCTGCGGTACGGCGACACCTCGGTGCTGCCGACCCTCGACTACCTCTACGGGCTGCGGCGCGGCGAGGAGCACGAGGTGCAGATCGAGGAGGGCAAGACGCTCATCCTCGGGGTGCAGGCCATCACCGAGCCCGACGAGCGCGGCTTCCGCACGGTGATGTCCACGATCAACGGCCAGCTCCGTCCGGTCAGCGTCCGCGACCGCAGCGTCGCCGCCGAGGTGGAGGCGGCCGAGAAGGCCGACCCGTCCCAGCCGGGCCACGTCGCCGCGCCGTTCCAGGGCGTGGTGAGCATCGTGGTCGAGGAGGGCCAGCAGGTCGCCGCCGG
>NZ_DASWVI010000117.1:0-4983 GCF_036401255.1 Nocardioides sp. | reverse complement strand
CCCGTGCTGCTCCCGTGGGCCGAGTCCGACCGCGGCTCCCACGAGACCCACGGCATCGACACCGACGCCGTCCTCCGCGAGATCGAGGCCGCCCGGGCCGAGCTCGACGCGGCCTGGCGTCCGCTCGCCGCCGGGTTCGCGGCGCAGGTCGCCGCCCAGGCGCAGGAGCGTCCGCCGCGATGACCCGGCCGGCGACCAGCACCGGCAGCCTGCTGCGCCTGGGATTCCTCGACCCGGACGCGGCGCTCGCCGGCCTGGCCCGCCTCGGTGAGGACGCGGCCCCGTTGCTCGCGCTGATCGGACGAACGGCCGACCCCGACGCGACCGTCGCCGCGCTGGACCGGCTGCTCGACGCGGTCGGCACGCCCGAGGAGGTCCTCGAAGCACTGGTCGAGGACGAGGGCACCGCGATGCGGCTGCTCAGCGTGCTCGGCGCCAGCGAGGCGCTGGCCGACCACCTGGTCCGCCACCCCGAGCACTGGCGTGAGCTGGTCGATCCGCTGCTCGGCTCGACCCGGCCGGCCGCCTGGGCGATCCGCGCGGGGCTGTTGGCGGCCGTCGGGGCCGATCCGTCCGACCCGGAGCCGGTCGCGACCCGGCCGGACGCCGAGGCGGTCGATGCGCTGCGGGTGGAGTACCGCCGGGTGCTGCTGCGCCTCGCCGCCCGCGACCTGGCCCACCACCTCAGCGTGGACGACGCCGCGGCGGAGCTCTCCGACCTGGCCGCCGGCACCCTGGACGCCGCGCTGGCGGTCGCCCGCCAGCGAGTCGGGCCCGACGCCGCGATGGCGCGCCTGGCGGTGATCGCGATGGGCAAGTGCGGGGGCCACGAGCTCAACTACGTCTCCGACGTCGACGTGATCTTCGTGTGGGCGCCGGCCGACGGCGTACCCGACAGCGCGGTCGACAACGGCGCCCTCAAGGCCGCCACCCAGCTGGCCGGCAACCTGATCCGGGTGTGCTCCGACCACACCACCGAGGGCACGATCTGGCCGGTCGACGCCGCGCTCCGGCCCGAGGGCAAGGCCGGGCCGCTGGTCCGCACCCTCGCCAGCCACCAGGGCTACTACGAGCGCTGGGCGAGCACCTGGGAGTTCCAGGCGCTGCTCAAGGCGCGGCCCGTCGCCGGTGACCTGGCGCTCGGTCGGGAGTTCGTCGAGATGACGCGTCCGCTCGTGTGGAGCGCCGCCGAGCGGGACGGGTTCGTCGAGGACACCCAGGCGATGCGGCGCCGGGTCCTGGACCACATCCCCGCCCGCGAGGCGGAACGCCAGCTCAAGCTGGGGTCCGGCGGCCTGCGCGACGTGGAGTTCGCCGTCCAGCTGCTCCAGCTCGTGCACGGACGCGCCGACGAGCGCATCCGCCCCGCCACGACCCTCAGCGCCCTGGCCGAGCTGACGCGCGGCGGTTACGTCGGCCGCGCCGACGGCGAGGCGCTGCACGAGGCCTACGCGTTCTTGCGCACGCTCGAGCACCGCATCCAGCTGCACCGCCTGCGGCGCACCCACGTCGTGCCCGAGGACGAGGCCTCGCTGCGCCGGCTCGGTCGCAGCATGGGCTACCACAAGGATCCCGTCGGGGTCCTCGACAAGACCTGGCAGCACCACCGGCTCGAGGTACGCCGCCTCCACGAGAAGCTCTTCTACCGTCCGCTGCTGACCGCGGTCGCAAAGATCCCCGGCGACGAGGCCCGGCTCTCGCCCGAGGCGGCGACCAAGCGGCTCGCCGCCCTCGGCTTCCAAGATCCCCAGGCCGCGCTGCGTCACCTGGAGGCGCTCACGTCCGGCGTCTCGCGGGCCGCGCAGATCCAGCGCACCCTGCTGCCGGCGATGCTGGGGTGGTTCGCCGACGCGCCGGACCCCGATGCCGGACTGTTCGGCTTCCGCCGGATCAGCGAGTCCCTCGGCAGCACGCACTGGTACCTCTCGACGCTGCGTGACGAGGGGGAGGTCGCCGAGCGGCTGGCCCGGATCCTCGCCACGTCGCGGTACGCGACCGATCTCCTCGAGCGCGAGCCGCAGGGCGTGCGGATGCTCGGCGGCGACCTCGCCCCGCTCTCCTCGGAGGCGCTGACCGAGGAGATGCTCGCCTCGTCCGGCCGGCACGACCAGCCCGAGGCAGCCGTGCTCGCGATCCGCGGCATCCGGCGCCGTGAGCTGCTGCGGATCGCCGCCGGCGACCTGCTCGGCCTCACCGACGTCGCCACCGTCGGCGCGGGACTCTCGCGACTCACCGACGCCACCTTGGAGGCCACGCTCGACGTCGCCGGCCGGGCCGTGCGGGCCCAGCGTGGCCTGGACGCCGCACCGACCCGGATGGCGATGGTCGCGATGGGCCGCTACGGCGGCTTCGAGCTGTCCTACGGCAGCGACGCCGACGTGCTGTTCGTGCACGACCCCGAGCCCGGGGCCGACCAGCAGGCGGCGTCGTCGTACGCCCAGGCCGTCGCCAACGAGCTGCGCCGGCTGCTGGCCCTGCCCGGGCCCGATCCGGCGTTGGAGGTCGACGCCGACCTGCGCCCGGAGGGCAAGCAGGGGCCGCTGGTGCGCACCCTGGACTCCTATGCCGCCTACTACGCGCGGTGGTCGAAGGTCTGGGAGGCGCAGGCCCTGCTCCGCGCCGACGCCGTGGTCGGCGACCCGGAGGTGCGCCGCCGGTTCGAGGAGCTCATCGACCCGCTGCGCTACCCGCCCGGGGGGCTCAGCGAGGACGACGTGATCGAGGTGCGCCGGATCAAGGCCCGCGTCGACGACGAACGCCTGCCGCGTGGCGCCGACCCGCACACCCACCTCAAGCTCGGTCGCGGGGGTCTCGCCGACATCGAATGGACCGTCCAGCTGCTCCAGATGCGCTACGCCGGCACGGTCCCCGGGCTGCGCACCTCCCGGACGCTCGACGCACTCGCGGCGGCGCGTGAGGCCGGTCTGGTGGGCGAGGAGGACGCCGCGGTGCTCCAACAGACCTGGCGCCGGGTGAGCCGGGTGCGCAACGCGGTTACGCTGGTCCGCGGCCGCGCAGCCGACGAGCTGCCCCGCGACATCCGCGAACGCGCCGCGGTCGCCGCGATCCTCGGCTACCCCGCCGGGTCCTCCGACGCGATGGTCAACGACCAGCTGCGCTACACGCGGCTGGCGCGCGCCGTCGTCGACCGCGTGTTCTGGGAGTGACCTCTAGGCTCGCGACATGAGCGACCAGACCGCCGCCAAGGCCAGCGCCCTCCTCCGGCTCCACCAGGCTCCCGAGCTGCTCACCCTGGTGAACGTGTGGGACGTGATCTCGGCGAAGGTGGTCGCGGACGTGCCCGGCACGACCGCGCTCGCGACCGCCAGCCACTCGATCGCCGCGTCCTACGGCTACCCCGACGGCGAGCAGATCCCGGTCGACCTGATGCTCGAGGCGGTGGGCCGCATCGTCGCCGCCACCGACCTGCCGGTGACCGCCGACCTCGAGGGCGGGTACGGCGACCCGGCCGAGACGATCCGCCGCGCGATCGGCCTGGGCGTCGTGGGCGCCAACATCGAGGACCAGATGCGGCCGGTGGCCGAGGCGGCCGCCAACGTCGAGCGGATCATGCGGGTCGCCGAGCAGGAGGGCGTGGACTTCGTGCTCAACGCCCGCACGGACGCGTTCGTGAAGGGCCGCGACCGCGACCCCCAGGACGTCCTCGCCGACGCGATCGAGCGCGGCAAGGCGTTCCTGGACGCCGGCGCGCCCGTGGTGTTCGTGCCCGCCAAGCTCGACGAGGAGCAGGTCGCCGCGCTCGTCGAGGCCTTCGGCCCGCAGCGGCTGACGATGATCGGCATCCCGGGGATCCCGCCGCTGGCCCGGCTCGAGGAGCTCGGCGTGGCGCGGGTCTCGTTCGGCCCGATGCCCCAGAACGTCGCGCTCACCGCGCTCCAGGAGCTCGTCGAGGAGGTCCACCGCGGTGGGGGAGTCCCCCCGACGATGCGCCGGCTGAACTGACCGGCCCGGCCGGCCGGATGCTCTCGATTGCGGTCGCGGTCGGCGAGGTGACGTGGTCACCGTCCGCTGTGGTTGCGCAGGCGTGGTCGCCGTCGGCGCTCGGCTTGCAGTGGTCTGGGGTGGTCGTGCTGTGGTCACCGTCGAAGGCGAGGGGGTCGGGTGGCGGGTCGTTCTGGGCAGTCCTGGCGCACGGTGGTTGAGGAAGGCGCGCTGGCGCCTGTCTCGAAACCACCCCGTCCGGGCACGCTCGCCGGCCCTGGGCATGGGTGTGGCCCCGCCGGCCGTGGCCGGCGGGGTCGGGTGCTCAGGTATGTCGTGTGTAGGTGCGGCCGTGGGGGCTGGTCCAGGTGAACAGCCGGTGGCCGGTCCGTTCGAGGCGCCAACCGCCCCGGGTCTTCAGGCGATGGTGGAATCTGCAGGCCGGCACGAGATTGCACGAACAGGTCGGGCCGCCCTGGTCCCAGGGGATGACGTGGTCGAGGTCGCAGGACCGCGATGGTCTCGTGCAGCCGGGGAACACACACGTCGGATGGGTGAGGATCACCTGTTCGCGCAGGCGGGGTGAGGGCGTGTAGCCGGGCACCTCGATGTGCTCACCCAGGTCCAGCACCGGGCGGAGGCTGACCGGGCCGGTCGCGGTGGCGCACCAGCCCTCCACCTGGTCCACGAGCACGTGGGAGCGGGTGTTCTCCACCCCGGCCAGGGCTTCCTCGGACAGGTGGGTGTAGATCGTCAGCTGACGGTGCGGGCGTCGCGGCTGCTGGGTCTCGCCGAGGCCGAGGGTCAGGTCGCCGCGGGCCAGGGCCCCGGCGGCCATCGCCCGACGCACGTCCAGCGTCTCGGCGCAGCCGAGGGCGGCGAGCTCCTGTGCGCCGACGCTGAGGGCGTGGTCGAGGTCGAGGGCGTCGGCCAGGTCGAGCTCGCCGCGCACGGTGGTGGTGCCCGCCAGGGAGGGGGTGTGGGTGTCGACGTCGAAGAACCGGCCCTCCGCCGCCAGCAGCCGGCGGTGCTCAGCCTCGA
>NZ_DASWVI010000116.1:0-3087 GCF_036401255.1 Nocardioides sp. | reverse complement strand
ACCGCCGGGCCGTCGGCGCCGCCCGCGGCCGAGGCCGCCGCCCTCAACCTCGACGACCTGCTCATCCACGTGCTGCAGGTGGGCGCCTCCGACCTGCACCTCACCGTGGGCGCGCCGCCGACCGTGCGGCTGCGCGGCGAGATGGAGGTCATCCCCGGCTACGAGCCCCTCGCCGGGGACCAGCTGCGCCGCACGCTGTACGGCGTGATGACCGAGCGCCAGCGCAAGGTGTTCGAGGAGGAGCTCGAGCTCGACCTCGCCTATGCGGTGCCCGGGCACGCGCGCTTCCGCGTCAACATCTTCCAGCAGCGCGAGCACGTCGGTGCGGTGATGCGGATGATCCCGTGGGAGATCCTGCCGCTGGAGGACCTCGGGATGCCCGATGCGGTCGCGGGCTTCAGCGACCTCAAGCGCGGCCTCGTCCTCGTCACCGGGCCGACCGGGTCGGGCAAGTCGACGACGCTCGCGGCGGTGATCGATCGGATCAACCGCACGCGGCGCGGCCACATCGTCACGATCGAGGACCCCATCGAGTTCCTCCACGAGCACCGCGGCTGCCTGGTCAACCAGCGCGAGGTCGGCGCGGACACCCACGGCTTCCGCGACGCCCTCAAGCACGTGCTGCGCCAGGACCCCGACGTCATCCTGGTCGGCGAGCTGCGTGACCTCGAGACGATCTCGGTGGCGCTCACCGCCGCCGAGACCGGCCACCTCGTGTTCGCCACCCTGCACACCCAGTCGGCCCAGGACACGATCACCCGCGTCGTCGACGTGTTCCCCGCCGAGCAGCAGCAGCAGATCCGCACCCAGCTCGCGGCCACCCTGCAGGGGGTCGTCTGCCAGACCCTCGTCAAGACCGCCGACGAGCGCGGCCGGGTCGCCGCGGTCGAGGTGATGGTCTGCAACTCCGGCATCCGGGCGATGATCCGCGACGACAAGCTCCAGCAGATCCAGGGCGCGCTGCAGGCCGGTGCGAAGGACGGCATGCAGACGCTCAACTCCCACCTGGCCGCGCTCGTGCAGGCCGGCCGGATCAGCTATGCCGCCGGCCTGGAGCACTGCACCAACCGGGCCGACTTCGACACGCTGGTCGCCTCCGACGTACGGCGGGCCCCCGCCAGCTGGGAGTGACCGTGGCGACCATGACGCAGTACGCCTACAAGGTCCGCGACGCCCAGGGACACTTCGCCGAGGGCAAGGTGGAGGCGGCCTCGGAGGCCGCGGTCGCCGACAAGCTCCGGGCCATGGGCTACGTCCCGCTGCAGGTGCGGCCGGCCAACGTCGGCATGCAGCGCGAGATCAAGCTGGGCTTCAAGAAGCGGATCAAGCCGCGCGACCTCGCGGTCTTCGCCCGGCAGTTCGCCACCATGATCGACGCCGGCCTCACCATGCTGCGGGCGCTGTCGATCATGGCCGAGCAGGTCGAGAACCCCGAGCTGCGCAAGGTCCTGCGCGCGGTCAAGCAGGACGTCGAGGCCGGGCACAGCCTGTCCTCCGCCCTCGGCCGGTGGCCGCGGGTGTTCCCGCCGCTGATGATCAGCATGGCCAAGGCGGGCGAGGCCGGCGGCTTCCTCGACACGGCGATGCGCCAGATCGCCGACAACTTCGAGGCCGAGGTCAAGCTGCGCAGCAAGATCAAGGCCGCGCTGACCTACCCCGCCGTGGTGTTCGTGCTGGCGATCGTGATGTGCATCGCGCTGCTGGTCTTCGTCGTGCCGGTCTTCCAGCACATGTTCGAGGACCTCGGCGGCGAGCTGCCCCTGCCGACCCGGATCCTGGTGATGCTCTCGGCGGCGATGAAGTACGTCGTCCCGGCCGGCGCGGTGCTCACCGGGGTGTTCGTCTGGTGGTGGCGCCGCTACGGCAGGACCGAGCGGGTCCGCAACGTCGTCGACCCCCTCAAGCTGCGCACGCCGGTGTTCGGCAACCTGTTCCGCAAGCTGGCGCTGGCCCGGTTCGCCCGCAACTTCGGCACGCTGCTCTCGGCCGGCGTACCGATCCTCCACGCGCTCGACATCGTCTCCGACACGACCGGCTCGGTCGTCATCGGCCGGGCGCTCGCCGAGGTCAAGGAGTCGGTCCGCCAGGGCGAGTCGGTCGCCGGCCCGCTCGCCAACCACGACGTGTTCCCCCCGATGGTGGTGCAGATGATCGCCTCGGGCGAGGAGTCCGGCGCCATGGACGCCATGCTGGCGAAGATCGCGGAGTTCTACGACGCGGAGGTCGAGTCGATGACCGAGGGCCTCACCGCGCTCATCGAGCCGCTGATGATCGCGTTCCTCGGCGGGCTCGTCGGGTCGATGATCGTGGCGCTGTACATGCCGATGTTCAAGATCTACGACATGATCGGCTGACCCCGTGCGCAGCCACACCGCCAGCGACACCGTCCACGCCCTCCTCGAGGGCGGGTGGATCACCGCCGACCAGCTCGACGAGGCCGAGCGCCTCGCGGCGGAGCGCGGCCGGACCGTGCTCGAGGTCCTGCTCGACAGCGGCTGGGTGGATCGCACCACCGTCGTGCGCACCGCGGCCGCCTCGGCGGGTCTGGAGTACGTCGAGCTGTCCGAGTTCATCGTCGACATGGCCGCGGTGACCCTGCTGCCGGCCGACTTCGCGCGTCGAGCCGGCGTCCTCCCGCTCGTCCACGAGGACGGGGAGCTGGTCGTCGCGGTCAGCGTGCGCCAGGCCGGTGACATCGAGCTCAAGGACGACCTGAGCCGTCTCACCCGCAGCCGGGTGCGCTTCGCGATCGCCAACCGCGCCGACATCGAGACCCGGATCAACCAGGTCTACCGCGCCGAGGGCGAGCTGCACGACCTCACCTCCGACCTGACCCCCGAGGACGGCCCCGACGACCTGGCGACGCTGACGGAGGTCTCCGACGAGGCGCCCGTGGTCCGGTTCGTCAACCTGCTGATCAACCAGGCGATCAGCGACCGGGCCTCGGACATCCACATCGAGCCCACCGAGCGCGACATGCGGGTCCGCTACCGCATCGACGGCGTGCTCCACGACGCCCACCGATCGCCGAAGAACATCCAGAACGGCGTGATCTCGCGGCTCAAGATCATGGCCGACATGAACATC
>NZ_DASWVI010000115.1:0-14488 GCF_036401255.1 Nocardioides sp. | reverse complement strand
AGCGCGCTGATCTGGTGGCCGACGTCGGACAGCCCGGGGATGTAGGTGCCGCCGGTCGCCCCGGGGATCGGCGTGCCGTCACGCAACCACTGCACGGGCAGCAGCGTGGCCAGCCCGTCGACGAGCACGCTGAGGGGTGTGCCGGCAACGCCGGACCCCGAGAGCACGGGCAGGCCGGCGCGCCGGCCGTCGACTGCCGACGGCGGAGCGGCTCCCTGGGACGGGGTCGCCGTGGAGACCGCCAGACCGGCGGTGACGAGCGCCGTGATCGCGAGCGCTCCGAAGGTGCGAGCGATCCTCTGCCTGGTCGTGCTGTGCATACCGACACTCCCCTCACCGTGCCGGCCTCCCTCCCGAAGGCCGCCGTGGTGGGAATGTAAAGGGACCAAGGTCCCGAACACCACGGGTTCTTCGGGGTTGGCGCCCGACCTCCGCTCTGGTCTAGTCCGTCCGGGCCATCGGGGCCTGGGGTGGTCGCGGGGGACGGAGGCATAGGCTCGGGAGCGTGACAGCTCCCTCGATCTCGGAGCTCCCCGAGCGACTGCGAGCCGCTCTCGTGATGGCCGGGTTCACCTACGACGCCGTGGCCGAGGTCCTCGGGGCCGAGGCGCACGCCGCGCTCGGGCGCAACGAGACGACGCCCGGCCTGCGGCGTACGACCGGCGGCTGGCCGTTGGAGACCCTGATCCGGCTGTTCCTCCTGCAGGCGCCGGTCGGGCTGGCGGCGGCGCAACGGGCCCTGCCGGGGCTGGTGGACCGGCTCGCCGCGGAGGGCTTCTTGGAGCAGACGGTCGGCGAGGTCGCCGCGCGCCTGGACGTGCGGCCCTACGCCACCGACGACCAGCACCTGTGGGTCGTCTCCGACCTGACCCCCGGCCTCGACGGCGGCAGTGGCCGGGTGGGACCCGAGCACGTGCTGGGCATCAGTGCCGCCTCGACCTCGCTCGCCCAGCTCACGCTCCGCGACCCGGTCGGCCGCGCGCTCGATCTCGGCACCGGGTGCGGCGTCCAGGCCCTGCACCTGGCCCGCCACAGCGCCGAGGTCGTCGCGACCGACGTCAACCAGCGGGCCCTGCGCCTGGCCCGCTTCAACCTCGCACTCAACGCGGTCGAGTCCCCGGTCGACGTCCGGGCCGGCTCGTTCTTCGAGCCGGTCGCCCGGGAGGTGTTCGACCTCGTCGTGACCAATCCTCCGTTCGTGATCTCTCCGGCCACCGGCGAACGACTGGTCTACCGCGACTCCGGCCTGCCCGGCGACCGCGTCGTCGAGCACATCGTCCGGACCGCGCCCGAGCACCTCACCGACGGCGGGTGGTGCCAGGTGCTCGCGAACTGGGTCGTCCCCACGGGCGGGGCCTGGGAGGAGCGGATCGCGGGCTGGGTCCCGGACGGCTGCGACGCCTTGGTCGTGCAGCGCGAGCTGGTCGACCCGGCGGCGTACGTCGAGCTCTGGCTCAAGGACGCGGGCCTGCACGGGTCGGCGGACTACCTCGTGCGCTACGACACCTGGCTGTCGTGGTTCGAGGACCAGGGCATCGAGGCGGTCGGCTTCGGCTGGATCAACCTGCGCCGCAGCGGCGGCGATGCGCGCGAGCTCGTCTCGTGGCCCTACGACGTGGAGCAGCCGATCGCGCCGGCGATCTCGGGCTGGGCGGCTGCCAGGGACGCCGTCGTCGACCTCGACAGCCACCTGCGGCTGCGCTCGGACGTCGTGCAGGAGACCAGGGGGCAGCCGGGAGCTGCGGACCCGGAGGCCGTCGTGCTGCGCCAGCAGCGAGGCCTGCGGCGGGCCCGGCAGGTCGACACCGTCGAGGCGGCGCTCGCGGGGGCCTGCGACGGTGAGCTGAGCGTCGGTCAGATCCTCGAGGCGATCGCCCGGTTGCTCGACCGCGATGCCGCCGCCACGCGCGAGGAGTACCTGCCCGTCGCGCGCTCCCTGGTCGCCGAGGGCTTCCTGCTCGCCTGACCCGCCTCGGACGGCGGGTCGGTCGGCGGGTCGGTCGGCGGGTCACGCGGCGGGTCACGCGGCGGCGGCCGCGGCGCGGGCCCGGTCGCGGATCCGGATGAGCCGTGCCCGCGTCCCGCCCAGCAGGAGGTCGGGGCGACCCAGCTCGAGCAGATCCGGGACGCCGCCCGGCCGCCCCCACCGCCCGACGGGGTCGCGGAACCCGATCAGCGCGGACCGGACGGTGGTGCCGTACCCCGACGCGGGCGAGCGGAGGGCGAGCGCCTGCTGCACCACCCCGACGCGCAGCCCGCCCACCGGGCTGAACAGGCCGTTGGCCTTGCCGACCACCCAACAGATGCCGCCGGCCACGTGGCCCGCGGTCGCGGCCCGGGTGACCACCTCCGGGTCGTCCGCCCACAGCGCGAGCAGGGCGTGGCGGAAGGCGTAGGACGTCTCCGCGTCGAAGCAACGCTCGGCGACCGCGTCGAGGAGGTCGGCGGTCGCCTCGACGCGCTCCCGGTCGGCGGGGTGCGGGTACTCGGTCGGCAGGTCGATGCGATCGTCGGTCAGCGGCTCGTCGGTGAGCCGGTCGACGGCAGCGGCGCCACCGCAGACCCCGATCAGCCACTGCCGCACGCGCTCGTGCGGCGCCGGCGGGGGCGGCTCGGGCGGCCGCGCCTCCCGGTCGTGCCGCAGTGCGACCGCCTCCCACTGGGTGCCGATCGCCGGCTCGCGCCAGGTGTCGACGAGGCGGCCGTCGACGAAGACCAGGTGGGTCACCCGGTCGAGCCGCGGCTCCTCGCCGTAGCTCTCGAAGCCGGCATAGGGGTAGTCATAGGGGTGCATCGGACCTCCGATCGGGATGGGGCGCCCACGCTGGCACGCCCCACCCCCGATCCGGCGTCGTCATCCACAGCCCGCGGCGACGGTCTCAGTCCAGCGCGCCCGCGAGGTCGAGGGCCTGCTTGCCCTCCTCGCTGCCGAGGGTCGCGTCCACCTCGAGTCGCAGCACCGGGACGGGGTCGCAGGCGGCCTCGAGCACCCGCACCGTTCCCGTCTGGCCGCCCGCGTCGCTCGAGACCTCGTTGCCGTCCTTCGCGCCCTCGGTGTCGGCCATGAACAGCAGGATCGGGAGGTCGTCGGACGACCGCGCCGGGTGATCGAGCGGGAAGGTGAAGGTCGGCTCGTCCTGCAGCTGCGCCACCCGGCCCTCGACGTAGACGAACGGCTGACGCAGCACCGGGTCCTTCTCCAGGTCGCCGTCGAACGCGATCGGGCTGTAGGCCCAGATCCGGCCCTTCCGCGGGTCGCCCATCGGCTGGCCGTCGGTGGTCTTCGGTGGATCGCAGCTGATCGTGACGTCGTCGAACGCGTACGTCGAGCCGTCGGGCCGGGTCAGCACGAGGGTGCTGACGGGCCCGCTCGGCTGATCGACCGCGACGGTGTCGCCCGGCCCGCCGTCGCCCGACGTGGCCGCGACCACCGCACCGCCCGCGACGACCGCGGCGGCCAGCGTGCCGGCGACGATCCCGGTGCGCCGGCGCCGGCGGCGTACGGACACCCGCCGCTCGACGCGCCGGGCCACGTCCACCGGCGGGGCCAGGGCGGCGTCGAGGCGCGCGTAGCCGTCCTTGATCTGCTGCTCGGTCATCTGCTCCGCGTTCATCCAGCTCAGTCCTCTCGTGTGACGGTGGTGCGCAGCGGGCCGTGCTCGCGCGCGTGATGTCGCAGCCGCTCGGTCCCGCGGGACAGTTGGCTCTTCACGGTTCCTTCCGAGCAGCCCATCCGCTCGGCGATGCCGCGGACGTCGAGGTCCTCGACGTAGCGCAGGGCCAGGGCGGTGCGCTGGCGCGGAGTGAGCGTCGCGAGCGCCTCGACCAGCCACGCGTCGATCTCGCCCACGACCTCGAGCGGCGCCTCCTCGCTCGGCGTGCCCACGAGCGGGAGCTCGCGGCGCAGCCGGCGGATCCGGTCGATGTTGAGCCGCACCATCACCGTCCGGGCGTACGCCGCCGGCTGCTCGAGCCGGGTCCGGCCCCACCGCTCGGCGACGCGCGCCAACGTCTCCTGGGTCAGGTCCCACGCATCGTGCGGGTTCGCCGTCAGGGCGTGCGCGAAGCCCAGCAGCGGCGCGCTCTGCAGCGCCGCGAAGTCCGCGAAGTCCGTGTCCGTGCCGGCTTGCATCCAGGCCCTCCCGAGGGTCGTCCGCCGCTCATCTACTGTCCCTTGACGGGGGACCGGTGCGAAACGTTGACGGACGCTCCGGACGGGGCCGTGACCGACACGCGCTACCGTGTCCAGCCGCACGTACTTTCGGGAGACCCGAGCCCGTCCAGCAGGAGAGAGAAGAGCAGTGGCCCACAAGTTGGTCATCGTCGAGTCGCCGGCGAAGGCCCGCACGATCGGCGGGTACCTCGGCCAGGGCTATGTCGTCGAGTCCTCGATCGGCCACATTCGCGACCTCCCGCAGAGCGCCGCGGACACCCCGGCGAAGATCAAGGACAAGCCGTGGGGCCGGCTCGCCGTCGACGTCGACAACGGCTTCGAGCCCTACTACGTGGTGCCGCGCGACAAGAAGTCGCACATCTCCAAGCTCAAGACCCTGCTCAAGGAGGCCGACGAGCTCTACCTCGCCACCGATGAGGACCGCGAGGGCGAGGCCATCGCCTGGCACCTGCTCGACGAGCTCAAGCCCAAGGGCATCCCGGTCAAGCGGATGGTCTTCCACGAGATCACCAAGCCGGCGATCCTCGCCGCCGCCGAGCACCCCCGCGACCTCGACATGGACCTCGTCGAGGCCCAGGAGGCGCGCCGCATCCTCGACCGTCTCTACGGCTACGAGGTCAGCCCGGTGCTGTGGAAGAAGGTCATGTCCGGCCTCTCCGCCGGCCGCGTGCAGTCGGTCGCCACCCGGCTGGTGGTCGACCGCGAGCGGGAGCGGATGGCGTTCCGGGTCGCGTCCTACTGGGACCTCGAGGGCACCTTCGACGCCGGGGCGAGCAAGGAGCCCCGGATGTTCCCGGCCAAGCTCCACTCCATCGACGGCGGCCGGGTCGCGGGCGGGTCGGACTTCGGGGCCGACGGCCTGCTCAAGAGCAAGAAGGGCGAGCGGGTCCACCTGGACCGCGCCGCCGCCGAGGCGCTGGTGACCGCGCTCGCGGACACGACGTACGACGTCCGATCGGTCGAGGCCAAGCCCTACCGGCGCTCGCCGTACGCGCCGTTCCGCACCACCACGCTCCAGCAGGAGGCCAGCCGCAAGCTTGGCATGAGCGCCTCGGTGACGATGTCGGTCGCGCAGCGGCTCTACGAGAACGGCTTCATCACCTACATGCGCACCGACTCCACCACGCTCTCCGACGCCGCGGTCGGGGCGGCGCGGGCGCAGGTGCGCGAGCTGTACGGCGCCGAGTACCTCCCCGACGCGCCGCGCACCTACGCCAGCAAGGTCAAGAACGCCCAGGAGGCGCACGAGGCGATCCGGCCCGCGGGCGACTCCTTCCGCACCCCGGCGCAGACCGGCCTGACCGGGGACCAGTTCCGGCTCTACGAGCTGATCTGGATGCGCACCGTCGCGTCGCAGATGAAGGACGCCGTCGGCCAGTCCGTCTCCGTGCGCATCGGCGGGGCGGCCGCCGACGGCCGCGACGTGGTGTTCGCGGCGTCCGGCCGCGTGATCACGTTCCACGGGTTCCTCAAGGCCTACGTCGAGGGCACCGAGGGCGGCAAGCGCAGCGACGACGACCAGGTGCCGCTGCCCGACCTCCACGAGGGCGACGCCGTCTCGGCCGCGTCCCTGGCGGCCAACGGCCACGAGACCAAGCCGCCGGCCCGCTACACCGAGGCGACGCTGATCAAGGAGCTGGAGGACCGCGAGATCGGCCGGCCCTCGACGTACGCCTCGATCATCGGCACGATCCTCAACCGCGGCTACGTCTACAAGAAGGGCACCGCGCTGGTGCCGGCGTGGCTGGCGTTCTCGGTGACCCGGCTGCTCGAGGAGCACTTCCCGCGGCAGGTGTCCTACGAGTTCACCGCCGGCATGGAGGACGTGCTCGACGAGATCGCCGCCGGGCGCAAGGACCTGCAGTCGGAGCTGGGCGAGTTCTACTACGGCTCCGACAGCGTCATCGGGCTCAAGCCGCTCGTGGACGGCCTCGGCGAGATCGACGCCCGCGAGCTGGCGACCTTCCCGGTCGGCGGCCCGGACTCGGGCATCCATCTGAGGGTCGGCCGCTACGGCCCCTACCTGGAGGGCCCCGACGAGGACGGTACGCCGTACGCCCGCCGCGCCAACGTGCCCGACGACCTGCCTCCCGACGAGCTCACGGTCGAGAAGGCCAAGGAGCTGCTCGCCAACCCGGCCGGCGAGGAGATCCAGCTCGGCCGGCACCCCGAGTCCGGGCTGGAGATCGTCGCCAAGAACGGCCGCTTCGGTCCCTATGTCACCGAGGTGCTCCCCGAGGACGCGCCCAAGGGTGCCAAGCCCCGCACCGGGTCGCTGTTCAAGTCGATGTCCTTGGACACGGTCACCCTCGACGACGCGCTCAAGCTGCTCTCGCTGCCTCGGGTGGTCGGGACCGCCGAGGACGGCGAGGAGATCACCGCCCAGAACGGCCGCTACGGCCCGTACCTGAAGAAGGGCACGGACTCCCGCTCCCTCGCGTCGGAGGACCAGCTGCTCACGATCACGCTCGAGGAGGCGCTGCGGATCTACGCCCAGCCCAAGCAGCGCGGCCGGGCGGCAGCGGCGGCGCCGCTCAAGGAGCTCGGCAACGACCCGGTGTCCGGCCAGCCGGTCGTGGTGAAGGCGGGCCGGTTCGGCGAGTACGTCACCGACGGCGAGTACAACGCGACGCTGCGCAAGGAGGACTCGGTCGAGTCCATCACGATCGAGCGGGCAGCCGAGCTGCTCGCCGAGCGGCGCGCGAAGGGCCCGGCGAAGAAGGCCGCCAAGCGGGGCGCGAAGAAGACCGCCGCCAAGAAGGCCACGACGAAGAAGGCCGCCGCGAAGAAGGCGCCAGCCAAGAAGACCACCACGAAGAAGGCCGCCACCAAGCGGGCCTGAGCCGCTCGCGAGGTCCGTACGCGTAGCCTTCGACCATGCCCGCGAGGAGCCCGAAGCGCCATCCCACGATGGCCGACGTGGCGGCCCGCGCGGGGGTCTCCCACCAGACGGTCTCGCGGGTGATCAACAACGCGCCGAGCGTCCGGCCGGAGACCGCCTCCCGCGTGCAGGCGGCGATCGTCGACCTCGGCTATCGGCCGAACCGGTCGGCGCGGCTGCTCGCCTCGAAGCACTCGCGGCTGATCGGCGTCGCGACCTGGGGCACCAGTCACCACGGTCCGCAGCAGGTGCTGCTCGCCCTGGACGCGGCGGCCCGGCGGGTCGGCTACCGCCTCGCGGTGAGCACCCTGCACGCGCTCACCGAGGAGGACACCCGCGAGGGCGTGGAGGAGCTGTTGCAGCTCGGCGTCGAGGCGGTGGTGCTGATCATCCCGCACGAGTCGATGCTGCGGTTCGCCAAGAGCGCCGATCTGGAGGTGCCGACCGTGGTCGTCGAGGGCGACCTCTCCCGGCTGCCCCTGACCGTCGGCATCGACAACGTCCAAGGCGGCCAGCTCGCCACCCGCCACCTGCTCGAGCTCGGGCACCGCACCGTCGTGCACGTCGCCGGCCCGCCCGGCTGGGCCGAGGCCTCGGCCCGGGTGGACGGCTGGCGGCTCGAGCTCGAGGCGTGGGGCCGCGAGGTGCCGCCGCTGCGGTGGGGCGGCGACTGGAGCGCGCGCAGCGGGTACGACGCCGGCGTCTCGTTGGCGCGCGACCCGGACGTGACCGCGATCTTCGCGGCCAACGACCAGATGGCGATGGGGGTGAACGCGGCGCTGCGCGAGGCCGGCCGGCGCATCCCCGACGACGTCTCGATCGTCGGGTTCGACGACCTGCCGGAGTCGGCGTACCTCGACCCGCCCCTGACCTCGGTGCGTCAGGACTTCGTCGAGCTCGGTGTCCGCGCGATGAGCGTGCTGGAGCGGGCGCTGGCCGGGGAGCGCGAGGCGTCCGTCGACCTGGTGCCCACGACGCTCGTGGTGCGCTCCTCGACGTCCTCGCCGCGGGTGCCGGTCACCTGACCCATCGCTCGTCGGCGCTCGCCGGCTCGCCGAGATCGCTCGGGCCGGCCGATCCGTCGTTTGGTCACCAACCGCACTCCGGGAGCGCTCCCATCCGTGGTTGGTGACCAAACCGCAGCCCAGGAGCCACTCGGGCGTGCCGCCGACGCTGCCTCGATCGGCGCCGTGATCTGGGCGTGATCTGACCAATGTCCCGGTGGACGAGACCTTTCGTCCCCAACTTCGGTGCACCCCTTGACGACGGCAATGTGAGCGCTCACACTCATGTGAACGCTCACAAACATGACGGTCGTCACAAGGAGGTGACCCGCCCGTGGCTGCAGACAGGCGCCCCGAGCTCGTGGTCGGCGTGGACTACGGCACCCTGTCCGGTCGGGCGGTCGTCGTCCGGGTCGAGGACGGTGCCGAGCTGGGCTCGGCCACCCACGAGTACCCCCACGGCGTCTTGGACCGCCAGCTGCCCGACGGCACCCCGCTGGGCCCCGACTGGGCGCTCCAGGTGCCGGCCGACTACATCGACGTGCTGCGCATCGCCGTCCCCGCCGCCCTCGAGGCGGCAGCCGCCGACCCGGCGCAGGTCATCGCGATCGGCACCGACTTCACCGCCTGCACGATGGTGCCGACCACCGAGGACGGCACGCCGCTCAACGAGGTCGAGGGCAACGCCGGCGAGCCGCACGCCTACGTCAAGCTCTGGAAGCACCACGCGGCGCAGCCCCAGGCCGACCGGATCAACGCCCTCGCGGCCAAGCGCGGCGAGGCGTGGCTGCCGCGGTACGGCGGCCTGATCTCCTCGGAGTGGGAGTTCGCCAAGGGCCTGCAGCTGCTCGAGGAGAGCCCGGAGATCTACCGCGCCACCGCCCACTGGGTCGAGGCGGCCGACTGGATCGTGTGGCAGCTGTGCGGCCGCTACGTCCGCAACGCCTGCACGGCCGGCTACAAGGGCATCTTCCAGGACGGGACCTACCCGACCCGCGACTTCCTCGCCGAGCTGCACCCCGACTTCGCCGGCTTCGTCGACGACCTGCTGCAGCCCGTCTCGGGCCAGCTCGGCACCCCCGCCGGCCGGCTCACCGAGCAGGCCGCCGCGTGGACCGGTCTGCCCGCCGGCATCGTCGTCGCGGTCGGCAACGTCGACGCCCACGTCACCGCGCCCGCTGCGCAGTCCACCGAGGCCGGCCAGATGCTCGCGATCATGGGCACCTCGACCTGCCACATCATGAACGGCGGGGTGCTCCGCGAGGTCCCCGGCATGTGCGGCGTCGTCGACGGCGGCGTCACCCCGGGCCTGTGGGGCTACGAGGCCGGCCAGTCCGGCGTCGGCGACATCTTCAACTGGTTCGTCACCAACGCGGTCCCCGCGTCGTACGCCGAGGAGGCCGCGGCCCGCGGGCTCGACGTGCACGAGCTGCTGACCGAGAAGGCCGCGGCGCAGGCCGTCGGCGAGCACGGCCTGCTCGCCCTCGACTGGCACAGCGGCAACCGGTCCGTGCTCGTCGACCACGAGCTGAGCGGCCTGATCCTGGGCCTGACGCTGTCGACGCGCCCGGAGGAGATCTACCGGGCGCTCATCGAGGCGACGGCCTTCGGCACCAGGGTGATCGTCGAGGCGTTCGAGGGCTCGGGCGTCCCCGTCACCGAGTTCGTCGCCGCCGGCGGGCTGCTCAAGAACGCGCTGCTGATGCAGATCTACGCCGACGTCCTCGACATGCCGATCTCCGTGATCCGCTCCGAGCAGGGCCCGGCGCTCGGGTCGGCCATCCACGCCGCGGTCGCCGCCGGCGCCTACCCCGACATCCACGCCGCGTCCGCCGCGATGGGCGGCGTCGAGCGCGGTGCCTACCACCCGGACCCGGCCCGGGCGGCGGCGTACGACGTGCTGTTCGCGGAGTACCGCAAGCTCCACGACTACTTCGGTCGCGGCACCAACGACGTGATGCGCCGCCTGCGCGCGATCCGCCGCGAGGCGCACGCCGGGGGTGCGGTGTGAGCGGGGTGCCGGCCGGGAGCCGCGAGGCCGTCCGCCGGCTGCAGGCCGAGGTCGCCGCCCTGCACGCCGAGCTCACCCGCTACCAGCTCGTCGTCTGGACCGCCGGCAACGTCTCGGGACGGGTGCCCGGCACCGACCTGTTCGTGATCAAGCCCTCGGGCGTCTCCTACGACGAGCTCGACGCCGACGCGATGGTCGTCTGCGACCTCGACGGCAACCTGGTCGAGGGGGAGCGACAGCCCAGCTCCGACACCGCGGCCCACGCCTACGTCTACCGGCACCTGCCCGAGGTCGGCGGGGTCGTGCACACCCACTCGACGTACGCCACCGCCTGGGCCGCGCGCGGCGAGCCGGTCCCGTGCGTGCTCACGATGGCCGCCGACGAGTTCGGCGGTGAGATCCCGATCGGTCCGTTCGCGCTGATCGGCGACGACTCGATCGGCCGCGGCATCGTGGAGACCCTCCGGGAGAGCCGGTCGCCGGCCGTGCTCATGCAGAACCACGGCCCGTTCACCGTCGGGCGCGACGCCCGGTCGGCGGTCAAGGCGGCCGTCATGGTCGAGGACGTCGCCCGCACCGTGCACATCGCCCGGCAGCTCGGCGCGCCGCTCCCGATCGCGCAGGAGCACGTCGACTCGCTCTACGACCGCTACCAGAACGTGTACGGCCAGACCCAGCAGCAGACCGGAGGAGTCGCGTGACCCAGCAGCCGCAAGACCTCGAGATCTGGTTCCTCACCGGGAGCCAGCACCTGTACGGGCCCGAGGTCATCGACCAGGTCGCCGAGCACGCTGCGCAGATCGTGGCCGCGCTCGACGCCTCGCCGCACCTGCCGGTGCGGGTCGTCGCCAAGCCCGTCCTCACCGAGACCGACTCGATCCGGCGGGCGCTCCTGGACGCGACCGCCACCGACGCGTGCGTCGGCGTCATCGCGTGGATGCACACGTTCAGCCCCGCGAAGATGTGGATCACCGGGCTCGACGCCCTCCGCAAGCCGCTGCTGCACCTGCACACGCAGGCGAACCAGGCGCTGCCGTGGGCCGAGATCGACATGGACTTCATGAACCTCAACCAGGCCGCCCACGGCGACCGGGAGTTCGCGTCGGTCCAGACCCGGATGGGGGTCGTCCGCAAGACGGTCACCGGCCACGTCGAGGACCCGGAGGTCGCGCGCCGGATCGGCGTGTGGGCACGGGCCGCGCTGGGCCGGCACGCGATGACCGGCATGCGCCTCGCGCGGTTCGGCGACAACATGCGCAACGTCGCGGTCACCGACGGCGACAAGGTCGAGGCCGAGCGCCGCTTCGGCGTCGCGGTCAACACCTGGGGCGTCAACGACCTGGTCGCGGTCGTCGACGCGGTCGCCGACGTGGACGTCGACAAGCTCTGCGAGGAGTACGCCGACACCTACGACGTCGCCCCCGAGCTGCTGCCCTCCGGCGAGCGGCACGAGTCGCTGCGCTACGGCGCCCGGATCGAGGTGGCGCTGCGGACGTTCCTCACCGACGGCGGGTTCACGGCGTTCACCACCAACTTCGAGGACCTCGGTGGCCTGCGCCAGCTCCCGGGCCTGGCCGTCCAGCGCTTGATGGCCGACGGTTACGGCTTCGGCGCGGAGGGCGACTGGAAGACCTCGGTCCTGCTGCGCACCCTCAAGGTCGCCGCCGAGGGACTGCCGGGCGGCACGTCCTTCATGGAGGACTACACCTACCACCTGGTCCCCGGCGAGGAGCGGATCCTCGGCGCCCACATGCTCGAGGTCTGCCCGAGCATCGCGCAGGCCCGCCCGAGCCTGGAGATCCACCCGCTGGGCATCGGCGGACGCGAGGACCCGGTCCGCCTGGTCTTCGACGCCACCCCCGGCGCGGGCGTGGTCCTCGGCTTCGCCGACCTCGGCGACCGGTTCCGCTTCGTCGGCAACGAGATCGAGGTCGTTCCCCCGACCGAGCCGTTGCCGAACCTCCCGGTCGCGCGCGCCGTGTGGCGCCCGACCCCCGACCTCCGCACGTCGACCGAGGCCTGGCTGATGGCCGGCGGGCCGCACCACACGGTGCTGTCCACCGCTCTCAGCGCCGAGCACCTCGACGACCTCGCGGAGATGACCGGCACGGAGCTCGTGCTGATCGACGCCGACACCACGATCCGCGGCCTGGCCAAGGAGCTGCGGTGGAGTGCGGCGTACCACCGACTGGCGCTGGGGCTGTGATGGGCCCCGCGACCGGAGCAGGGTGCGGGACGGACCTGCGCCCCCAGGTAGTGAATTGGAGAAGGTGCATGCGCAAGCTACTCACCACGATCGTCGCAGGCAGCCTTGCGCTGACGCTCGCCGCGTGCGGCGGCGACGACGACTCGAAGGGCGAAGACGGCTCCGGCGGCGGCGGGACCATCGGTGTCGCGATGCCGACCAAGTCGTCCGAGCGCTGGATCGCCGATGGCAACAACATCAAGAAGCAGCTCGAGGACGCCGGCTACTCGGTCGACCTGCAGTACGCCGAGGACGACATCCCGACCCAGGTCTCCCAGGTCGAGAACATGGTCACCAAGGGCGTCGACATGCTGGTCATCGCAGCGATCGACGGCACCGCGCTGGGCGACGTGCTCGACACCGCCGCCAGCCAGGACATCGACATCATCTCGTACGACCGCCTGATCCGGGAGTCCGACGCCGTCAGCTACTACACGACGTTCGACAACTTCCAGGTCGGCGTCATCCAGGCGCAGTCGCTGGTCGACGGCCTCAAGGCCAAGGGCGACGGCCCCTACAACGTCGAGCTGTTCGCGGGCTCGCCCGACGACAACAACGCGACGTTCTTCTGGAACGGCGCCATGTCGATCCTGCAGCCGATGATCGACTCCGGCGACATCGTGGTGCCCTCGGGTCAGACCGACTTCGAGCAGGCCGCGATCCTGCGGTGGGACCCCGCCACGGCCCAGAAGCGCATGGAGGACATCCTCACCAAGACCTACGCCTCCAAGACCGTCCAGGGCGTCCTCTCGCCCTACGACGGCCTCTCGCTCGGCATCATCGCCGCGCTCCAGGGCAACGGCTACGGCCCCGGTGGCAAGGACCTGCCGATCGTGACCGGTCAGGACGCCGAGGTGCAGTCGGTCAAGTCGATCATGGCCGGTGAGCAGTACTCCACGGTGTTCAAGGACACCCGCGACCTCGCCGAGGTCACCGTCAACATGATCAAGGCCCTCAGCGCGGGCGACGAGCCCGAGGTCAACGACACCGAGACGTACGACAACGGCGTCAAGGTCGTCCCGTCGTACCTCCTCGACCCGGTGCTCGTCACCAAGGAGAACGTGCAGACGGCTCTCGTCGACACGGGCTACTACACCGCGGACGAGCTGAAGTGATCCTCCCGCGGGCGGGCCTGGCGACCCCGGGCCCGCCCGCGGGCTACCAACCCTGAACCACCGAGGAGGTGGCCCCATGGCCCAGCCGATCCTGGAGATGCGCTCGATCACCAAGCGCTTCCCCGGCGTGCTGGCGCTGTCGGACGTCAACCTCGCCGTCGTGCGTGGCGAGATCCACGCCATCTGCGGTGAGAACGGCGCCGGCAAGTCGACGCTGATGAAGGTGCTGAGCGGTGTCCACCCGCACGGGACCTACGAGGGCGAGATCGTCTACGAGGGACAGCCCGTCGAGTTCTCGAACATCCGGCAGAGCGAGGCGGCCGGCATCGTCATCATCCACCAGGAGCTGGCGCTGATCCCGGAGCTCTCGATCGCCGAGAACATCTTCCTCGGCAACGAGACCGCGACCCGCGGCGTGATCAACTGGGACGAGGCGAACAGCCGGGCCATCGACCTGATGGCGCGCGTGGGGCTGCGGGAGAACCCCCTCACGGCGGTCAAGAACCTCGGCATCGGCAAGCAGCAGCTCGTCGAGATCGCCAAGGCGCTGAGCAAGGAGGTCAAGCTCCTCATCCTCGACGAGCCGACCGCCGCGCTCAACGACGAGGACTCCAACCACCTGCTGGACCTGCTCAAGGGCCTGCAGGGCAAGGGCATCACCTCGATCATGATCAGCCACAAGCTGAACGAGATCGCCCGCATCTCCGACTCCATCACGATCCTCCGCGACGGCAAGACCATCGAGACGCTCGAGATGCGCGGCGACGAGAAGGTCAGCGAGGAGCGCATCATCCGGGGCATGGTCGGGCGCTCGCTCGACAACCGGTTCCCGGACCACACGCCGAACATCGGCGAGGAGGTCCTGCGCATCGAGGAGTGGACCGTCCACCACCCGATCGACCAGACCCGCCGCGTCGTCGACAGCGCCTCGCTCAGCGTGCGCCGCGGTGAGATCGTCGGCGTCGCGGGCCTCATGGGTGCGGGACGCACCGAGCTCGCGATGAGCCTGTTCGGCCGTTCCTACGGGTCGCGCGTCAGCGGCCGCGTCTACAAGGACG
>NZ_DASWVI010000114.1:0-2284 GCF_036401255.1 Nocardioides sp. | reverse complement strand
CGATCATGACCCGCAACTCGCGGATGCCCGAGTCGCTGGCCGCCGACCTCGACGCCGAGTGCTCCGCCTGCCTCATGGGCGCGCGCCGGCTCGGTGAGCTGTTCGACCGCTACGGCGTCGCCACGGTCGAGTCCTGCTTCGACGCGATCCTGTCGCGGACGACCGAGACCTACCGTCGCGAGATCCTCTCCCAGATCCCGGTGGGCAGCTGGGTGTGGGAGGACTACGCCGAGCACGACGGCGTCGACGAGCCGATGCTGCACACCCAGCGGATCACCCTCACCCGCACGCCTCCGGACGATCCCGAGGGCGAGCGGCTGGTCCTCGACTTCGACGGCACGAGCGCGCAGGCCAAGGGCCCGATCAACCACTGTGGTGACTACAGCGACGGCGTGTTCTTGAAGAAGTGGCTCGCGCCGATCCTGCGCAACCTCGCCGACTCCCCGGAGCGGATGGCCGAGCTCGACGTCAACGAGGGCGTGGTGCCGCTGATCGAGATGCGGTTCCCCGAGCCCGGCACCCTGCTCACGCCGGTCTTCCCCGCGCCGACCAACGCGCGCACGTTCGTGATCCTGCGCCTGCTCGGCGTGCTCGCCGGGGTGGTCGCGAAGGCGGTGGACGGCCGGATGCCGGCCGACCAGGAGACGATCCGCTACACCGGCGTGTACGGCGAGGACCTCGACGGCCGGCCCTACCTCATGCGCGAGGTCCTCGGCGGCGGCTCCGGCGGCCGGTACTACGCCGACGGCGAGGACACCATCCACGTGGTGCCGGACTCCCGGAACCTGCCGACGGAGTTCACCGAGGCCCGGTTCCCGTTCCGCGTCGAGTCGCTCTCGCTCACGATGGACAGCGGGGGAGCGGGCCGGTTCCGCGGCGGTCTCGGCTACGAGAAGCACATCCGGATGCTCAAGGACGGCCACTTCATGTCGATCGCCGACCGGTCGATCCTGGCCTGCTGGGGCGTCAAGGGCGGCCAGGCCGGCAAGCCGTTCCAGGTCACGATCGATCCCGGCGGCCCCCGCGAGCGGGAGGTCGACGCCCTGGCCGACGCCGAGCCGGTGGCCGCGGGCGAGGTAATCCGGATCCGCACCACCGGAGGCGGTGGCTGGGGCGACCCGCTGCAGCGCGACCCGGCCCTCGTGGTCCGCGACGTGGTGTGGCGCAAGGTCTCCCCGGAGGCCGCGCTCGCCGACTACGGCGTGGTGCTGACCGGCTCCCTGGACGACGACTCGGTGGGCTTCGACGAGGCGGCGACCGCCGCCGAGCGGGCCGCCCGGCCGGCCGCGAGCGAGGCGTTCTTCGACCGCGGCCCCGGCTACGCCACGCTGGCCGCGGGGGCGCCGTACGCCGAGGTCGACCTGGTCTGACCCCGGGCGCGGTCCTCGGCTCGGGCGACCCTCTTGCCCGGCGTACCTCGTCGGCGCACCATGGAAGGACGGCGCCCGAAGAGGTGAGGCCGATGGGCACGACCGATGTCCTGAGCAGGTCACTCCAGCACACGCACACGCGGCTGGCCGAGCGGCTCGAGGCCGCTCGGGCCATGGCCGCTCCGCCGGGGGAGCCGCGCGGCGACCGGCAGCGCATCGACGCGTTCCTGGGCGAGGCCAGCAAGCACCTCCACGCGATCGACGCCGTGCTGGTGCCCGAGGCCCGGCGCGTGCTGTCCGACGGCGGCTCCCGGGTGCACGACTACCTGCATGCGGCCAAGGAACTCGAGGTCGTGCTCGCGCACGTGAAGGCCCACGAGTACGGCTCCGTCTACGAGACGCAGTTCGCCTGGCCCGCCGTGTGGTCCGACGTCGACGAGGCGTTGGCCGAGCAGTTCCGTCGTGAGCACGACCTCGGCGAGCTGCTCGCCGGGGCGCTCGACGACGACGAGCTGGACCGGCTGGCCCAGCGGCTCCACGACGCAGAGCTGGCGGCGCCGAGCAGGCCGCACCCCTACACGCCCCACACCGGCCTGCCCGGCGTCGTCGCCCGCCGCGTCATGCACCTCGCCGACCGCTTCTGGGACGCCGTCGAGGGCCGGATGGTGCCCGAGCCGGAGCAACCGCCCAAGCCGCCCCCCGGCCGGCTGGCCCAGTACCTCCTGGCCGACCCGCACTTCGACCCGCGCTACGAGGAGGACCGGGCCGCCCGCCGTGCGCGCCGTCAGCGTCGACGCGCGGGCGCTCGGCAGGTGTCCGGCTAGCAGCCCTCGCTAGGGTCGGCGCATGACCCGGATCGCGCTGCTCGGCGGACACGGCAAGACCGGCCGGGCGGTGGCGGCGGCGCTGGCCGC
>NZ_DASWVI010000113.1:0-2129 GCF_036401255.1 Nocardioides sp. | reverse complement strand
CCTGGACACCAAGCGGGTGCGCGACCACACCGTCACCCTCGCCGAGCTGCTGACCGAGCACACCGACGGCTGGGAGCCGCCGGACGCCTCGGGGGTCTCGGCGATCACGCAGGTGCACTGCCACCAGCACGCCGTGCTCGGCTGGGACGCCGACCGCGCCCTGCTCGAGCGGGCCGGCGCCGACGTCGAGCGGCTCGACTCGGGCTGCTGCGGCCTGGCCGGCAACTTCGGCTTCACCGCCGGCCACGGCGCGGTCAGCGAGGCGTGCGCCGAGCAGGTGCTGCTGCCGCGGCTGCGCGAGGTCGACCCCCGCGACCGCGGCACCGTCGTGCTCGCCGACGGCTTCTCCTGCCGCACCCAGATCCACGACCTCGACAGCGGGGGCAACGAGGGCCAGCACCTGGCCCAGCTCCTGGCCTGGCTGCTCGCGAGCCGACCGGCCCGCGGCGCACACCCACCCGAAGGATCACCCGAAGGGAGCACGAGATGACGACGACCGTGGCCGACCAGCTGCTCGCCCGCCTGCGGGAAGGGGGGGTCGAGCAGGTCTTCGGCTATCCCGGCGACGGGATCAACGGCATCCTCGGCGCGTTCTCCCGCGCCGACGACCAGCCCCGCTTCATCCAGTCGCGACACGAGGAGATGAGCGCGTTCGAGGCCGTGGGCTACGCGAAGTTCTCCGGACGCCCCGGCGTCTGCATGGCGACCTCGGGCCCGGGCGCGATCCACCTGCTCAACGGCCTGTACGACGCCAAGCTCGACCACGTGCCCGTGGTGGCAATCGTCGGGCAGACCAACCGCACGGCGATGGGCGGCAGCTATCAGCAGGAGGTCGACCTGGTCAGCCTGTTCAAGGACGTCGCGAGCGACTACGTGCAGATGGTGACGGTGCCCGAGCAGCTGCCCAACGTCGTGGACCGGGCGATCCGGATCGCGGTGGCCCGCCGCGCACCCACCGCGATCATCGTGCCCAACGACGTGCAGGAGCTCGAGTACGCCGCCCCGGGGCACGCGTTCAAGATGGTGCCCTCGAGCCTGACCCCGCCCCCGCGGCCCTCGGTCACCCCGGACCCGGCGGCGCTGCGCCAGGCGGCCGACGTCCTCAACGCCGGCCGCAAGGTCGCGCTGCTGGTCGGGCAGGGCGCCCGGGGCGCGGACGCCGAGATCGCCGAGGTGGTCGACCTGCTCGGCGCCGGGGTCGCGAAGGCGCTGCTCGGCAAGGACGTGCTCAGCGACCAGCTGCCGTGGGTGACCGGCTCGATCGGGCTGCTGGGCACGCGCCCGAGCTACGAGATGATGATGGGCTGCGACACGCTGCTCACCGTCGGGTCGAACTTCCCCTACACCCAGTTCCTCCCCGAGCTGGACCAGGCCCGGGCCGTCCAGATCGACATCGACGGCACGATGGTCGGGATGCGCTATCCCTACGAGGTCAATCTCGTCGGCGATGCGCAGGCCACGCTGCGGGCCCTGATCCCGCTGCTGGAGAAGCAGCAGGACCGCTCCTGGCACGACGAGCTCTGTGCCAAGGTCGCGGACTGGGGGGAGGTGATGGACGCCGAGGCGCACGTGGCGGCCGACCCGATCAACCCGATGCGGATCTTCAACGAGTTCTCGAAGGTCGCCCCGGCCGACGCGATCATCAGCTCCGACAGCGGGTCGGCGGCGAACTGGTACGCCCGGCACGTCCAGATGCGCGGCCGGATGCGCGGCTCGCTCTCCGGGACGCTCGCGACGATGGGCGCGGCGGTGCCGTACGCGATCGGCGCGAAGTTCGCCCACCCGGACCGGCCGGCGATCGCGTTCGAGGGCGACGGCGCGATGCAGATGAACGGGCTGGCCGAGCTGCTCACGATCTCCCGCTACTGGCAGGAGTGGGCCGACCCGCGGCTGGTGGTCGCGGTGCTGCACAACAACGACCTCAACCAGGTGACGTGGGAGCTGCGGGCGATGGGCGGCACGCCGACGTTCGTGGAGTCCCAGGCGCTGCCGGACGTGTCGTACGCCGACTTCGCGCGCTCGTGCGGCCTCGGGGCGACCACGGTCACCGACCCCGAGCAGCTCGCCGACGCCTGGCAGGTGGCGCTGTCCTCGGACCGGCCGCACGTCCTCGACGTGCACTGCGACCC
>NZ_DASWVI010000112.1:0-5543 GCF_036401255.1 Nocardioides sp. | reverse complement strand
AGCGCGCCGCTGAGGGCCACGCCGTGCATCTGGTCGGCGCTCCACATGCTGCAGGCCAGGGGTGCCGGGACCAGGTCGTCGCCGGCGCGGGTGAAGAAGGAGAGCTGGTCGGTCACCGGGCTATCCTCACGGACGCTCCGGCGCCGCCTTCACCAGGGCCGCCAACAGACCGCGCGTCGCGGCCACGACCTGCTGCTCGTCGTACGGCCGCAGCTGGACGGCGTTGACGCTCTGCACCAGTCCGCCGGTCTGCACGAACCCGGAGACCAGCACCGCCGACCGGCGGGCGTGGACGACGAGCCGGGCGGCGTCGGCGCCGGGGACGTCGATCCGGCTGACCCGGCCCTGCACCCGGCCCATGGACCGCCAGGCCTCGTCGAGGCCGCCGTCGAACCACAGGTAGTTGACGTCGAAGGCCGGCCCGCCCTCGGTGACCGGGGTGAACGCGCACCGCGGCTGGTCGGCGCTGCCGGTCTGCTCGGCCATCCGCTCGCCGGCGAGCCGGGTCACCTGGGCGGCGTCCAGGCCATCGCACGGGCTCCACGCGACGTCGGCAGCCTCGGAGAGCGCAGCGTCGGGGGCGTCCGCCGGGTCCGGCCGGTCGGACTCCGACGAGCACCCGGCCACGCCGAGGCTCAGCAGCGCGAGCGCTGCGGCGACCGCGGCCCTCACGACGCCGGCGTCCAGTCCGGCACCGGGGCGTGCGACCCCGGCAGCCACATGGTCAACCGCGCGCCGCCGTCCGGCGACGAGCCGGCCGTGACGGTGCCGGAGTGACGCTCGGCGACCTGCCGCACGATCGAGAGGCCCAGACCCGAGCCGGGCATCGAGCGGGACTCCTCGGAGCGGTAGAACCGGTCGAACACATGCGGGAGGTCCGCCTCGGCGATGCCGGGCCCCTCGTCGTCGACCGTCAGCGTGCCCTCGGCGAGCCGGACCGTCACCATCCCGCCCGGGGGGCTCCACTTCGCGGCGTTGTCGAGCAGGTTCGTCACGGCCCGCTCCAGCCCGGCGCTCTCGCCGACGACGTACCACGGCTCGGTGGCCACGTCGAAGACGACCGCGGGAGCGCGGCGCCGCACGCGCGCGATCGCGCGCTCGACGAGCTCGGTCACGTCGACCGCCTCGACGACGTGGGTCAGCGGCTCGTCGCGGGAGAGCTCCATCAGGTCCCCGATCAGCGTCGTCATCTCCTCGATCTGGGCGCGTACGTCGCCGAGCAGCTCGTCACGCGCCTCGGTGGGCAGCCCGCCGGTGCTGTCGGCCTGGGTCAGCAGGTCGAGGTTGGTGCGCAGCGAGGTGAGCGGGGTGCGCAGCTCGTGGCCGGCGTCGGCGACCAGCTGCCGCTGGCGGTCGCGGGAGGCGGCCAGCGCGGCGAGCATCTGGTTGAACGCCGAGGCGAGCCGGGCGACCTCGTCGTCGCCCTCGACCGGGAGCGGCCGGAGGTCCTCGGTGCGGGCGATGTGCTCGACCGAGGAGGTGAGCCGGCGCACCGGGCGCAGCCCGTTGCGGGCCACCGCCCAGCCCGCCATCCCGGCCGCGATCACCCCGGCCAGGCCGAAGAACAGCATCACGATGCCGAGCTTGCGCAGCACCGTCTGCTGGGACTGGAGCGACTGGGCCAAGATGATGGTCTCGCCGGATGGGTGGTGCAGCGCGACCACCCGCCAGTGGGTGCCGTCGGTGCCGACGATCGTGCGCATCGACTGCGGACGCTCCCCGGCCCAGACCGCCTGCTCGGGATCGCCGAGGCGGAACGGCACCTTGCCGCTCGCGACGCCCAGCGGGGTGTCCTGGAAGCACGCGACCCACACGTCGGCTGCCTCCAGCAGGCCGGTGGGCATCGCGTCGGTGCCGCAGACCTGGTCGGCGGAGACGGAGTGGGCGCGGTCCAGGAGGGAGTTGTCGAGCGTGGCCTGTTCCTGCATCCGCACGGTCAGGTACGCGCCAGCCGCCACGAACGCCACGGTGAGACCGACGGCGATCGTGGTGAGCAGCGTGACGCGACTGGCCAGCGAGCGGCGGTAGTGCCACCGCCCGTCGGGAGGGACCGGCGGGAAGATGGTCACGACTCCTTCAGCACGTAGCCCACACCGCGCACGGTGTGGATCAGCCGCGGCTCGCCCTCCGCCTCGGTCTTGCGGCGCAGGTAGCCGACGTAGACCTCGAGCGAGTTCGCCGTCGTGGGGAAGTCGTAGCCCCAGACCTCCTCGAGGATGAACGAGCGCTCCAGCACCCGGCGCGGCCGGCGCAGGAACATCTCCAGCAGCGCGAACTCGGTGCGGGTCAGCTCGATGACACGGGCGCCGCGGCGCACCTCGCGGGTGCCGACGTCCATGGACAGGTCCGAGAACGACAGCACCTCGTCGGCGACGTCCTCGCGCGGGACCACCCGGCGCAGCAGCGCACGCAGCCGGGCCAGGAGCTCCTGCAGCGCGAACGGCTTGGTGAGGTAGTCGTCGGCGCCGGCGTCGAGCCCCTCGACCCGGTCGCCGACCGCGTCGCGGGCGGTGAGCACCAGGATCGGCAGGTCGTTGCCGGCGGTGCGCAGCGCCCGCGTGGTCTCCAGGCCATCGAGGCGGGGCATCATCACGTCCATCACGACCACGTCGGGGGCCGCGGCGGCGATGCCCGCCAGCGCCTCGGCACCGTCGGCGGCGAGCACGACCTCGTAGCCGTTGAACTCCAGCGAGCGCCGCAGTGACTCGCGCACGGCCTTGTCGTCGTCGACGACGAGCACCCGGGGTCGGGCGGAGGACGGCGTGGTCACGCCCCTACTGTGCCAGCCGAGCCTGAACCGGGACTGAGAACCGACGCGACGTCGACCCGCCCGAGAGTCTCGGGCGGGTCAACGTCGGATCAGGCGAACCGGGCGGCGGCCTCGGCGGCGCGGCCGGCGTAGCCGCCCCCGAAGTGGCAGGCGTGCACGAGCAGCGGGAACACCTGGTGCACCGCCACCCGGTCGGCCCAGCCGTCGGCCAGCGGCGTGGTCTCGGCCGCGGCCTCGGCGTACGCGTCCAGCACCTTCGGCAGGTGCGGCAGCCCGAACAGCGCCAGCATCGCCAGGTCGACCTCGCGGTGCCCGCCGTACGCCGCCGGGTCGATCAGCCAGGCCTGCCCGTCCAGCCCCCACAGCACGTTGCCGTTCCACAGGTCGCCGTGCAGCCGGGCCGGCGGCTCCTCGGGCACCAGCTCGCCGAGCCGGGGGAGCAGCGCTTCGATCGTCGCCGCCTCGTCGGGCGTCGCCGCGCCCCGGTCGCGGGCCAGCTTGAGGTAGGGCAGCACGCGGCGGACGGCGTAGAACTCCGCCCAGGTGTCGGCGGGCCGGTTGGGCAGCGGCAGCCGGCCGATGAACCCGTCCTGCTCGCCGCCGAAGGACGGGGCACCGACGGCGTGGGTGGTGGCGAGCGCCCGGCCGAGAGCGGTCGCGGCGTCGACGGAGTTCTTGCCGGGCTCGACCCAGCGGATGATCAGGCACTCGTGGTCGGCGCCGAGGACCTCGGGGGTGCTGACGCCGCCGTCGGGCGTGGTCTCGGCGAGCCAGCGCAGGCCGTCGGCCTCGGTGGTGAAGAACCGTTCGGGCGCGTGCGGCAGCGTCTTCATCAGCGCGGTGGTGCCGTTGCTCAGCCGCAGCCGGGTGGCCGTGGCGATGTCGCCGCCGGCGACCGGTGCCGTGGCCACCACGGAGGCGCCGAGGAGCTCCTCGGCGCGCCGGGCGACCAGCGGCTGGCGGGTCACCCGACGGCCCCGCTGTCCCAGGGGCGCTCACGCTCCAAGGAGTCGACCAGTGATCTCGCCGTGCGCTCGACCATCGCGAGGACCTCCTCGAATCCGGAGTCCCCACCGTAGTACGGGTCGGGCACGTCGCTCCCGGGATCGAGCGGGTCGAAGTCGCGGAACAGCCGCGTGCGGTCGGTCGGTCCGCCGAGGTCGGCGAGGTTCTGGGCGTCCATGGCGAGCACCAGGTCGGCCGCGCCCGCGTCCGCGTCGCCGGCCCACTGGCGGGCCCGGTGCCGGGTGGCGTCGTACCCGGCCGCGGTCAGGGTCGCCGCGGCGCGGCGGTCCATGGGATCCCCGACGTGCCACCCCCCGGTCCCCGAGCTGCCGACCGAGACGCGGTCGTCGAGACCGGCGTCGGCCAGCCGCTCGGCGAGGACGACGTCGGCCATCGGCGAGCGGCAGATGTTGCCGAGGCAGACCACGGCGAGGTGGTAGCGCCCCGGTGTGCGCGCCGGGGGCAGCACGCTCAGCCCTCCTGGGCGTCGCCGAGCAGCAGGCCCACGATCCAGGTGACGACCGTGATCACGATCGCGCCGCCGACCGCGGTCCAGAACCCGTTGACGTAGAAGTCGATCTCGAACAGCCCGGCGAGCCACTCGGTGAACAGCAGCATGAGCGCGTTGATCACCAGCAGGAACAGCCCGAGCGTGATGATGACGAACGGGATCGAGAGGAACTTCAGCACCGGGCTCACGAACGAGTTCACGATGCCGAGGATCAGCGCCACGAACAGCAGCGGCCAGATCTTGTCCGAGACCTCGTCCATCCCCGACGTCGCGCCGTCGCGGAACCCGATGCCGTCGAAGAGCTGGCAGGCGACCGCCAGCGCGACCGCGTTGGTGAGCAGCCAGCCGATCAGCTTGAAGAGACCCACGGTCTCGATCCTAGGCCGCGTCTCGCGCGTCGACTCCGTCGCCGCGCGGGCCGCGGGATCAACCGGGTCGTGATGCTCCACCGGTGTGGTTGCGGTGGCCCCACCCTGCAGGCACCTGCGTCGGGTCACAGGCTGCTCAGCACCGGGCGGTTCGAGCAGTCCTCAGTGACCCCGGGTCCGTGACCTAACCTCGGGGTCGTGTTCCCGGTCGGAGGCGTGGAGGTGATGCTGCTCCTGGTCCTCGTGTCGGGGGCGGTGAGCCTGCTGCTCGCGCTCGCCCTGCGACCCCGGCTCGGCTGGGTCAGCGCCGGGGCCATCGGCGGGTTCGTCTGGTCGCTGGCCGTGATCGCCTCGATCACGCTGATCCCGGCCAACGGGGCACCGGGCATCGTGCCCGCCGAGGGCCGGCTGACCGGCTGCTCGTGGGACGTCGGGGGTCCGGCACCCGAGGGGTTCTGGATCTTCTCCGGCGGTCAGCGGCTGCTCAACACCGTGGTGTTCGTGCCGCCCGGGGCGCTGCTCGTGGTCGCCGCCGCCCGGTGGCGGACGGCGTGGGCCGTCGTGCCCGCGGGTCTGGCGGCGCTGGCGGGCTACTCGGTGGCGATCGAGGCCACCCAGCTGGCCCTGGCCCGGCTCGACCGCGCCTGCGACGTCACCGACGTGGTCGACAACGTCACCGGCGCGGTGCTCGGGGTCGGGATCGGCATCGTGCTGGCGCTGGTCCTGCGCCCCTGGCGCCGTCGGACCGGCTGAGACGGGCCTCACTAGGGTGGCCCCCATGACCAGCCCCCAGCCCCGGCCCAACGTCGCGGAGATCCCGCCGTACGTCGCCGGCAAGCCGCCGACGGTCCGACCCGGGATGACGTCGTACAAGCTGTCCAGCAACGAG
>NZ_DASWVI010000111.1:0-14071 GCF_036401255.1 Nocardioides sp. | reverse complement strand
AGCCCGCACGGCTGTCGGTCGGCGCGGTCCCCTCGGCGACCGCGGCGCTGGTCCCGACCGCGCTCGCCGACCTGCGCGGCACCACCGGCCAGGAGTGTGCGCTGGTCACGGCGCTGAGCCCGCGGCTGGCGGGGATGGTGCTGGGCCGGGGGCTGCACGCCGCGGTCGTCACGGACGCCCCGCCGGGCCTGCCGCACGACCCGGATCTGCGGGCCGTGCACCTGGTCGACGACGAGATGGTGGTCGTCCTCCCCACGGACCACGGCCTGGCCGGCCGGGCGACGGTCCCGATCGCGGCGCTGGGCGAGGAGCGGTGGATCGAGGACAACCCCGGCTCGATCGCCCTGCTGCGGACCCTCGCCGTACGCGCTGGCTTCGAGCCTCGCGTCGAGCACCTCGCCGACGACCTGGCGGCCAAGACCGGGCTCGTCGCGGCCGGCCTGGGGGTGGCGCTGGTGCCCGGCCTCCTGCTGCCCGCCCTGCGCGCCGACGTGACGGTCGTCCGGCTCGCCGACCCGGCGACGCGCGGCGTCTACCTGCTCACCCGCCGCGACGGCCCGGACCTGGAGGACCTGGCGGCCGCGCTGGGCCGGTCAGTCCGACAGCTCGACACGCGGCGGCCTGCGGTCACGCGCTGAACCCGACCGGCCCGGGCGGCCCCTGGCGAACGCGATGACACCGGCCCGCGGACCGCGTTCGTACTCATCGGCAGCACACCCCATCGGCCAGGAAGTGCGTCGGACCGGCACCTTCATTACGGTGCTGGGGATCCGAATCGAGCACTCAGGGAGGATCCGCGACCCGTGTCGACCATCCAGGACAACCCACCCACCCGGCCGCTGCAGGCGGCGCAGCCGGAGCAGAGAGGTCTGCGGCCGGGGGCCGCGATCCCCGCTCCACGCGTCTTCTGGCCGGCCGCGGTCGTCCTGCTGACCTTCGTCCTCGCGGCGGTCATCGCGCCGGGATGGCTGGGCGAGACGCTGAGCTCTGCCCAGTCGACCGTCATCGAGGACCTCGGCTGGTACTACGTGTTGCTGGTGGGCGTGTTCGTCTTCTTCGCTCTCGCGGTCGCGTTCTCCCCGACGGGCAACGTCGTCCTCGGCAAGGACGACGAGGACCCGGAGTTCGGACTGAAGTCGTGGTTCGCGATGCTGTTCGCCGCCGGCATGGGCATCGGCCTGGTCTTCTGGGGCGTGGCCGAGCCGCTCAACCACTTCGCGTCACCGCCCCCGGGCACGGCGGACGGTCCCGCCGCCGCAGCCAGGGCCGCGACCGACACCACCTTCTTGCACTGGGGCCTGCACGCGTGGGCGATCTACGTCGTCGTCGGCCTGGCCGTCGCGTACGCCGTCCACCGCAAGGGGCGCCCGGTCTCGATCCGCTGGGCCCTCGAGCCGCTCCTGGGGGACCGCGTCAGGGGGTGGCTGGGCGACGTGATCGATGTCGTCGCCATCATCGGCACCCTCTTCGGTGTCGCCACCTCGCTCGGGTTCGGCGTCAGCCAGGTCGGCGCCGGCCTGGAGTACCTCGGGGTCGTCGGCGAGAGCACCACGACGCTCAAGGTGCTCCTCATCGTGGCCATCACCTCGATCGCCATCGCCTCGGTCGTCACCGGCATCGACCGCGGCATCAAGTGGCTCTCCAACATCAACATGGTGACGGCAGGAGCGCTCCTGGTCCTGGTCGCGGTCCTCGGCCCGACGGTCTTCATCCTCAGCGACTTCGTCCAGCAGCTCGGCTCCTACCTCAACAACTTCTTCGCCCTGTCCTTCCGGACGCTCTCCTTCGAGGGCAGCGACGGGTCGGCCTGGCTCTCGGGCTGGACGACGTTCTACTGGGGCTGGTGGATCAGCTGGGCACCGTTCGTCGGCGTCTTCATCGCCCGCATCTCGCGCGGCCGCACGGTCCGCGAGTTCGTCATCGGCGTGCTGCTCGTGCCGACGCTCGTGACGTTCCTGTGGTTCTCGGTCATGGGCGGCTCCGCGATCTACCGCGAGCTCTACGGCTCCGGCGGCCTGGTCGGCGCGGACGGCTCCGTCTCCACCGACCAGGCGCTGTTCCAGCTCCTCGACGGCCTGCCCGCCTCGGGACTGCTCAGCGTCGTGGCGATGGCCCTGGTGATCATCTTCTTCGTCACGAGCTCCGACTCCGGCTCGTTCGTGGTCGACATGCTCGCCACGGGGGGCGATGCGAACCCACCGGTGTGGAGCCGCGTCTTCTGGGCCAGCCTGGAGGGCATCATCGCCGCGACCCTGCTGGTCTCCGGCGCCGTCACCGGCGACGACGCCCTCTCGGCGCTGCAGACCATGGCGATCCTGCTCGCGCTGCCGTTCAGCGTCGTGATGATCGCGATGATGTTCGCCATCGCACGCGCGCTGCTCCACGAGACCCGGCTCCGCCAGCGTGCGGAGCGCCGGCTGCTCGCGGCCGAGGTGGCGGGGGAGATCGCGCGCACCACCGGCATGAGTCCGGGGCCGATCAGCGACGTCCGCCACCCGGCGCACAGCGAGGCCGGATCGGGTGTCTTCGCCAGGCCGCGGCTGCCGAGACCGGAGAGTGGAGCCGGAGAGTCCACCCGAGCTCGGCGGAAGGGTCGCGACTAGGGGCGGCCGGCCCGCGGCCGCGGTCTCTCAGGGACGCCCGTGCGCGATGAGACGGCGCAGGTGGTCGCGGTCCGGTTCGTTGGTCGCCAGCGCCAGTGCTCGTGCGTAGGACTCCCGCGCCTCGTCGAGCCTGCCGGACCGCTCGAGCAGGTCGCCTCGCACCGCCGGGAGCAGGTGGTAGCCGGCGAGGTCGCCGGAGGACTCGAGCTCCTCGACCAGGCTCAGGTTGGCCTGCGGACCGTGGGCCATGCCGACCGCGACGGCGCGATTGAGGGCCACGACCGGTGAGCCGGTGACCTCCAGGAGCGTGGTGTAGAGGTCGACGATCCGCCGCCAGTCGGTGGTGCGGGCGGTCGGTGCGGTCGCGTGGCAGGCGGCGATCCGCGCCTGGAGGGCGTAGGGTCCCTCGCCGCCGGCCCGCTCCAGGAGGGCCAGCCCGTCGTCGATGGCCTCCTGGTCCCAACGGGAGCGGTCCTGCTGGTCCAGGGTCACCAGCCGCCCGTGGCGATCGACCCGGGCGTCGCGGCGCGAGTGCTGCAGCAGCAGCAGTGCAGCCAGGCCGAACGTCTCCGAGCACGGGAGCAGTCGCACCAGCAGGCCGGCCAGCCTGAGTGCCTCGTCGCAGAGCCTGCGCCGGATCAGTACCTCGCCGGCGCTCGCGGCGTACCCCTCGTTGAACAGCAGGTAGACCACGGCCAGCACGCCGTCGAGTCGTTCGGGCAGCGCCTCGGCCGCCGGCACCCGGTAGGGGATGCCGGCGGCCCGGATCTTGTGCTTCGCGCGCACCAGTCGCTTGGCCATCGTCGGCTCCGAGGTGAGCAGCGCCCGCGCGATCTCGGCGGTGGTGAGGCCGGCGAGGGTGCGCAAGGTCAGCGCGACCCGTGCCTCCACCGGCAGGGCGGGGTGGCAGCAGGTGAACACGAGCCGCAGCCGGTCGTCGACGATCCCGCTGTCATCGGCCGCTGGCGCGTCGGGCCCGGGCAGCGCGGCCACCTCCCTCAGCTTGGCCGCCTCGACACCTGCGCGACGCATCCGGTCCAGCGCCCGGTTGCGGGCAACCGTGGTCAGCCACGCACCGGGCTTGTCGGGGATGCCTGCCGGCCACGTCTCGAGGGCACGTGCGAAGGCGTCCTGTGCGCACTCCTCTGCGAGGTCCCAGTCGCCGGTCGTGCGGATCAGCGTCGCCACGATGCGGCCCCACTCGGTGCGGAAGGCCGCGGCGACCGCCTCGTCGACCCCCGCGTCGCGCTCGGTCACTGGCCCCAGAACGGCCGTATCTCGATGGTCCCGATCTGCACGACCGGGTGCTTCGAGGCGATCTCGATCGCCTCGTCGAGATCTGCCGCCTCGATGATGTCGAACCCGCCGACCTGCTCCTTGGTCTCCGCGAACGGGCCGTCGGACACCAGCACGCTGGCGCCGTCCATGCGGACCGTGGTGGCGGCGCTGGTCGGCGCCAGGCGGTCGCCGTCCTTGCGCACACCCCGCGCGGTCATCTCCTCCACCCACGCGGTGGGGTCGAGGTCGACGCCGGAGAAGTCACCGTTCTCGTCGCCGCAGATGAGCAACAGGTACTTCATCGGACCTCCTCGGCTCGAGGGTAGCCGCGCCCGAGCAGGGCCGCGGCCCGCGCGCGCCGCACCCGGCGACGGGCCTCGCGCTGCTCGAGCTCACGGCGGGCTTGGATCTCCTGAGCCTGGACGAGCTCGGGGTAGGCATCCTGCAGTCGCACGATCATCTCGGTCTCCTCTGGTTCGAACGTCTTGCCCAGACGACGAACCGAGAACGCCGAGATGGACAGATCGGCGAGGTCGGAGTCACTGCTCTGGTCGGCGCTGCTCATCGAGACCGGGCCGGCACGGGCCCGAGGACGAGAAGGGCCCCCGACCGGCGTACTGCTGGTCAGGGGCCTCTCATCCCATGTGGCAGGTGAAGGATTCGAACCTTCGTAGGCAAAGCCGACGGATTTACAGTCCGCTCCCATTGGCCGCTCGGGCAACCTGCCGGGGGTGCTGCGTGGGGCCGTTTGGCCCGGCGGCAACTTGGCGAAACAATAGCGCAGCCGCCTCGGCAGACGAAAACCCAGCGCCCGCCCCGCGGGTGCGCAGCAACAGGAGTGCACATGGCCGACTCGTCGTTCGACATCGTCAGCAAGATCGACCGCCAGGAGGTCGACAACGCCTTGGGCCAGACCGCCCGCGAGATCGCGACGCGCTTCGACTTCAAGGGCACCGGCGCGAGCATCGAGTGGCAGGGCGAGCACGCGATCGAGATCTCGGCCTCGGCCGACGACCGGGCGACCGCGGTGCTCGACGTGTTCAAGACCAAGCTGATCAAGCGCGACGTCAGCCTGAAGGTGCTCGACGCCTCCGAGCCCCGGCAGTCCGGTCAGCAGAGCAAGATCTCGATCGCCCTCAAGGAGGGGATCTCCTCCGAGGACGCCAAGAAGATCTCCAAGCTGATCCGCGACGAGGGCCCCAAGGGCGTCAAGGCCCAGATCCAGGGCGACGAGCTGCGGGTGTCGTCGAAGAAGCGCGACGACCTGCAGGCCGTGATCGCGCTGGTCAAGCAGCAGGACTACGACTTCGCGGTGCAGTTCACCAACTACCGCTGAGGCGCGCCGAGCGCCGGGGTCAGACCCCGACGACCGCCATCGACGCGATCAGCGTCGCGCCGGCGGCGGGGCTGACCCAGACCCGCACACCGGGCTCGAGCCCGAGCTGCCGCGCGTGGGTGCGGGTGAGCACCACGGTGACGTCGTCGCCGTCGTCGGTCAGCACGGTGGCGCGCACCTCGAACCCGACGCGGAGCAGCCGGGACACCGTGCCCTCGGCCGCACCCGCGAGCTCGGGCGAGCGCGAGACGTGAACGTCGTGCGGGCGCAGCGTGACGCCGCCCAGCGAGGTGGTGTCACCGAGGAAGCCCATCACGAAGTCGTTGGCCGGCTCGTCGTAGAGCTGGTCGGGCGTGCCGACCTGCTCGACGCGACCCTCGTTGATGACTGCGATCTCGTCGGCGACCTCCATCGCCTCCTCCTGGTCGTGGGTGACGAACACCGTCGTCACGTGCACCTCGTCGTGCAGCCGGCGCAGCCACTCGCGCAGCTCCTTGCGGACCTTGGCGTCGAGGGCGCCGAACGGCTCGTCGAGCAGCAGCACCGACGGCTCGACGGCCAGGGCCCGAGCCAGCGCCATCCGCTGGCGCTGCCCACCGGAGAGCTGCGAGGGCAGCCGGTGGGCGAACTGCGAGAGGTGCACGAGCCGGAGCAGCTCGTCGACCTTCGCGGCGATCTCGTCCTTGGGCCGGCGCCGGATCTCCAGCCCGAAGGCGACGTTCTTGGCCACGGTCATGTGCTTGAAGACCGCGTAGTGCTGGAACACGAACCCGACGTTGCGCTTCTGCGGGGGCAGCCTGGTCGCGTCGACGCCCTCGATGCTGACCGTGCCCGCGTCGGCGGAGTCGAGGCCGGCGATGATCCGCAGCAGCGTGGACTTGCCGCCACCGGACGGGCCGAGCAGCGCGGTCAGCTGCCCGGTCGGCAGCGAGACGCTGACGTCGTCGAGGGCGACGAAGTCGCCGAACCGCTTGGTGACTCCAGAGACTTCGATGCTCATGGGGGTGCTCCTTCGAGACGAGGGTTCAGTGGTCGCGCCGGGGGCGCAGGACGGCGACGACGACGAGGCAGGCGATGCAGACCAGGGCCAGCAGGAACGCGATGGAGTAGGCCTCCGGCTGCTGGAAGTTCTGGTACTTCGCCTCGACGGCGAGGGTGGCGGTCTGGGTGCGACCGGTGATGTTGCCCGACACGATCTTCACGGCGCCGAACTCGCCGATCGACCGGGCCAGCGCCAGGACGACGCCGTACACGACGGCCCACTTGATGCTCGGCAGCGTGATCCGGAGGAACGTCTGCCGGGCGCTCGCCCCGAGGCTGCGCGCGGCCTGCTCCTGGTCGTCGCCGATCTCGGTCAGGACCGGCACGACCTCCCGGATCACCAGCGGCAGCGCCACGAAGCACGTCGCCATCACCATGCCCGGACTGTTGAAGATGACCTGGAGCCCGTTGTCCTCCAGCGTCGGTCCGAACCAGCCGTCCCGTCCGTTGTAGACGAGGACGAGAGCGAGGCCGACGACCACGGGCGACACGGAGAGCGGCAGGTCGATCAGAGCCGACAGCACCCTCTTGCCGGGGAACTGGTAGCGGACCAGCAGGATCGAGATCGTCACCCCGAACACGAGGTTGATCACGACCGCCCAGAAGGCCACCACCGCGGTGAGCTGGAGGGCGGCGACCGCCCGCTCGTCCGCGAGCATGTCGGACAGGTTCGTCAGGCCGCCGTCGAACGTACGCCGGACCAGCAGGCCGACCGGCCAGGCCACCAGGAAGAACACATAGCCCACCGCGAGCAGGCGCAGGGCCCACCGGGTGGGCGCGGAGACCCTAACCACGGCGCGACACCCTCCGCTGGACGAGGTCGAGGGCGACGATCACGATCAACGCCACGACCAACATCACCGACGCGACCGCGGCCGCCGAGGTGTTGCTGCCGTTCTCGATGAACGTGAGCACCCGGACCGACACGACCTCGGTCTGGAACGGGCGATTGCCGCTGAGCAGCACCAGCGAGCCGTACTCGGAGATGGCGCGCGCGAACGACAGCGCGGCCCCGGCCGCGATGGCCGGCGCCAGGCTCGGCAGGATGATCCGCCGCACGATCGTGCCCCGGCGGGCACCGAGGGAGGCCGCGGCCTCCTCGACGTCGGCGTCGAGCTCCTCGAGGACCGGCTGGACGGTCCGCACGATGAACGGCAGGGTCACGAACGCCAGCGCGAGGGTCACCGCCCGTTCGGTGTTGGCCCAGTGCAGCCCGATCGGGCTGCTCGGCCCGTAGAGGGAGAGCAGCAGCAAACCGGCCACCACCGTGGGCATCGCGAACGGGACGTCGATGACCAGGTCGAGGGCCGCCCGGCCCCAGAACCGGTCGCGGACCAGCACCCACGCGATCACGGTGCCCATCACGACGTTCACCGCGGTCACGATCAGGGCCTGGGTCACCGTGAGCCGGATCGCGGCCCAGGTCTGGTCGTTCTGCAGCACCCGGAGGTAGCCGTCCCAGCCGCCGGCCGAGGCGGCGGCGACGACCGCGGACAGCGGGATCAGCACGAGCAGGCTGAACCAGAGCATCGAGATGCCGAGCCCGATGCCGGCCCCGCGCGTCAGGGTGTTGCGCGGCGTGCTCCGCCGCGGTTGGCGCACGTGGGGGGACGCGGGGCCGGCGGTGCCGGTCGGCCCGTCGAGGACGGCCGTGCTCACTACTCCTCGCCCACCTTGCCGGTCTGCTGCTGGAGCTCGGTGATGATGCCGAGCGGGTTGCCCTCCTCGCCGTCGCCGAAGTACCTGCCTGCGGCCTCGCCCCAGCCGCCGAAGTCGCCGTCCACGGTGAACAGCCGGTCGGGGGCGGGGAACGGGTCGGTCGGGTCGTTCGCGCCCTCGACCTCTCCGACGTCGACGCCGTCGATGACCGGCCGGAAGCCGGACTGCGCGTAGTCGGCCTGCGCCTCCGGCGAGGTCATGAAGTCCAAGAACGCCTGGGCCGAGTCGCCGGCGTCCCCGGTGACCGCCGCGGGGTTCTCGATGAGCAGCGTGTCCGGGGGCAGCACGTAGTCGATGTCGGCGCCGCTCTGCTTGGCGAGGATCGCCTCGTTCTCGTAGGACAGCAGCACGTCGCCGGAGCCGTCGGTGAACGCCGTGGTCGCCTCACGCGCCGACCCCGGGAGCGCGATCGTGTGGTCGAGCAGTCGGGTGAGGAACGCCTTCGCGTCGTCCTCGCTGCCGCCGTTTCCGGCGATGTGCGCCCAGGCCGCGAGGATGTTCCACCGGGCCGACCCGGACGAGCCGGGGTTCGGCGTGATGACATCGACGCCGGGCTCGACCAGGTCGTCCCAGGTCAAGATGTTCTCGGGGTTGCCCTTGCGGACCACGAAGACCACCACCGAGGAGGTCGCGATGCCCTTGGTCGGATTGTCCTTCCAGTCCTCCGCGACCAGGCCGTCGTCGACGAGGCGGGTCACGTCGGTCTCCAGCGAGTAGTGCACGACGTCCGCCGCAGCACCGGCGAGGACGGCGCGGCTCTGGTCGCCGGAGGCGCCGTACGACGTCTCGAACTGGATCCCCTCGCCGGCGTCGGTGTCCTGGAAGTCGGCGAAGACGGGCTCGTTGGCCGCCTCCATGACGGAGAACGCGTTGATGTTCAGGGTCTCGCCGCCGTCACCGCTCGCGGTGCCGCCGGAGCAGCCGGTCACGGCGAGCACCCCGGCGACCGCTGCGCCCAGCACCTTGATCGAAGTCGTCATCTCGTCTCTCTCCCGTCCCGCAAGGAACGTTCTTCAGTAATCACGAGAAGCATACTCGACTTAATCGACCTGGTGTGCAACTCGTCCGCGCCGGCGCGGATCGGCATGTGGGCCGGCTCACCGATCCACCGACAGAGACGGGCCCGGACCCCGGGGGTGCCGGACTATCGTGGGAGACCGTGCTCCCCGACGACGAGGGGAAACTGGAACACGTTCCAGTTTGAGGCGTGGCGCGAGTACGATCGACAGGTGGCGGATTCTCGGTTCTCCGCGCACGCAGGCGTGAGCAACCGGCCAGAACAAGGTAGATCCAGGAAGTAGGCGCAAGCCGTGTCTGTGCAGCAGGGCAAGCAGGTCAAGCAGCTCGACCGGGTGATCATCCGGTTCGCGGGCGACTCCGGGGACGGCATGCAGCTCACCGGTGACCGGTTCACCCAGGAATCGGCCGTCTTCGGCAACGACCTCGTGACGTTGCCGAACTTCCCGGCCGAGATCCGGGCTCCGCAGGGGACGCTGCCGGGCGTCTCCTCGTTCCAGGTCCACTTCGCCGACCACGACATCCTCACCGCCGGTGACGCGCCCGACGTGCTCGTCGCGATGAACCCCGCGGCCCTCAAGGCCAACCTCGGCGACCTGCCCAAGGGCGCGACGATCATCGTGGACACCCACGACTTCACCGCGCGCAACCTCACCAAGGCCGGCTACGACGCCAACCCCTTGGAGCTGCTCGGCGACGCCAACGACCCGTTGGGGGCGTTCGCCGTGCACCCGGTGGACCTGACCGGCATGACCGTCGAGGCGGTCAAGGAGTTCGGCCTGTCCCGGAAGGACGCGGCGCGGGCGAAGAACATGTTCGCGCTCGGCCTGCTGTCGTGGATGTACGGGCGTCCGACCGAGCCGACCGTGGCGTTCCTGGAGAAGCGCTTCGCCAAGGTCGCCGACATCCGCGACGCGAACGTCACCGCGTTCAAGGCCGGCTGGAACTTCGGCGAGACCACCGAGACGTTCGCGGTCCAGTACGAGATCAAGCCGGCGCCGATGGCGCCGGGCACCTACCGCAACATCACCGGCAACCTCGCCCTCGCCTACGGGCTGATCGCGGGTGGGGTGCAGTCCGGACTGCCGGTGTTCCTGGGGTCCTACCCGATCACCCCGGCCTCGGACATCCTCCACGAGCTGTCCAAGCACAAGGCCTTCGGCGTCACGACGTTCCAGGCCGAGGACGAGATCGCCGGTGTCGGCGCGGCCATCGGGGCGTCGTTCGCGGGCGCGCTCGGCGTCACCACGACCTCGGGTCCCGGCATCGCGCTGAAGTCCGAGGCGATCGGGCTGGCGGTGATGACCGAGCTGCCGTTGGTCGTCGTCGACGTCCAGCGCGGCGGTCCGTCGACGGGCCTGCCCACCAAGACCGAGCAGGCCGACCTGCTGCAGGCGATGTTCGGCCGCAACGGCGAGGCGCCCGTGCCGATCGTCGCGCCGCAGTCGCCCGGCGACTGCTTCGACGCCGCGCTCGAGGCCGCTCGGATCGCCGTCACCTACCGCACGCCGGTGATGCTGCTCTCCGACGGCTACCTGGCCAACGGCTCCGAGCCGTGGCGGATCCCGGAGCTCGCGGACCTGCCGACGATCGACCCCGACTTCGCGACGCCGATCGCCGAAGGCCCGGACGGCACGACGCCGGAGTTCCAGCCCTATGCGCGCGACCCCGAGACCCTCGCTCGGCCCTGGGCGCCGCCCGGGGTCGCGGGCCTCGAGCACCGCATCGGCGGGCTGGAGAAGGCCGACATCACCGGCAACATCTCCTACGACCCGGCCAACCACGACCTGATGGTCCGCACCCGACAGGCGAAGGTCGACCGGATCGCGCGGTCGCTCCCGCCGCTGGTGGTCGACGACCCCAGCGCCGAGGACGGCCCCGGGGCGAAGGTGCTCGTGATCGGGTGGGGCTCGACGTACGGCCCGATCGGCGCCGGCGTACGCCGCGTCCGCAAGGCGGGCTACCACGTCGCGCAGGTGCACCTGCGACACCTGAACCCGTTCCCCGACGACCTCGGCGACATCCTGCGTGGCTACGACAAGGTCCTGGTTCCGGAGATGAACCTCGGCCAGCTGTCGATGCTGCTGCGCGCCAAGTACCTCGTCGACGCGATCGGCTACAACCAGGTGCGCGGGCTGCCGCTCAAGGCCGCCGAGGTCGCCCACGCCATCGGCGAGCTCATCACCGAGGCCGAGGGCATCGCCGTCGACCTCACCGCCGCTCCGGAGAGGGCCCTGTCATGACCACCGACCTGAACTTCCCGGGCCTGCGCTCGGGCGTCGAGCTCGTCCCCACCCTCGGGGAGGGCGACCAGCCGCAGACCGGCAAGGACTTCACCAGCGACCAGGAGGTCCGCTGGTGCCCCGGGTGCGGCGACTACGCCGTGCTCAAGGCCGTCCAGGGGTTCCTCCCCGACCTCGGGCTGCGGCGCGAGAACATCGTGTTCGTCTCCGGCATCGGGTGCTCCTCTCGGTTCCCCTACTACCTCGACACCTACGGCATGCACTCGATCCACGGCCGCGCGCCGTCGATCGCGACCGGCATCGCCACGGCCCGCGAGGACCTGTCGGTCTGGGTGGTGACCGGTGACGGCGATGCGCTCTCCATCGGCGGCAACCACCTGATCCACGCGCTGCGCCGCAACGTCAACATGACGATCCTGCTGTTCAACAACCGGATCTACGGGCTCACCAAGGGTCAGTACTCCCCCACCTCCGAGGCCGGCAAGATCACCAAGTCCACGCCGATGGGCTCCCTCGACCACCCGTTCAACCCGGTCTCGCTCGCGCTGGGCGCCGAGGGGTCGTTCGTGGCCCGCACGATCGACTCCGACCGCAAGCACCTCACCTCGGTGCTCTCGGCGGCCGCCGCGCACCGGGGCACGTCGTTCGTGGAGATCTACCAGAACTGCCCGATCTTCAACGACGGGGCGTTCGACGCCATCAAGGACAACGCCACCCGGGCCGATGCGATCATCCCGCTCGTCCACGGCGAGCCGATCCGGTTCGGCGCGCCCGGCGAGGACGGCCTGGGCACCAAGGGCCTGGTCCGCGACCCCGACACCGGCGGTGTCCGGATCGTCGAGATCGGCGACGCTGCGGGGCAGGTCCCGGCGGACGCGATCATCGTCCACGACGCGCGCAACCCGGACCCGAGCACGGCGTTCGCGATCTCCCGTCTCACCGACTCCGGCTACCTCAACCAGTCCCCGATCGGCATCTTCCGCCAGGTCGAGCGGCCGACGTACGACGACCAGGCGCGCGAGCAGGTCAGTCGCGCCCAGGCCGACGCGCCGGCGGAGCGGTCCGACCGGCTCGCCGCGCTCATCGGCGGTGGCGACACCTGGACGGTCGTCTAGCGGGGACGCGTCAGCGGCCCCCGCTGATGGTGGTCGAGCAAGCCGCGCGACCGAGCCTGCGAGGTCGCGACCGGCGTGTCGAGACCGGACACGCTCACCTCTGACAAGACGAAGGGTCCCGCCCGAGAGCGGGACCCTTCCGTGTCTCCGGTTCCGTTCGTCGTGCCCGAGAGCGGCCGGCCGTCAGAAGCGCGTCGTGTAGGTCTTGTAGACGTGCGTCCACGACTTGGCGTACCCGCCGGAGGCCTTGACATAACCGCGCCAGTACCAGTTGCCGTGCTTGGGCGCGTAGATCCGGACCTTCCACCGGTTCTCGGTGCCGTGGGTCTTCACCGCCTTGAACTTCCGCCAGGGGCAGTCCTTCGAGGAGCACGCCTTCTTCTGCACGATGACCGGGCCGTGGCCGGGGTCGACGCGACCTTGGAAGTAGAGCCGGCCGTGGCGCTTGACGATCTTGTCGTGCAGGTCGCGCATCGGCAGGTCGGTGCCGCGTTCGGCCGGCGCGGACGCGACCGTCCGGGCGGCGCCGTCGACCGGCACGCTCGCGGCCTGGGCGGGCACCGTGAGGACGGCGGCCACGCCGAGGCCGATCGAGGCGGCGACCGACGCGGCCTTCGTGGTGGTCAGGGTCGTCAGGGTCTGACGCATCCGTGGGGTCTCCCTCCGAGATTTCGCGGTCTGGTGTGGTCCGGCCCGCGCCGTGACCCTGCCCGCCGGGCCACGGCGGCAAACCCCGACCGGCACTCCTATGCTGTGCGGGTGCCGGAGTCGCGCCGTGGGTTGATGCTCGGGTTCGCGGCCTACGGCATCTGGGGCGCGTTCCCGCTCTACTGGCCACTTCTCGAGCCGGCGGGGGCCGCGGAGATCCTCGCGCACCGCGTCCTCTGGTCCTGCCTCACCATGGGCGTGCTCGTGGTGATGCTGCGGCGTACGACGCAGCTGCGCGAGATGCTCCGCGTCCGCCGGGTGCGGGTCCTGCTGACCGTCGCGGCCGCGGTGATCAGCGTGAACTGGGTGACCTACATCTGGGGCGTCAACAACGACCGCGTCGTCGAGACGTCCCTGGGCTACTTCATCAACCCGCTCGTCACCGTGCTGATGGGCGTGCTGATCCTGGGCGAGCGGCTGCGGCCGTTGCAGTGGATGGCCCTGGGGGTCGCCTCGGCCGCGGTCGTCATCCTCACCCTGGACTACGGCCGGCTGCCCTGGGTCGCGCTGATCCTGGCGTTCTCGTTCGGCAGCTACGGGCTGTGCAAGAAGACCGCGAACGTCGGCGCCACCGAGAGCCTGGCCTACGAGACGGTGGTGATCGCCCCGTTCGCGGCTGCCTACCTGACCTGGCTGGGCGCGACCGGCGAGTCCGGGTTCGCGACCCACGGCTGGGGCCACGCACTGCTGTTCACGACGACCGGCATCGTGACCGCCGTACCCCTCATCTGCTTCGGCGCGGCCGCCACTCGGGTGTCCCTGGTGACCCTCGGCCTGCTGCAGTACCTCGCACCGATCATCCAGTTCGCCCTCGGCGTCTTGTGGTTCCACGAGGACATGCCGGCGGGACGCTGGGCCGGGTTCGTCCTCGTCTGGATCGCACTGGTGGTCTTCACCGCCGAGGCGGTCACCCACCGCCGCCGCCAGCTGCGGCTCACCGTCGAGGCCACCACCGCCGCCTGATGCCGAGTCGGCGCCAGTTTCCCGCCACCAGACGCCGAGTCGGCGGGC
>NZ_DASWVI010000110.1:0-2184 GCF_036401255.1 Nocardioides sp. | reverse complement strand
CGGTTTGGTCACCAACGGCGAGGTGAAAGCGGTTTCACCCCGCGATTGGTGACCAAACCGCAACGGTACCGACGCGCGGCCCGGCACGGCCCGACCCCGTGGCCGGGGGGACGGCCGGGTCGGGCTTCCGGACGTCCGGCCCCGTCGGCGTGGGGCGAAAATCTCGCCCGCGGTGTCGAAAGCGCGAACGGATGTGCGGGAACAGCCGCCCAGCAGGTAGCGTTGGCCCCACGAGATATCTATGAGACAGCCCGGGTGCCACCGTGCCCCGGCCGAGCGTGCGAGGGGGCTGACCCTATGGGGCGCGGCCGAGCGAAAGCCAAGCAGACGAAGGTCGCCCGCGACCTGAAGTACCGCACTCACGAGACGGACTTCGGGGCACTGGCCAACGAGCTGCACGGGCGAAGCGACAGCGACGACGACACCGACCAGGTCGAGCCCGAGGTGCTCGAGAAGTGGTCGGACTACACCGGTCCCTCGCGCGACTGAGCTGTCGCTGATCGTGGGGTCTCCGGCGCTCCGGGGACCTCTCAGCGAGTCGGGACGTCCAGGCCCGCCTGTCTGGGTCATTGGGCTGCAGGAATCCCCGGTCCACCGGGGAAACTGGCGCTTGTCGGGGGTTGCAACCCCTGACAAGCGCAAGAATCCCCGGTCAACCGGGGATTCCTGCGCCGTTCGGCGTCGTCAGGTCGGCAGCCACATCCCGCGCAGCCGGCTGACCACGCGCATCCGCTCCTCGGCGAGCCGGTCGGCGGCGATGGCCGGCGGCACGCCCTCGGACGCGGCGAGCTCGAAGACCCGCAGCGTGGTGTCGAAGATGCCGGTGGCGCGCTGCTTGGCGCGGTCGAAGGAGAAGCCCTCGAGCTCGTCGGCGACCTGGATCAGGCCGCCGGAGTTGACGCAGTAGTCCGGGGCGTAGAGCACGCCGCGCTCCTCGAGCGCCTTCTCGATGCCGGGGTGGGCGAGCTGGTTGTTGGCCGCGCCGCACACGATCCGCGCCGAGAGCACCTCGACGACCTCGTCGGTGAGCGCGTTGCCGAGGGCGCACGGCGCGTAGACGTCGAGCTGCGAGCCGACCAGCTCCTCGGTCGAGGCCACGACCCGCACCGTGGGGTGCTCGTCGCGGACCCGGTCGATGGAGGCCGGGTCGACGTCGGTGACGACGACGGTGGCGCCGTCCTCGACCAGGTGCCGCACCAGGTGGTGGCCGACCTTGCCGACGCCCGCGACACCCACGACCCGACCCGCGAGCGACGGTCCACCCCAGGCGACGGTCGCGGCCGCGCGCATGCCCTGGAAGACGCCGTACGCCGTGAGCACCGAGCTGTCCCCCGCGCCGCCGTGGGCCACGGTGCGGCCGGTGACGAACGAGCACTCGCGCGCGATCACGTCCATGTCCGCGGAGTAGGTCCCGACGTCGCACGCGGTGTAGTAGCGCCCGCCGAGCGACTCGACGTGCCGGCCGTAGGCGCGCAGCAGCGCCTCGGTCTTCTGCGTGGCCGGGTCGCCGATGATCACGGCCTTGCCGCCGCCGAGGTCGAGCCCGGCGAGCGCGGCCTTGTAGGACATGCCGCGGGAGAGGTTGAGGACGTCGCGGATCGCGTCGGCGGTGGAGGCGTAGGGGTAGAAGCGGGTGCCGCCGAGGGCGGGCCCGAGTGCCGTGGAGTGGATCGCGACGATCGCGCGGAGGCCGGTGGCGGGGTCGTTGGCGAAGACGACCTGCTCGTGCTCGGCGCCGAGCTCGAAGACGTCGGCGGCGCTCGAGGGGGAGGCGGGTGCAGACATGGGTGGTGCCTACTTTCGGTACGGGCCACGGGGGTGGTGTGGCGGGTCGGTGTGGACCCGGCAGGGGTGGCGCCGCGTCCTGTGACCACCGTAACGCGATCAGGCCGGGCCCGGGACCGACCGGGCGAAGACCACGTTGCCGTGGGTGCCGTAGCCCGGCACCGGCCCGCCGTACGACTGCCCGTCGAAGCCCACCAGCAGCCAGCCGTCCTCGGTGCTCACCAGCGTCGGCCACGGGATGTTGGAGGGGTACGGCGCGTCCAGTGCGCCGATCTCGCGCAGGTCCAGGTCGAACACCGGGTAGCGGGCGCGGCGCCGGCGCGGCCCGTCGCGGCCGTCGCTGGCCAGCACCCGCCACGCGCCGTCGAGCCGGGCCAGCGTGGTGCCCTCGGTCGCGGT
>NZ_DASWVI010000109.1:0-21165 GCF_036401255.1 Nocardioides sp. | reverse complement strand
GATGCGATCATCCGAGTCACCACGACCGGGCTCTGTGGCTCCGACCTGCACCTGTACGACCCGCTGACGCCGTTCATGACGCCGGGGGACATCGTCGGCCACGAGCCGATGGGTGTCGTGGAGGAGGTCGGGTCGGAGGTGACCGAGCTCGCGGTGGGCGATCGGGTGGTCGTGCCGTTCAACATCAGCTGCGGCTCTTGCTGGATGTGCGAGCGGCACCTCTACAGCCAGTGCGAGACGACCCAGAACCGCGAGACCGGCACCGGTGCCAGCCTGTTCGGCTACAGCTCGCTGTACGGCGCCGTCCCCGGTGGGCAGGCCCAGCTGCTGCGGGTCCCGTTCGCGAACTTCCTGCCGGTGAAGGTGCCCGAGGGCCCCTCGGACGACCGCTTCGTCTACCTCTCGGACGTGCTCCCCACCGCGTGGCAGGGCGTGCACTACGCCGAGGTGGCCGACGGCGGGACGCTGCTCGTGCTCGGCGCCGGCCCGATCGGCGACATGGCCTCGCGGATCGCGATGCACCGCGGCCTCCGGGTGATCGTGGTCGACCGGGTCCCGGAGCGGTTGGAGCGGGTGGCCGCGCGCGGTGCGGAGACCATCGACCTCGACGCGATCGACGACATCGCCGAGCGGGTGCGCGAGCTCACCGGCGGTCGCGGCGCCGACAGCGTGCTGGAGGCGGTCGGCATGGAGGCCCACGGCTCGCCGGTCGCGGAGACGGTCCAGAAGTCGCTGCGGCTGCTGCCGAAGAAGCTGCAGCAGCTGATGATGACCAACATGAGCGTCGAGCGGCTCTCGGCCCTCTACCTGGCCTTCGAGGCCGTCCGGCGCGGCGGCACGGTCTCGATCTCGGGTGTGTACGGCGGGGCCGCGGACCCGATGCCGATGATGCAGCTGTTCGATAAGCAGCTGCAGCTGCGCATGGGGCAGGCCAACGTACGGCGGTGGACCGGCGAGATCCTCGACCTGCTCCAGCGCGACGACGACGTGCTCGGCGTCGAGGGGTTCGCCACCCACCACCTGCCGCTCGACGCCGCACCCGAGGCCTACGCGAAGTTCCAGGCCAAGGACGACGGCATGGTCAAGGTGCTGTTCCGGCCCTGACCGGCACCGGCACCGGTAGCGGGGCCCGTCTCGACGGGTGTCCGGGTCCCGGGCATCGGCTGCGGTGCCGGAGGCGGTCGGCTACAGTGGCCGGGTCATGACGTACCGCCTCCTCCTTCGCTGCCGCAGCGAGGTCTGAGCCCCTGCCGGACCCCCTCGTTGCGGAGTGAGAGCGCGCGCCGGCACCGCACCCACTCGAGCGAGGACCTCATGACCATTCCCCAGCAGCAGCCCAGCGGTATGCCGTTCCAGCGCTATCGGCCGGTCCCGCCGATCGACCTGCCCGACCGCACCTGGCCGGGCCGGACCATCACCCAGGCGCCGCGGTGGCTCTCCACCGACCTGCGCGACGGCAACCAGGCGCTGATCGACCCGATGTCGCCGGCGCGCAAGATGAAGATGTTCGACCTCCTGGTCCGGATGGGCTACAAGGAGATCGAGGTCGGCTTCCCGTCGGCGAGCGAGACCGACTTCAGCTTCGTGCGGCAGCTCATCGAGGGCGACCACATCCCCGACGACGTGACGATCTCGGTGCTGACGCAGGCGCGTGAGGACCTGATCGAGCGCAGTGTGCAGTCGCTGATCGGCGTACCCCGCGCGAACATCCACCTCTACAACGCGCTCGCGCCGCTGTTCCGCCGCGTCGTGTTCCGCGCCAGCAAGGACGAGGTCAAGGACATCGCGGTCCGCGGCACCCAGCTGGTGATGAAGCACGTCGAGAGCAACCTCGACACCACGGTCATCGGCTACGAGTACAGCCCCGAGATCTTCACCAGCACCGAGCTGCCGTTCTCGGTGGAGGTCTGCGAGGCCGTCTCCGACGTGTGGCAGCCCGACGACGGCCGCGAGATCATCCTCAACCTGCCCGCCACCGTCGAGGTCGCGACCCCCAACGTGTACGCCGACCAGATCGAGTGGTTCTCCCGCCAGCTGACCCGGCGCGAGAACACCGTGATCTCGCTGCACCCTCACAACGACCGCGGCACCGCGGTCGCGGCCACCGAGCTCGCGGTGATGGCCGGTGCCGACCGCGTCGAGGGCTGCCTGTTCGGCCACGGCGAGCGCACCGGCAACGTCGACCTCGTCACGCTGGCGCTCAACCTGTTCAGCCAGGGCGTCGACCCGCAGGTCGACCTCTCCGACATCGACGAGATCCGCCGCACGGTCGAGTACTGCACCCAGCTGCCGGTGCACCCGCGGCACCCCTACGCCGGCGACCTGGTCTACACGGCGTTCTCCGGCTCCCACCAGGACGCGATCAAGAAGGGCCTCGAGGACCTCGACCGCCAGGCCGAGGAGCAGGGGGTGTCGGTGCGCGAGCTGCCCTGGGAGGCGCCGTACCTGCCGATCGACCCCAAGGACGTCGGCCGCACCTACGAGGCCGTGATCCGCGTCAACAGCCAGTCCGGCAAGGGCGGCGTGGCCTACCTGCTCAAGGCCGAGCACAAGCTCGACCTGCCCCGGCGCGCACAGATCGAGTTCAGCCGGGTCGTCCAGGAGCGCACCGATGCCGAGGGCGGCGAGCTCACCGCGGACGAGATCTGGGGCATCTTCCGCGCCGAGTACCTCGACCGCGAGACGCCGTTGAAGCTCAACTCGGTGCACACCTCCTCGGCAGCGGGGGAGAAGGACGCCCTCGCCGTCAACGTCTACGTCGACGGCGAGATCCGCACGCTCCATGGCGAGGGCAACGGACCGATCGCGGCATTCGTCAACGCGATCAACGAGCTGCCGAACGACTGGGACGTCCGGGTCCTCGACTACGCCGAGCACGCGCTCTCGGCCGGTGGCGACGCCCAGGCGGCGGCGTACGTCGAGTGTCTCGTGCGCGACCAGGTCTACTGGGGGGTCGGTGTCGACGCCAACATCGTCACCGCCTCGCTGAAGGCCGTGATCAGCGCAGTCAACAGGACGCAGTAGCCGGAGGACTCATCACCGCGCGAGGGGCAGTCGCACGGTGAACGTGGTGCCCTGGAGGTGGGCGGAGTCGACATCGATCCGCCCACCATGGGCGGCGACGATCGCGGCGACGATCGAGAGGCCCAGCCCGGTGCCCTGGATCGCGCGCTCCTGCGCGGTCGAGGACCGGAAGAACCGCTGGAACAGGCTGGGCTGCTCCTCGGGCGGGATCCCGATGCCGGTGTCGGTGACCCGCACCCACGCCTCGTCGTCGTGGCGCTCGACGCGGCACTCGATGCGGCCGCCGTCCTCGGTGAACTTCACGGCGTTGCCGAGCAGGTTGATCAGCACGCGCTCGAGCTGGGTCCGGTCGCCGAGCACCAGCACGGGCTCGGGGGCGGTCAGCGAGAGCTCGAGGTCGCGACCGGCCAGGCCCGGGCGGACGGCCTCCTCGACCGCGGGGAGCACGGTCGCCAGGTCGATCGTCTCGTGCTCCCACCCCGTGGCGCCGGAGTCCAGGCCGCTGAGCGTGAGCAGGTCGTCGCACAGCAGGATCAGCCGCTGGCCGTTGCGCGCGATGCTCTCGAGCATCGCGCGCTGTTCCTCGGTCGGAGGCACCACCGTGCCGTCCTCGAGGAGCTCGGTGTAGCCCACGATGCTCGTGACCGGCGTGCGCAGCTCGTGGCTGACCGTCGAGACGAACTCGCTCTTCGCGGAGTCGAGCTGGCGCAGCCGCTCGACGGCGAGCCGTTCCTTCTCCAGGGCGGCGATCAGCAGCTGCTGGCTGGCGCGCGCCTCGGTGACGTCGCGGCCCACGCACAGGTAGCCGACGCGGGCGGCGAACGCGTCGGCGGCCACGCTCAGCGTCATCGCGACCGTGCGTGCTCGTCCGTCCGCGCCGATCCAGGTCCAGTCCCGCGTCGGGGTCTCGCCCCCGATGTCGATGCCCTGCACCAGCCGCGCGAACGCCTCCTCGCCCGTGGCGCCGCCGCAGCGCTCGGCGAGCTGCTCGGGGTCGAGCAGGTCGGTGAACGCGACGCCGGTCATGTCCTGGGCGTCCAGGCCGAGCAGGTTGACCGCGCCGGCGTTGAACAGCGTGATCCGGCCCCGCGGGTCGATGCCGATGAGGGCGACCGCCGTCGCCGCGTCCAGCAGGTGCTGGTTGAGGCCCGCGGCGGTCCGTTCGGCCGTCAGGTCCGTGCCGGTGATCACGACGTACGTCGGGCGGTCGTGCTCGTCGCGGACGAAGCCGGTGTTCCACAGCACCCGTCGGCGGCCGCCGAGGCGGGTGACCACGTCGGTCTCGCGGCTCACCTGGCCCCCCGGCTCGTCGGGCAGCCCGGCGGGATAGCCGGTCGACCCCGCGGCCGCGAACGGCATGTCCCCGATCGCGGTGCCGACGAGGTCGTCCTCGTCGAAGCCGGTCAGTGCGGTGGTCGCACCGTTCACCCGCACCACCACGCCGTCGAGGTCGGTCACGAGGATCATCGCGGCCGTGGTGTCCAGGGTGGCGCTGGTGAGCTTCTCGGCCGCCTCGAGCTGCCGGCGGGCGTCGTACTCCGCGGTGACGTCTTGCAGCTGGGCCGCGAACGTCGGCTCCGGCTGGGTGGTCAGCAACGAGAGCGCGACGTTGACGCGGGCGCCGCGGCGCTCGCGCAGGCCCATCTGCGCCCGCCAGCCCTCCAGATCGCCGCCGAGCATCCGGGTGGCGATCACGTCGAGCCGCTCGGGCGTGTCCAGGATCTCGCCGAGGGTCCGCCCGATCGGGGAGCGCGGGCCGCCGATCACGCGGGCGGCGGCGTCGTTGACGTCGACGATCTCCAGCTGCGGGCCGTCGCTGCGCAGCAGCGCCATCCCGACCATCGACTCGGTGAAGTTGCGGCGGAACAGCCGCTCGCTGGCCGTGAGCCGGGCGAGCAACCGCAGGCGCATCTCCATCGCCAGCGCCAGCGGCGTCGCGACGACCGCGGTGCACAGCAGGTAGGCCTGGACCAGGGTGGCCATCGCGGTGACGCCGATCTCGCCGGACTCGAAGTCGGCGCCGAGGGGGCCGCCGCCGAGCGAGCTGAGGTAGGTGACCAGCGCGGCGAACGCGGTGACCTCCCACGTCACCGTGCGCAGTCCGAGCCGCAGGGCGGCCCACGCGAGCACCGGGAGCGGGAGGATCGCCAGGGCGAGCGTCTGGCCGGGCGCGAAGACCAGCGCCGAGACCGTGAGCAGGGTGACCGCCTGGATCGGGTCCTCCCAGGTGAGCCGGCGCTGGACTCCGCCCACGGCGGTCAGCGCCGCCGGGACGATCACGAGCGTCGAGGTGACGTGGGAGGTGTAGACCGTCCGGGCGGTGGTCCACGGGTCGCCGTCGACCAGCACGCCCACGGCGATCGGGGCGATCACCGCGATCGCGACCGCGCCGATCAGCGCGGCGACCACGAGTCGACCCAGGTCCTCGAAGGAGGCGAGGGTCGGCGGCCGATCGCCGCGTCGGAGCAGCGCGCCGGCCAGGACCGCCTCGGCCGCGTCGCCGATCCCGAACACCGTCGACACGTCCAGGTCACGTCCGCCGGTGAGGTTCGCAAGGGTGCACACCACCAGGATCGCGACGCCGACCAGCGGCCACCGGCTCTGCGGCAGGAGCGCGATCAGCACGACCGACAGCCCGGCGCCCGGCCACCACGCGGCGACCGCGCCGTGCTCGGGCGCGAACGTCACGGCGACGGTGCTGGCGGCGTACACCGCCACGAGCAGCGCGACCACGACCGGCCACGCCAGCTGGTCGCGCGGTGGGGACATGGAGGCAGTGTCATTCATCGGCGCTCCGAGTGCACGCACCCACGCAGGGCACTGGCCTAGGGTGCTGCCATGTTGGTGTCGGAGCGGATCGGGCAGCTGTTCGTCGAGACCGAGGCCGGCCGCGACCGTCTCGAGTACACCGAGTACGGCGCGGGCGACGCCTGGGTCGTGCTGCTGCCCGCGGAGCTGATGCCACGGCGGATGCAGCAGCCGTTGGCGCGGACGCTGGCCGGTCACGGCCTGCACGTCGTCACGCTCGATCCCCTCGGCCACGGCCGCTCGGACCGACCGGCCGACCCGCACGCCTACTCCGTCACGGCGTTCGCCGAGCAGGTCGCGGCCCTGCTCGACCACCTCGGCGCCGCCCAGGCCGTCGTCGGGGGCTCCGGCCTGGGCGCCAATGTGGCGCTCGAGACCGCCGCCATCGCGCCTGCCCGGGTCCGCGGGCTGATCCTCGACGCCCCGCTGCTCGACAACGGCGTCGAGGCCGGCATCGCGGTCTTCGGGCCGCTGCTGCTGGCGGCGCGGTTCCTGCCGCTCTCGGTGAGCGCGCTGCGGCGGCTGACGCGTCCGGTCCCGCGCGGCATCGTGCCGTTCTGGGCCGGCGTCGCGCTCGACACCTGCGACCAGCGGCCCCCCGCGATGGCGGCGCTGCTGCACGGCCTGTTCTTCGGCCGGGCGGCTCCATCGGCCCGCGAACGGCGCGCGATCGGAGTGCCGGCGCTCGTCGTCGGCCACGGAGCCGACCCGATGCACCCGCTCGCCGATGCCCGGATGCTCGCCGAGGAGCTGCCTCGGGCGACGTTCGTGCGGGCCCGCACCGCCCTCGAGTGGCGGCTCGCCCCCGGACGCCTCGACCGGGCCGCGATCACGCTGGCCACCGGCTGCTGGAAGACATCGCGCCGGCACCGCCGCACCGGCGCCTGAAACGGGCAGTCGCCCGGCAGAATGGACCCATGCTCTACCGCGACGAGGCGATCGTGCTGCGCACCCACAAGCTGGGTGAGGCCGACCGCATCGTCACGCTCCTGACCCGGCAGCACGGTCGGGTCAGGGCGGTCGCCAAGGGTGTCCGGCGTACCTCCTCGCGCTTCGGCTCGCGCCTGGAACCGTTCACCCACGTCGACCTGCAGCTGGCCGAGGGGCGCAACCTCGACACGATCACCCAGGCCGAGACGCTCACGCCGTTCTCGAAAGGCCTCGGGCTCGACTACGACCGCTACACGGCCGGCACGGTCATGCTCGAGACCGCGGACCGGCTCGTCGCCGAGGAGCGCGAGCCGTCCGTGCAGCAGTTCCTGCTCCTCGTGGGCGGCCTGCGGGCGATGGTGGCGGGGGAGCACGCGCCCGGCCAGGTGCTCGACTCCTACCTCCTGCGCTCGCTGTCGGTCGCGGGCTACGCGCCGTCGTTCGGGCACTGCTCGCGCTGCGGCTCGGTGCCCGCGGTCGGCGAGGCGCACCGCTGGTTCAACCCCTCGATGGGCGGCATGCTCTGCGCGACCTGCCGGGTGCCGGGATCGGCCAGCCCCGCGCCGGACACCGTGGCGCTGCTCGGCGCCCTGCTCGCCGGCGACTGGGCCGTGGTCGACGCGGCGGAGCCGCGCCACCTCAAGGAGGCCAGCACGCTCGTCGCCGCCTACCTCGCCTGGCACCTCGAGCGCGGCCTGAAGTCCATCGTCTACGTCGAGCGTTGACCCGCGGGTTCCGCCAGCGAGACCGCCGACGCGCACTAGGCTCGCCGACGTGAGACGAACCGTCCGCCGGCCCACGCCGCACCCGTCCGGAGCGCGACCGCCGGACCTCCCGCGGGACCTCGTCCCTCGGCACGTCGCGGTGGTCATGGACGGCAACGGCCGGTGGGCCAAGCAGCGCGGGCTGCCACGGACCCAGGGCCACGAGCGGGGCGAGCACTCGCTGTTCGACGTCGTGGAGGGCGCGATCGAGATCGGCGTCAAGGCCATCTCGGCCTACGCGTTCTCGACCGAGAACTGGACCCGCTCGCCCGACGAGGTCCGGTTCCTCATGGGCTTCAACCGCGACGTGATCCGGCGCCGGCGCGACGAGATGCACGAGCTCGGCGTCCGGGTCCGCTGGGCCGGCCGCGCCCCTCGGCTGTGGAAGTCGGTCATCCGCGAGCTGCAGGCCGCCGAGGAGCTCACCCGCGACAACGACGTGATGACGTTGACGATGTGCGTCAACTACGGCGGCCGCGCCGAGCTCGCCGACACCGCCCGCAGCATCGCCCGCGAGGTCGCCGCGGGCCGGCTGGACCCGGAGAAGGTCGACGAGAAGACCTTCGCGAGGCACCTCTACGTGCCCGAGCTCGCCGACGCCGACCTGGTCTGGCGCACCTCCGGAGAGCAACGGCTGTCGAACTTCATGCTCTGGCAGGCGGCGTACTCCGAGCTCGTCTTCACCGACGTCTTGTGGCCCGACGTCGACCGGCGGCACCTGTGGCACGCGATCGAGCTCTACGCGAGCCGGGACCGGCGCTACGGCGGGGCCGTGCCCAACCCCGTCGCCGTGCCCGGCTCCGCCGGTGACCCGGACCAGGCCTGAGCAACGCCCATGACGCGTCTCGGCGATCGGGTGGCGGTGCTGCACCGACGGCTGCTGTTCGCAGAGGAGCCGGACCCGGTGATGGTGCAGACCGTCTTCGGCGCGCTGTTCCTCACCGACCTGCTGCTGCGCGCGGCGGGCGGCTCGCCGCTCGCGCTCGGCTCCTGGCCGGTCGCCGGCCTCGGGCTGGTCATCGCGGTCTCGGCCGCCGCCGCCCTGGTGCCGTGGCGGGCTGCGGCGCCGTGGGTGGTCGGCGCCTTGCCGGTGGCCGACATCGTCGCGCTGGGATGCTCGCGCATGGACGCCGGCGGTGGCGCGACCGGGACCCTCGCGGTGGTGCCGGCGCTGTGGCTGGGTCGGCAGTTCGGCCGTCGAGGCGCTCTCGTGGTCTTCCTGGCCACGACGTTCCTGCTGGCGGTGCCGGGGCTGCTCTACCTGGGGGTGACCGGGGCGAACTTGACCCGGACGGTGCTGATCCCGCTGGTCGCCACCTGGGCGGCCCTGGCGATCTCCTACGCCGTCGATCGGGTCCGGGCCGGCATCGAGGTCATCGAGCACCAGCGTCGGGTCTCGCAGGCCATCTTCGACACCGTCGACGTCGGCCTCCTGCTGCTGGACCGCGACGGCACCTACCAGGGCATGAACCGGCGGCACGCCGAGTTCATGCGGCTGGCCTTCCCCGACGGGCACCAGGGGCGCTCGGGACAGCTGGGTGCCGTGTACGACGCGACCGGCACCCGCGAGCTGGACACCGAGGAGATGCCGACCCACCGCGCCAGCCGGGGCGAGGAGTTCGAGGACGTGCGCATCTGGGTGGGTCGCGACCCGCTGACGCGACGGGCCCTGTCGGTCTCGGCGCGGCGCTTCGAGGACGACGCGGGTGCCCGGGCCGGTGCGTCCCTGGCCTACAAGGACGTCACCGACTACATGCGCGCGCTCCGGGTCAAGGACGAGTTCGTCGCCTCGGTCTCCCACGAGCTGCGCACGCCGCTGACGTCGATCGTGGGCTACGTGCAGATCCTGCTCGAGCGCGACGACCTGCCGGCCGACGTCGTCGCACAGCTCGAGGTCGTCGCCCGCAACAGCGGGCGGCTGCACCGGCTGGTGGCCGACCTCCTGGAGACCGCGCGCACCGACCATGGCTCACTGCCGGTGGTCCGGCAGCCGACCGACCTCGCGGCGATCGTGCGCGAGTGCGTCGAGGCGGCAGAGCCGGCGGCACAGCGGCGCGGGATCGAGCTGGCCCACGAGGCCCCCCGCACGCTGGTCCTGCTGGCGGACGCGGAGCGGCTGCGGCAGGTGGTCGACAACCTCGTCTCGAACGGCGTGAAGTACACCCAGGCGGGCGGCCGGGTGCAGGTCACGCTCGGCATCGACGCCAACCGTGCCGAGCTCTGCGTGGCCGACACCGGCCTCGGCATCGCCGCCGCCGACCGGGAGCGGCTGTTCACCCGGTTCTTCCGCAGCCGGCACGCCGAGGAGCACTCGATCCAGGGCGTCGGTCTCGGGCTGAGCATCGCTAAGTCGATCGTCGACAGCCACGGCGGGCGGATCGAGGTCGAGAGCGAGCTCGGAACCGGGAGCGTCTTCCGGGTGCGGCTGCCGCTCGGCGGCTGACGCGCCCGGCGGTCAGCTGCAGCGCGCGCAGGTGCCGAAGATCTCCAGCGTGTGGCTGACGTCGGCGTACCCGTGCTCGGCGGCGATCGCACGCGTCCACCGCTCGACCGCCGGTCCCTCCACCTCGACGGTCGCCCCGCAGGAGCGGCACACGAGGTGGTGGTGGTGGCTGTCGGAGCAGCGCCGGTAGATCGCCTCCCCGTCCTCGGTGCGCAGCACGTCGACGTCCCCGGCCTCCGAGAGCCGCTGCAGGGTGCGGTAGACGGTGGCCAGCCCGACGGTCTCGCCGCGCTCGCCGAGCAGCTCGTGGATCTCCTGGGCCGAGCGGAAGTCGGTGAAGGACTCGAGGACCTCCGTGACCGCGCGGCGCTGACGGGTCGGCCGCAGCGGCGGCGTGGTGCCCGCCGGGTCGTCAGTGCTCGTCATAGTGCCTCCCGTGCGGGGCGTGCCGGTGGCCGTCGTGGACGTAGTCGACGTGGTCGCCGTGGGGGACCGCGACGTGGCCGCAGTCGTCCCCGTGCTCGTGGGGGTGCTCGTCGGTGTCGACGGCCTGGTGCGCGGCGGCGGCGACCACCGGGAAGGGCCGGCGCAGCCGCTGGCGCGAGCGCAGCCAGATGCCGACCGGCCACGACACCGTGAAGCAGGCCAGCGCGAGCAGCACGATCGCCGGCCCGGGTGCGACCGTCGTGCCGTCGGGTGCCGCCGCGGAGACGAGCAGGCCGCCGACGGCGGCCACGGCGCCGAGCACCATCGCCGCGAGCAGGGTGCCGCGGAACGAGCGGGTCAGCTGCTGGGCGGTCGCGACGGGCACGACCATCAGCGCCGAGACGAGGAGCAGTCCGACGGTCCGCATCGCGACGCTCACGCTCACCGCGGCGAGGACCGCCACCAGCACGTTGTAGACGCGGATGTTGAGACCCGCGACCCGCGCGAACTCCTGGTCCTGGGCGACCGCGAACAGCTGCGGGGCCAAGCCGATGCCCAGCAGGACCACCACGCCCGCGAGCGCCATCGTCACGAGCACGTCGGTGATCGACATCGTCGTGATCGAGCCGAACAGGTAGGTCTGCAGCCGGGCGCCGCTCTGGCCGGCGAGACCGGTGATCAGCACGCCGCCCGCGAGACCGCCGTAGAAGAGGAGCGCGAGGGCGACGTCCCCGTTGGCGTGGCCGCGCTCGCGGATGACCTCGATGAGGATCGCGCCGAGCACCGAGACGAGGACCGCCGCCCACACCGGCGAGACCCCGGTCAGCAGCCCGAGCGCGACGCCGGTGACCGCGACGTGGCCGATGCCGTCGCCCATGAGCGCGAGCCGGCGCTGCACGAGGTAGGTGCCGACGACGGGGGCGGCCAGGCCGGTGAACAGCGCGGCGATCAGGGCGCGCTGCATGAACTGCATGTTGAGCAGGTGCAGGTAGTCGCTCATCGGCTGCTCCCGCGCTCCGGGCCGTCGAGCGGCGCCGCCACGTGCGGCGCGTGGTCGTGGCGTGCGGGCTCGTCGTGGTGGTGGCCGTGGTCGACGTGGTCGACGTGCACCATGGCCAGGTCGGCGTGGTCGGCGCGGTGCACCTGCTCGTGGGTGAGGGGCGGCCCGTCGTAGGTGATCCGGCCGTCGCGCATCACCACCGCGCGGTCGATGAGCGGTGCCATGGGGCCGAGCTCGTGGGCGACCAGCACGATCGTGGCGCCGCGTCCGGAGAGGATCGAGAGGCTGTCGGCGAGCATCTGCTGGTTGGGCAGGTCGACGCCGGCGGTCGGCTCGTCGAGGAAGAACAGCTCGGGCTGTCCGGCGAGCGCGCGGGCGATGAGCACGCGCTGCTGCTGGCCGCCCGACAGGGTGGACACCCCGTCGGTGGCGCGGTCGGCCAGACCGACGACCTCGAGCGCGTCGCTGATCGCGGCGCGGTCGGCGCGGCCGAGTGGGCGGAACAGCGGGCGGTGGGTGAGCCGGCCGGAGGCGACGACCTCCCAGACCGACGCCGGGATGCCGGAGGCGGCACTGCCGCGCTGGGGGACGTAGCCGACGCGCCGCCAGTCGTGGAAGTCGTCGTACGGCGTGCCGAAGAGCCACAGGCTCCCCGCGGCCAGCGGGTGCAGGCCGGTCAGTGCGCGCACGAGCGTGGACTTGCCGGAACCGTTGGCGCCCATCAGTGCGACGAACTCCCCGGAGCGGACGACGAGGTCGATGCCGCGCAGGATCGGCCGGCCGGCGATCGCGACCGCGCCGCCGGTCAGCTCGACCACGGCGCCGGTGGTGGGGGGAGTGGGGCCGCTCAACAGCCGTTCGCCTCCTCCAGGGCGGTGAGGTTGGCCTGCATGAGGGAAAGGTAGTCCTCGCCCGACGTGCGGTCGGTCAGTCCCTCGATCGGGTCCAGCACCGCGCTGCGGGCGCCGGTCGCCTCGGCGAGTGCGTCCGCGGCCTTGGGACTGACGATCGACTCGGAGAACACCGTCGTCACCCCGTCCTCGCGGATCAGGTCCTGCAGCCGGGCCAGGTCGGCCGGGGTGGGCTCGGCCTCCGGGGAGAGGCCGAGGATCGCCGCCATCTCCAGCCCGTAGCGCTGCAGGTAGCCGAAGGCGTCGTGGCTGACGACGACCGTGCTCCGCTCGCACCGGGCGAGGCCGTCGGCGTACTCCGTGTCGAGCCCCTCGAGGTCGCTGCGCAGCTCGGTGGCGTTGCCGCGGTAGTCCTCCGCGTGGTCGGGATCGAGCTCGGCGAGCTGGTCGGCGACGGCGTCGGCGAGGTCGGCCATCAGCAGGGGGTCCAGCCAGAAGTGGGGGTCGACCTCGTCGGAGTCCACGCCGTGGTCGCGGAACGGGACCAGGTCGACGACGTCGGCGGCGTCGAGCACGTCCCCGGACGCGGTCTCGTCGACGGCGGCGTCGACCGCCGGCTGGAAGCCGCGCTCGTAGACCACCAGCCCGGCCTCGGCGATGTCGGCGGTCACCTCGACCGACGGCTCGAGGTCGTGGGGCTCTCCGCCGGGCGCGGTGAGGTTGGTGACGTCCACGTGGTCGCCGCCCACGCGCTCCGTGACGTAGGCGAGCGGGTAGAACGCCGCCGCGACCCGGACCGTGCCCCCGTCGGCAGCGGGCCTGCCGCCGTCGCCGGTGAACGCGGCACACCCGCTGAGCGCGAGTCCGCCGACGGCGAGCGTGACGGGGAGGGCGACGGCTAGTCTCTTCATGAGAACGATTCTCAACCCGGTTGAGAACCATTGTCAACTCGGCGTCGGATAGATTGGCGCGGTGCTGGTCGTGAACAGGTTCCGCGTGCCGCTGTCCGACGGGGAGTCCTTCCGCGAGGACCTGGCGATGGCGCAGCGCACGCTCGCCGCCTGTCGGGGGTACGCCGGCGGCGAGATCGGCCGCAACGTCGACGACCCCGAGTTGTGGGTGCTGACGACCCGCTGGGCCGACGTCGGCAGCTACCGGCGCGCGCTGTCGACCTACGACGTGAAGCTGCACGCGGTCGCCGTGCTCAGCCGGGCGATCGACGAGCCGTCCGCCTACGAGTCGGCCGAGCCCGGCACCACCCTCAATGTCGCGTCGGCCAGGTCGTTAGGCTGAGCCCTTCCGACAACCACCTCTGACCGGCAGCCAGCCGGCCAAGATCCGAGGAGCGCCATCGTGGCCAAGCCCCCGCCGTCCACCGTCGACCACGTCGTCTCGCTCGCCAAGCGCCGGGGCTTCGTCTACCCGTGCGGCGAGATCTACGGCGGCACGCGCTCCGCCTGGGACTACGGCCCGCTCGGCGTGGAGCTCAAGGAGAACATCAAGCGTCAGTGGTGGAAGTCGATGGTCACCATGCGCGACGACATGGTCGGTCTCGACTCCAGCATCATCTTGCCCCGGCAGGTGTGGGAGGCCAGCGGCCACGTCGACACGTTCATGGACCCGCTCACCGAGTGCCAGTCGTGCCACAAGCGGTTCCGGGCCGACCACCTCCAGGAGGAGGTCGCGGAGAAGAAGGCGCGCCAGGGCGAGGAGATCGACCCCGACGACGTCGACCTCAAGACCGTCGCCTGCCCCAACTGCGGCACCCGCGGCGCCTGGACCGAGCCGCGCCAGTTCTCCGGCCTGCTCAAGACCCACCTCGGCGTGATCGAGAACGAGGACGGCCTGCACTACCTGCGGCCCGAGACGGCGCAGGGCATCTTCATCAACTTCGCCAACGTCGTGACCTCGAGCCGGCAGAAGCCGCCGTTCGGCATCGCCCAGATCGGCAAGAGCTTCCGCAACGAGATCACGCCCGGCAACTTCATCTTCCGCACCCGCGAGTTCGAGCAGATGGAGATGGAGTTCTTCGTCAAGCCCGGCGAGGACAAGGAGTGGCACCAGTACTGGATCGACGAGCGCACGCGCTGGTACGTCGACCTCGGCATCGACGCCGACAACCTGCGCCACTACGAGCACCCGCAGGAGAAGCTCAGCCACTACTCCACGCGCACCGTCGACATCGAGTACCGGTTCCGGTTCGCCGGGTCGGAGTGGGGTGAGCTCGAGGGCATCGCGAACCGCACCGACTTCGACCTCTCGACCCACGCCAAGCACTCGGGCCAGGACCTGTCGTACTTCGACCAGGCCAACAACGAGCGCTACGTCCCTTACGTCATCGAGCCCGCCGCGGGCCTCTCGCGCAGCCTGATGACGTTCCTGGTCGACGCCTACCACGAGGACGAGGCGCCGAACACCAAGGGCGGGGTCGACAAGCGCACCGTGCTGCGCCTCGACCCGCGGCTCGCGCCGGTCAAGGTCGCCGTGCTGCCGCTCTCGCGCAACGCGGACCTCTCGCCCAAGGCCAAGGACCTCGCGATGGGGCTGCGCGGGGCCGGGTGGAACGTCGACTTCGACGACTCGGGCGCGATCGGCCGGCGCTACCGTCGCCAGGACGAGATCGGTACGCCGTTCTGCGTGACCGTGGACTTCGAGACCCTCGACGACCACGCCGTCACCGTCCGCGAGCGCGACACCATGCAGCAGGAGCGGATCGGCCTGGACCGGATCACGTCCTACTTCGCCGAGCGTTTCGTCGGCTGCTGATCCGCGCCCGCATGCACAATGACCGCATGATCCGGGTCCCCGCGCTGGTCGCCGCCGCCCTCGCCGGGGCGCTCGTGCTCTCCGGGTGCTCCGGCTCCGACGAGCCCGAGACGCCCACCGGCGACAGCCCGGGCGCCACGGCGCCCGCCCCGGCCACCTCCGGCACGCCGTACCTGCCGGTGCCCGACGGCGTCGAGCTGACCGAGCCCGGCAGCCAGCTGGCGGTGGGGGACCACGCGGTGGTCGCCTACGAGCCGCGCCAGGACCTGGTCGGCGCCCTGGACATCCAGGTCACCGGCCTCGAGAAGACCTCCATCAAGGACTTCTCGTCCTGGCAGCTCAGCGACGCCCAGCAGAAGTCCACCCCCTACTACGTGCGCGCCCGCGTCGAGAACGTCGGCGAGACCGACCTCGGCGGGCGCCCGGTGCCGCTCTACGTCGTCAACGAGGACAACCTGCTGCTCGAGGCGACCCCGTTCGCGAGCTCGTTCAAGCCGTGCCCGAGCACGCCCTTCCCCGACAAGTTCAAGCCCGGCGACATCGCCAAGGTGTGCCTGGTCTACCTCGCCCCCGACCGCGGCGACCTGGTGGCGGTGAGCTTCCGGCCCGAGGAGACGTTCAACCCGATCACCTGGACCGGCGAGGTGGAGAAGTACCAGCCGCCGAAGCCCGACAAGAAGAAGGGCACGAAGAAGGGCACGAAGAAGGGCAAGGGCGGCAACAGGTCCGGCGGCGCGAAGCGCTGATTTGAGCCGGCCCCACGGGCCCCGGACAATGGCGGCATGCCGCTGCCCACCTCACCGTCCCCGGGGCTGACCCTCGGGTCGCTGAGCGTCGACACCCCCGTGGTGCTCGCGCCGATGGCCGGCATCACCAACGCGGCCTACCGCAGGCTGTGTGCGGAGCAGGGCGCCGGGCTGTACGTGTGCGAGATGATCACCAGCCGCGGCCTGGTCGAGGGTGACCAGCACACCAAGGACATGCTGGTGTTCGACGAGCTGGAGACCATCCGCTCGGTCCAGCTCTACGGCAGCGACCCCGTCTACGTCGGCAAGGCCGCCGAGATCCTGTGCGCGGAGTACGGCGTCGCGCACATCGACCTCAACTTCGGCTGCCCCGTTCCCAAGGTCACCCGCAAGGGTGGCGGCGGCGCGCTGCCGTGGAAGCGCGGGCTGCTCGCCGAGATCCTGGAGTCGGCCGTCGCCGCGGCCGCGCCGTACGACGTCCCGGTGACGATGAAGACCCGCAAGGGCATCGACGAGGACCACCTGACCTACCTCGACGCGGGCCGGATCGCCCAGGAGTCCGGCTGTGCCGCGATCGCGCTCCACGGGCGCACGGTCGCGCAGGCCTACTCCGGCGCCGCCGACTGGGACGCCATCGGGGAGCTGGTCGAGCACGTCGACATCCCGGTGCTCGGCAACGGCGACATCTGGGAGGCGGCCGACGCGATCCGGATGGTCGAGCAGACCGGCGCCGCGGGCGTGGTCGTCGGCCGGGGCTGCCTGGGTCGGCCGTGGATCTTCCGCGACCTCGCGGCCGCGTTCGCGGGCGCCCTTCGAGACGCCTCGTCCCTCGGCTCCTCAGGAACCGAGATTCCGGGACTGCCGAGGCTGGGCGAGGTCACGGCGATGATGCGCCGCCATGCCGAGCTGCTGTGCCAGCACCTGGGGGAGGAGCGGGGCTGCAAGGAGTTCCGCAAGCACGTCACGTGGTACCTCAAGGGCTTCGGTGCGGGCGGGGAGATGCGGCGCTCGCTGGGGCTGGTCGACAGCCTGGCGTCGCTGGACCGGTTGCTCGCCGACCTGGACCCGGACGAGCCGTTCCCCGTGCGCGAGCTGGGGTCCCCGCGCGGACGGCAGGGCTCGCCGCGCGAGCGGGTCGCGCTGCCGGAGGGCTGGCTCGACGACGCCGACGGCCGCGGCCGGCACGTCCAGGAGGACGCGAACGAGACCACCGGCGGGTGAGCGGGAACACGCCGCCCGGGTCGGGGGGAGATTGGGACAGGCCCGCCGGGATGTGGTTGACTCGATCGGTCGTTGCCGTTTCGTGACCATTCGGGGGGTCGGAGAGGGCAGCAAAACCCCCGTCAGCAACAGCAAAGGATCAGCGCTGTGGCAGAACATCGCCACAAGCGGGACACCAATGCCCGCCGCCTGCCCCGAGCCGCGTTCGTCGCCGCTCCGCTCGCCGTCCTGGCGACCGCGTCCGTCGTGACGATGGGGGTGCTCGCCAGCAGTCCCGAGGCCCGTGACCTCGTCGCGCAGGACACGACCGCCGCCCGCGCCGACGTGGCCGATCTGATGGTCGCCACCGACCGGTCCGCGCCGGTGTCGCGCGCCGGCGCCCGGGTCGACACCGCCGAGCGCCGGGCCGACGCCCTGGCCGCCAAGGAGCGTGCGGCGACACGGCGCGCGGTCGAGAACGCCCACACCAAGCTGTGGACCACCACGGTCCTCAACCTGTGGTCCGACTCCGGCGCGGACGCGGTCCAGGTCGGCGAGGTCGAGGCCGGCAAGCACGTGCTGGTGACGGGCCGGAGCGCCGACGGGCGCGACGAGATCGTCTGGCAGGGCAAGTCCCGCTGGGTGACGGCCGGCTACCTGTCGGAGGACAAGCCGGTCGCCGCCGCCGCGGGCCTGTCGATGGCGCCCTGCCCGGACCCCAGCGTGGAGAACGGGCTCACCGACGACGCGGTCTACGTCTACCGGTCGGTGTGCCACGCGTTCCCGCAGATCACCTCGTACGGCGGCTGGGACGGTCACGGCGAGCACGCCTCCGGCCGGGCGTTGGACATCATGACCAGCGACGTCGCGCTCGGCGACGCGATCGCGGAGTTCCTCCAGGCCCACGCCGCCGAGCTCAACCTCTACGACATCTTGTGGCGCCAGCGGATCTGGACGCCCGAGCGCGCGGGCGAGGGCTGGCGCCCGATGCCGTCACGCGGCTCGGCGACCGCCAACCACTACGACCACGTGCACGTCGCCACCAACGGCTGATCAGCCGGCGAGCACGACGTCGACGCGGGCTCGCAGGCCCGGTGCCTTCGCGATGCGCACATCGGTCGTGACGAGGGTGGCGTCGAGCACCTCGGCAAGGGCGACGTAGACCGCGTCGTACGTCGTCAGGTCGTCCCGCAGATCCCAGACCCGTTGCAGCAGGGGCGTGGGGTCGTGCAGTGCGATGTCGGCCGCGTCGAGGTCGTCCAGGGCCACCGACGCCCGTGTGGCCGTGGTGTCCCCGGCGCGGACCAGCCCGCGCAGCACGCCTGCGACCTCGACCCCGAGGAGCGACGGCGCGTGCACCGTCACCTCGGGGTCTCGGAACCGGTCCGCGACCGCGGCGGCGGCGTCGCGCACCAGGAGCCAGGAGCTCAGAGCAACCGGGTGAGCCGGGTCTTCTTCAGGTTCTCCCGCACGATCCACGCGACGTCGGCGTCGGAGTCGTCGAGGGCCCAGAACGCCGGCAGCCCCTGCGCCGGGTCGGCCGCGACGGCGACGCTCCAGCAGTAGCCCAGCCCCTGCCGCAGGGTCCGCACGTCCGGGTCGCGGCGCCGATCCACCGGCAGGGCGGCCAGCGCGTGCGTCGTACGCCGGCACACCTCGATCGCCACCGCCGCCGCGGCCGGGCCCACGAGGAGCCGCGGCTCGCAGATCGCGGCCGCAGCGGCCCGCTGGACCAGCGGGTGCGGGTCGCACGCCCAGTCCAGCACGATCATCTCGAGCGCCGGCAGGTTGACGTCGCCGCACCGCTGCAGCGCCATCGCGACGGCCTCGCGGACCCGCCAGCGCTGGTCGGTGGCCAGCTCACGCAGCCGGGCCAGCACCGCCGGCTTGGTCGCGGTCGAGCCGAGCCCGAGGACACCGCAGAACGTGCGGAACTCGTCGCCGCTGGCGATCAGCTCGTCGTCGAGCTCCAGGTCGGCGAGGTCGGCGAGCGCCAGCGCCAGCTCGATGTTGCCGCGTGGTCCCGGCAGGTTCGAGTGCCGGTCGAGGTAGTCGGGCCAGGCGGTGCGGTCCAGCCGCCCCAGGTCGGAGCGGTACTCGTCGATCCGGGTCACACCCTCACGATCTGGATCCCGGGTGGTCGGTCGGTAGGGGCCGAGGTCCCGAGTCGCCGGGTCACACTAGTGTCTGCAGCGATGGAACCCCTGGAGCTCTACGACGCCGCCGCGCGCGAGCGTCTGGTCGAGGAGCCGCCCAAGCGCGTCGACGCCCCGGAGCGCACGCCGTTCGAGCGCGACCGGGCCCGCCTGGTCCACGCCGCGGCGTCGCGGCGGCTCGCGGCCAAGACCCAGGTGGTCGGGCCGCAGAGCGACGACTTCGTGCGCAACCGGCTCACCCACAGCCTCGAGGTCGCCCAGGTCGCCCGCGACCTGTCGCGCGCGCTCGGCAGCCAGCCGGACATCGCCGAGACGGCGGCGCTGGCCCACGACCTCGGCCATCCGCCCTTCGGCCACAACGGTGAGCGGGTGCTCGCGGAGCTGGGGGAGCCCTGTGGTGGGTTCGAGGGCAATGCGCAGACGCTGCGGCTGCTCACCCGCCTGGAGGCGAAGACCGTGGACGCCTCCGGGAGGTCCGTGGGGCTCAACCTGACCCGCGCCACGCTCGACGCCTGCACGAAGTACCCGTGGCCGCGGTCGGCCGCGGAGGAGCCGCAGGGGGTGCACGCCGACGGCTCGCCGCGGCTGGTGCGCAAGTTCGGTGTCTACGACGACGACCGCCCGGTCTTCGACTGGATGCGCCGGGGCGCGGTCGGCGGCCGCCAGTGCCTGGAGGCGCAGGTGATGGACCTGGCCGACGACGTCGCCTACTCGGTGCACGACATCGAGGACGGGATCGTCGCGGGCCGCGTCGACCTCACGCGGATCGACGAGGCCGCGGTCTGGGCGACGGTCCGCGACTGGTACCTCCCCAGCGCGACCGACGACGTCCTGGGCGCGACGCTCGCGGCGCTGCGGGAGGTCGGCAGCTGGCCGGAGACGCCGTACGACGCCTCCCGCCGCTCGCTCGCCGCCTTGAAGAACCTCACCAGCGACCTGATCGGCCGGTTCTGCGGCGCGGTCCAGGGCGCCACCTTCGCCGCGTCGAGCGGGCCGTTCGTGCGCTACGCCGCCGACCTGGTGGTCCCCGAGCACACCCGCCTGGAGATGGCCGTGCTGAAGGGGATCGCCGCCCACTACGTGATGCAGGCCGACGACCGGGTCGCGGTGATGGTGCGCCAGCGCGAGTTGCTCGCCGAGCTCGTCGCCGTGCTCACGGACCGGGGCCCCGACGCGCTCGAGCGGTCCTTCGCCGACGACTGGGAGGCCGCCGCCGACGACGCCGCGCGGCTGCGGGTCGTCATCGACCAGGTCGCCTCGCTCACCGACGCCAGCGCGCACGCCTGGCACCGGGCGCTGGTGTCGTGACGACCGATCGGCCGGGCCGGGTGGTGCTGCTGAACGGGCCATCGAGCTCGGGAAGAGCAGCATCGCCCGAGCGATGCTGGGACTCCTGCCCGACCCGGCTCGGCTACCACCGAGCGGTCTCGGCGCTCGCCTCGGCCGGCAACGACGTCGTCATGGACTACCCGCTGAGTGAGCCGTGGCGCCTTGCGGATCTCCTCGACGTGCTCGGTGGGTACGACGTGACGCTGGTCGACGTGCGCTGCCCGCCCGCCGAGCTCGACCGACGCGAGCGGTCCCGGGGTGACCGACCGACTGGCTTGGCTCGCTCCCAGACGCAGGTGTACGCACACGGGGACCGCGACATCGAGGTCGACTCGGGGGCAGACAGCGCGGAGTCCTGCGCACGGGTGATCGTCGACACCATGGACTCCCTGCCTTCGCCCAAGGCCTTCGACCGGCTCCGGGCGGGCCGCGGCTGACGCGGCCGTTCCCCCGCGCACCTGACGTATCTGTCGTGCTCCGGGCGGTCTGCGGAGCAGATACGTCTGGTGCGCGGGGGACGGCCCGCGGGCGCCGTACGCTCGACCACCGTGAGCGATCCTCTGGTCTGGCTGCCCTTCGATCCGGCCGAGCTCGGTGATCCGCCCGGCACTCTGCGCTACGAGGTCGTCGACCCCACCGAGCGGGTGCCGGACACGGTGGGGGAGGTGCGGTTCTACGTGCCGCCGTACCAGGTGGGCAGCCGCGTCGGCGAGGTGCTGCCG
>NZ_DASWVI010000108.1:0-6220 GCF_036401255.1 Nocardioides sp. | reverse complement strand
CGATCACCATGCAGCCCGCCTCCTGATAGCTCTTCAGCTGCCGGGTGAGGTTCACCGCCTGGGCGACCGGGATCCGCGACGCCGCACCCGCCGACGTCTTCCACGCCGACGCGGTCATCCCCGCGGCACGGCGCTCGGGGATCACGACGCCGTGCGCGCCGAAGCCGGACGCGCTGCGCACCACGGCACCCAGGTTGCGCGGGTCGGTGACCGAGTCCAGCGCCACGATCAGCGGCGGCGCACCGCTCTCCGCCGCGGCGTCGAGCAGGTCGTCGGGGTGGGCGTACTCGTACGGCGGGATCCGGGCGGCCAGCCCCTGGTGGACCGCGCCGCCGGTCATCCGGTCCAGCTCGCTGCGGCTGACCTCCTGGATGTTCAGCCGCCGCTCGGCCGCCGTCGCGAACGCCTCGCGCAGCCGGCCGTCCCGCTCGGCTCCCTCGGCGACGTACACGCCGGTCACCGGGACCCCGGCGCGCAGCGCCTCGACGACCGAGTTGCGCCCGGCGACCCACTCGGCGTCGCCGGCGGTCTTGCGCTTGGGGCGCCGCGTCGCGGACTTCTCGGCGCGCTTCGCGGCCTTGTAGGCCTGGTGGTAGGGCCGATCCTTGGCCTTCGGGGTCGGGCCCTTGCCCTCCAGGCCGCGGCGGACCCGGCCGCCGGAGCCGGCGGTGGGGTTGCCCTTGCCGGACTTCTTGATCGCGCCCTTGCGCTGAGAGTTGCCTGCCACGGCTAGTCGATGCTCCACTTCGGTCCGTCGGGGGTGTCTTCGAGCTGGACGCCCACCGCGTGCAGTCGGTCCCGGATCGCATCCGCCGACACGAAGTCTCGGTCGGCACGGGCCTTCTCCCGCTGGGCGAGCAAGTCCGAGACCAGCCCCGCGACCACGGTCTCGAGGCGTTCGGCCGTCCGGCCGCCTCCTGGGGAGCTCCATGCCGGGTCGGCCGGGTCCAGGCCGAGCACGTCGAGCATCGCGACCACCGACGCGGCGTTGCCGCGCAGCGCGGGCGAGTCCCCCGCGGCGAGGAGCTTGTTGCCCTCGCGCACCACCTCGTGGATCGCGGCGACGGCCGCGGGGGTGCCGAGGTCGTCGTTCATCGCGTTGAGGAAGTCGGCGCAGGCGATGCCGCCGCCGCCGATCCCGCCGAGCAGGTCGGCGGCGCGGTCGAGGAAGTTCTCGATCCGGCGGAACCCCGCGGCGGCCTCGTCGAGCGCCTCGAAGCTGAACTCCACGTGGCTGCGGTAGTGCGCCGCGACCAGGTAGTAGCGCAGCTCGATGCCGCGGTACCGCTGCAGGACCGCCGGGATCGTCAGCGAGTTGCCGAGCGACTTGCTCATCTTCTCGCCGGCGGTGGTGATCCAGGCGTTGTGCATCCAGTACGTCGCGAACGGCCGGCCGGCCGCGCGGGACTGGGCCTGCTCGTTCTCGTGGTGCGGGAAGCGCAGGTCGACGCCGCCGCCGTGGATGTCGAACGCGGGGCCGAGGTACTTCCCGGCCATCGCCGAGCACTCGATGTGCCAGCCCGGGCGCCCCGGCCCCCAGGGGCTCGGCCACGCGGCCGTCTCCGGCTCGGAGTCCTTCTTCCATCCCTTCCACAGGGCGAAGTCGCGCGGGTCGTGCTTCCCCCGCGGGTCGGCGTCCTCGGCGGCCGCCATGTCGTCGATGCCCTGCCGGGTGAGCTCGCCGTACTGCGGCCAGGACCGGACGTCGAAGTAGACGTCGCCCGACCCGTCGTCGGCGGCGTAGGCATGGCCCTTGGCGATCAGCTCCTCGATCAGCACGATCATCTCGGGCACGTGGCCGGTGGCGGCCGGCTCGTAGGTCGGCGGCGCCACGTTGAGGTCGTCGTAGGCCTGGTCGAGCTGGCGCTTCATCCGGTAGGCGAGCTCGTACCACTCCAGGCCCTGGTCGGCGGACTTGAGGAGGATCTTGTCGTCGATGTCGGTGACGTTGCGGATGAACGTCACGTCGTAGCCGAGGTGACGCAGCCAGCGCTGCAGGACGTCGAAATTGACCCCGGAGCGGACGTGCCCGACGTGCGGCTCGGACTGCACGGTGAGACCACAGACATACAGGCCCGCCTTCCCCTCCTCGAGGGGGACGAAGTCACGGACTTCGCGGGTCGCGGTGTCGTACAGCCTGAAGGTCACCGGGCAAGTCTAGAGTTCGCGGGTGAGGCGACTGACATCCTCGATCGTGCTGACCCTGGCGCTCGTCCTGCCGTTGCTCGGATCGCCCGCGCAGGCAGCGCCCGCGCGCCGCATCGACTACACCTCGTGGGACACCCCGGCACAGCTGCGCACCGGCGCCCTCGCCGCGGTGCGCCTGCGCTCGGGCGCCCTGGCCCTGACCGCCGGGGCCACGTCCGGCCGCTGGACGTCGCCGTGGACACGGCCCGGGTTCCGCCTGAACCGGCTGATCGCGTCCTGGTCGGCCCGCACCCCCGGGGACAGCCGGGTCCGCATCGAGGTCCGCGGCCGCGCCGGTACGACGCGGTCGAGCTGGGACACGCTGGCGGTGTGGGCCTCGGGCGACCGGTTCGTACGGCGTACGACCGCCTCCGGCCAGGCCGACGACCTGGGCTCGGTCAACGTCGACACCTGGGTGGTGCCCGGCGGCGTGACGGCCTACCGGCTGCGGGTCACGCTGGTGCGGGCCGCCGGGCAGAAGGCGTCGCCCACGGTCGACGAGGTCGGCGCGATGGCCTCGCTGCTGCCCGACACCGCCGACGTCACGACGTCGCGGCCGGGCGTGGCCAGTGTCCCCGGCGGCCTCGTGCTCGACGTGCCGCGCTATTCGCAGATGGCGCACAGCGGCGACTACGCCGAGTACGGCGGGGGCGGTGAGGCGTGGTGCTCCCCGACCTCGACGTCGATGGTGCTCGGCTACTACGACGCGCTGCCGGCGCCCCGGGCGTACTCCTGGGTGGCCGACGGGCACGTCGACCCGTGGGTCGACCACGCCGCCCGGATGACGTACGACTACGACTACGACGGCACCGGCAACTGGCCGTTCAACACCGCGTACGCCGCCGCGCAGACCGGCCGGGCGTTCGTGACCCGGCTGCGCTCGCTGCGGGAGGCCGAGCGGTTCATCGCCGCCGGGATCCCGCTGGTGGCCTCGATCGCGTTCGGCCGCGGCGAGCTCACCGGTGCGCCGATCTCGGCGTCCGACGGTCACCTGCTCGTGATCGTCGGGTTCACCGACTCCGGCGACGTGGTCGTCAACGACCCGGCCGCGGCCACCCGCGCCGGCGTACGTCGCACCTATGACCGCGGGGAGTTCGAGGACGCCTGGATCCCCGCCTCCGGCGGCACCGTCTACGTGATCACCGACGCCGCCCACCCGCTGCCGGCCAACAGCCCGGGGAACTGGTAGCGGAGACGCGCCAGCGGATCCGCTGATGGTGGTCGACCGGCGTGTCGAGACCGAGCCGATGCCGCGGTCGGCTCGCCCAGGCAGCTCAGCCGCTGTCCGGGTCGCGCGCGGTGAGGTCGATCGTGTGCCAGCCGGTGGCGCCGTCGGGCAGCACGTCCTGCTCCACGCCGGTCTGCAGCAGCCCGTCGGCGTCGCGGGCGCGCACGGTCAGCGTGTGGTCGCCGGGAGGCACGTCGACGGTCGCCACCCACTGCACCCACGTGTCGGTGCTCGGCACGCCCGCCAGGTCGGCCGGCTGCCACGGCCCGTCGTCGACGGAGACCTCGACGGCCGCGATGCCGGTGTGCTGTGCCCAGGCCACGCCGGCCACGCGGGCGCCGCCGGCGGCGATCTCGCCGCCGGACTGCGGGACGTCGATGCGCGAGGAGAGCTTCACCGGGCCGAGCTCGGACCAGCCCTTCTTGGTCCAGTAGGCCTCGATGTCGGCGAACCGGGTGACCTCCATGTCCACGACCCACTTGCAGGCCGAGACGTAGCCGTAGAGCCCCGGCACGATCGTGCGCACGGGGAAGCCGTGGTCGATCGGCAGCGGCCGGCCGTTCATCGCGACCGCGAGCATCGCGTCGCGGTCGTCGGTGAGCACCTCGAGCGGCGTGCCGCAGGTCCACCCGTCCTCGGAGGTCTGCAGCACCGCGTCCGCCCCGGGCCGCACGCCTGCCGCCCGGAGCAGGCCGGCGATCCGCACCCCGCTCCACCACGCGTTGCCGATCAGGTCGCCGCCGACCTCGTTCGACACGCAGTTGAGGGTCACCCAGGCCTCGGTGAGCCGCCGGTCGACGAGGTCGCGGTAGGTGAGCACGATCTCCCGGTCGACCATGCCGTGGATGCGCAGCGCCCAGTCGTCCGGCTCGATCGCGGGCACGACGAACGCGGTGTCGATCCGGTAGAACCCGTCGTTCGGCGTCACCCACGGCGTCATGTCCTCGACGTCGACCCGCGCGTCCGGCGGCGGCACCGGCTGCGTCACCCCCGGCAGCCGCAGCAGCCGCCGGGTCGCCTCGACGTGTCGCCGGCTGCGGCCCACGGCCCGCCCGAACACACCGAGCACCACGCCCCCGGCCGCCACGACGCCGACGCGGAGCAGGAACGTACGCCGGGTGTGGTCCGAGTGCGCCGGGTCCGGCACCGGGGCGGTGGCCCGGGCCCGCTCGTGGCGGCGCAGCGGCGCGGTCAGCGCCCAGAGACAGATCAGCCAGGTCGCGAAGCCGGCCGCGACCGGCAGGGCGTCCAGCGTGGTCGCGTCGCACTGCAGCGCCACGGCCAGCCCGCCGAGGGCGGCCAGCACCGCGAACACGATCGTGGCGAGCCACCACGCCCGTCGGGCCAGCCGCCCGGCCCCCGCGAACACCGCCGCGCTGATCAGCATCAGCACCACGATCAGCAGCGTCTTGTCGTGCTGGCCGGTGAGCCGGATCGCGCGCTCGACCACCGGGCCCGGGGTCAACCGCACGACCAGCTCGGCGACCGCGACCAGGGGCGAGTCCCGGATCGTCGTCGCCATCGCGAGGAAGTAGCTCACCGCGAGCCCGGCGAACCCGGTCACCACACCGGCGACCGACCACGCGCGGGGAGTGCTCACCCGGGGATTGTCACCCACGTGCGGCATGATCGGCCCTGTGGAGCACCTCCCCCGGATCGGTGTCGGCACCGACGTGCACCGGCTCGTGGACGGCGTACCCCTGCGCCTCGCGGGGTTGCACTGGCCCGACGAGCCGCAGGGCCTCGAGGGTCACTCGGACGCCGACGTGGCCGCCCACGCCGCCTGCGACGCGCTGCTCTCGGCGGCGGGGTTGGGCGACCTCGGCTCGAACTTCGGTACGGCGGACCCCGCCTGGGCCGGTGCGTCCGGGGCGGCCCTGCTGGCCGAGACCGCCCGGCGGGTGCGGGCGGCGGGGTACACCATCGGCAACGTCGCGATCCAGGTGATCGGCAACCGGCCCCGGCTCGGGGCGCGACGGGCGCAGGCCGAGGCGGCCCTGACCGCGGCCGTGGGAGCGCCGGTGAGCGTGTCGGCGACCACGACCGACGGGCTCGGGCTGACCGGCCGCGGCGAGGGCGTCGCCGCGATCGCCACGGCGCTGGTCACGCGGGGGCGCCTCGGCTGGGCGTGACCGCCCCTTTGCGCCGCCCGACGAGGACCACGCCGTCGACGATCCGCACCGCGTAGGCCGGCACGGACACGTGCGGGTCCTCGAGACACCGCCCGCTGCGCAGGTCGAAGGTGTGCTTGTGGGTGGGCGATCCCACGAACGGCACGTCGCCGCGCCAGCCGACGATGCCGCGCGCGATCACCGACGCCCGGGCGAACGGGTCGTGGTTGCCCAGCGCGAAGACATGCTCGGCGTCGAGGTCGTCGTGGGTGCGGAAGAGCGCGAGCGCCTGCCCGTGCACGAGCGCGGTCGCGCCCCGCTCGACCTCGAGCTCGGCGACCCGGCAGACGGGCTGCCACTCCACGGACCCGGATCCCATGTCGGCCCCTTCCTGTCCGACGAACCTAGGCCGCGGTGTTGTCCGGGGCGTTTCGCCGTGTAACGGCCGTGAAAACGCTGGGCCGCGGCGGCTCCTACACTGCGGACGTGCCCGCCGCCGTCGTGATCCTCGCCGCCGGGTCCGGCACCCGCGTGGGAGCCGGCGCCAACAAGGTGCTGCTGCCGCTGGGCGACCGACCGGTGCTCGCCTGGTCGGTGCGCGACGCGCTCGCGCTCGCGGACGTACGCCGGGTCCTGGTGGTGGTCCGCCCGGGCGAGGGCGACGCCGTCGCCGCCGCGCTCGCGCCGCACCTCG
>NZ_DASWVI010000107.1:0-1910 GCF_036401255.1 Nocardioides sp. | reverse complement strand
CACGTCAAGATCGCCAAGGACTGGCAGCGTGACCCGCGCCAGCTCAGGAAGCTGGGCTTCTGATGGACCGTCCCGAGCCGCTGCTGCGCTGGCACGCGATCGCCGAGGCCCGCGACCCCGCCGGCCTCTCGACCCTCCTGGCCGACGACGTGACGTTCCGCTCGCCGGCGGTGCACACGCCGCAGGAGGGCAGCGCGCTGACCACGGCGTACCTGACTGCCGCGATCACCGTCCTGGGCCCGACGCTGCAGTACGTCCGCGAGTGGTACGACGACTCCTCGGCCGTGCTGGAGTTCCGCGCGGAGCTCGAGGGGCGGGTCGTGCACGGCATCGACATGCTCACCTGGGGCGAGGACGGCCGCCTCACCGACTTCACGGTGATGGTCCGCCCGTTCCAGGGTCTGCAGAAGCTCATCGAGCTGATGGCGGCGGAGCTGACCCGGATGCGCGATCAGTCCGGCGCCCAGCAGCGGCCGTAGTGCTGCCCGGAGCCCCACTGCTCGGCGGTCGGCCACTCGTAGCCCCACTCGTAGTCCAGCGCCGAGTCCGCCGCGGCCGCGCCGGCATCGCTGCACGGGTCCTCCCCGGCGGCCCGCACGGACTTCTCGCCGGGATAGGCGTCTCCGGCGAGGGGCACGACCGCGATCGCGCGCCACGAGTGCTTCGCTGAGCAGACGACCCGCTCGAAGCCCTTGGTGCCCGGCTGCGCGGTGCCGCACATGCCGTAGCGCTCCCGTCCTGCCGGGTCGTCGAGCACCCCGGCCACGCGCCCGGTGAGGGGTGCCAGCCGGTCGGGCCCGGCGAGCGCCACGACGTCGCAACGGAACCAGGCCGCGCCGGCGTCGGACTCCTCGACGCTCGGGGTGAACCACACCGCACGCAGCATGCTCAGCTGCCGGTCCTCCCTCGTGCCGCCGACGAACGGCGCCAGCCGCTCCGGGCACGCGGCGGCCACCTGGGCCTGCACCCGGTCGGCGTCGACGGCGAGGAGGTGTCCGTCGACGACGTTGTCGAGCCGTCCGACGGCGTACGTGACCGAGGTGTGCCGCGTCTGGCAGTCGACCGGCTCCTGGTCGGCCGTCGGCGCGACCGCCTCGTCGTAGGCGAGCCGGTAGCACGTCCGCTCGGCAGGCACGGGGGCGGCGGTCGCGACGGGCGGGTCCGGCGCGCTCGTGGTCGGCGTCGGGGTGGGGCTGCGGTCCGCGGCGGGCTCCGCGTCCTCGCTGCACCCGGTGAGGGCGAGCAGCCCGCCGGCGAGTGCGGCCGCGAGCCGAACGGTGCCGACCGGTCGGGTCACTGGTCGGTCTTCGCCCAGCAGACCGACCGGCGGTTGCCGGCGTCCCACTCCGCCTGGTGGAACCACGTGTAGCCGAAGTCGTAGTCGACCGGATAGCTCAACCAGGCACCGACGGAGGCGGAGCAGTAGTCGCGAGTCGTCACCTCGACGAGGCGGTCGCCCGGGTAGGCGTCGCCGAGCTTCTTGAGCGAGATGGTGGTGACCGCCCGCCACTGGTGCGGCTCGGTGCATGGCACCTTCACCGATCCCGCGACGGTCGGCCCGTCGGCGCACACCATCCAGCGGTCCTTGGGCCGTCCCAGCAGGAGCCCCTTCGCCGTGGTCGGCAGGTCGAGGTACTCCTTGCTCTGCTCGCCGCCGCCGACCACGTCGCAGCGGTACCACCGGGCCCCGTCGTCCCAGGCGTCCTCGCTCGGACGGAACCACGCCCAGCTGACGACCGTGCGCATCACCAGGCTGTCGTCGGCGCCGAGGAAGTCCTTGAACGCCTGGGAGCAGGTCGCGTAGGCCCAGGCCCCGAGGTCCTCGTCGTCGTAGTCGGCGTCGTCGAACTCGTCGGGCAGCTCGCCGATCGCGAACGTCTCGGCCGTGTGCGGCTCTCGGCAGTCGACGG
>NZ_DASWVI010000106.1:0-1593 GCF_036401255.1 Nocardioides sp. | reverse complement strand
CCCTTCCCCCGGAGGTTCTTGAAGGTGTCGGCGAGCCGGTCGGAGAGTGTGGCGAACAAGTCGTGGTCCTACGTGCCGGAGCGGTCAGAGACCCGCCCAGCCTAGTCGGGGGCCCCGAGAGCAGGTGCATCGTGCTCCGCGGGGACGTCCCACCAGCCCCAGGCGCGACACCTGGCAGCCGAAACCCGCACGACACGCCGCGGCCCCCCGGCGTGTCGTGCGGGGTTCACCCGCCGACCGGTGAAACCCGCTACGGCGCCAGCACCGTCAACGCGGCCCGCACGGCGTGGGCGGCCTCGGCGGCCCGCTGGTCCGAGAGCACGCCGGCGGACGGCTCGTGCAGGTAGAACACGTCGACGGCCTGCGGGCCGAGGGTGTCGACGTGGGCGGAGCGGACGGCGACGTCGAGATCGGCGAGGGCCGCGCAGACCCGGTGGATGACCCCGAGCTGGTCGGCGGCCCGCACCTCGAGCACCGTCGCCTGGTCGGACGCCTCGGGGCGCACCACCACCGACGGCTCGAGCCCGGCCGCCGGGCCGGCGGACCGCAGCCGGCGGACGACGTCGACCCGGCCCTCGACGATCGCCTCGTAGCGCTGCCGGAGGACCGCGGCGTCCAGCCCGGGCTCGCCGACCTCCCAGACGGACACGGCGTACTGGTCCTGCGACCACGCGCGCGCGGCACGCACCGGGATCCGCTGGAGCGCGAACGTCGCGGCGACGTCGGCGAGCAGCCCCACCCGGTCGGGTGCGATCACCGTGACCCGGGACCCGTCGCCGGCGTCCTCGACCGTCATCGAGACCGACCCGCGGCCCACCTCACGCGGGATCTCGACGTCGTCGGCCTCGACCACGGGGAGGGGTGCTCCGGAGGCGAGCGTGACGCGCACCCGGCGGGCCAGGTCGTGGACCAGGCCGGAGCGCCACGACGACCAGGCTTTCGGGGCCGTCGCCCGGGCATCGGCCTCGGTGAGCGCCACGAGGAGGTCGAGCGCCTCGGCCGACCCGATCCGGGACGCGACGAGCGCGGCCGTCGCCGGGTCGTCGGGGTCGCGGGTCGTCGCGGTCTCGGCGAGCAGCAGGTGCCAGCGCACCAGCCGCGCGACCAGGTCGACCGCGTCGGGGGTGAAGCCCATCCGCTCGGCCACCGCGCGGGCGATCGGCTCCCCGGCGACACTGTGCTCGGTCAGCCCGCCCTTGCCGATGTCGTGGAGCAGGGCCGCGACCATCAGCACGTCCGGACGCCCGACCGAGCGGATCAGCGCGGAGGCCTCCGCGCAGGTCTCGACAGCGTGACGGTCGACGGTGAACCGGTGGATCGCCGACGCGTGCGGGAGCAGCCTGATCCGCTCCCACTCGGGCAGGAACCGGCCGAGCGCGTGGGTCTCCTCCAACGTCTCCCAGACGCCGAGCAGTCCGCGACCGGACGCCAGCATCCGGACCAGGAGCTGGCGCGCCTCCACCGGCCAGGGCGTCGGCAGCGGTGCGCCCTCGCGCACCAGCCGGGCCGCGGTCGCAGGTGCGAGGACCACGTCGTGCTCGGCGGCCACGGCCGCGGCGCGCAGCAGCAGCGCCGGGTCCTCGGCCGGCCGGG
>NZ_DASWVI010000105.1:0-4636 GCF_036401255.1 Nocardioides sp. | reverse complement strand
CTCCCAGCCCTCGGGGCGTACGCCGAGCTGCTTGGCCAGCAGCGCGACGAAGATCTGGGCCTTCTGCTTGCCGAAGCCGGGCAGCTCCATGACCCGCGTGAGCAGCTCCTTGCCGGTGGTGGCTTGCGTCCACAGCCGCTCGGCGTGGCCGTCGTACCGCTCCTCGACGAGGGCGGCGAGCGCCTGCAGCCGGGCGGCCATCGAGCCCGGGAAGCGGTGGATCGCCGGCGGCGTGCTGCACAGCGCCGCGAACTCCTCCGGGTCGGCGGCGGCGATCCGCGCCGGCTCGAGGGTGCCGAACCGCTCCAGCACCTTGGCGGGGCCGCGGAACGCGTGCTCCATGGGGTACTGCTGGTCCAGCATCATGCCGGCCAGCAGCGCGAAGGGATGCTCGTCGAGCACGGCGTCGCTGGCCGGCTCGCCCGTGATCTGGAAGCCCATGGCGCGAGTATGGCGCACCAGCAGGTAGGCTCCCCTCCCGAAGGGGAGTAGTCCTCAACAGCCGCGTCGACATACTGGCCCCCGGGCCCGGCGCGACAGGCCACCAGGCGGACCGATCGGTCCACCGACGGGCGGACGAGACCTTCGACCAGTTGCCGCACCCATGTGACGTGCCTGGTCGAAGGAGCGTCACCCCCGGCGGGAGGCTCCTCCGGCCGGCACCGGAGAGGAACCCGTGTACGCCTTCTTGCTGTCCACCGCCGTCATCTTCGTCGCCGAGCTCGGCGACAAGAGCCAGCTGATGGCGATGACGTTCGCGACCCGCTATCGGGCCCGCGACGTGCTGCTCGGCATCACGGCCGCGACCGCGATCGTGCACCTGTTCTCGGTCGCGATCGGTGCCCTGATCGGCGACGCGTTCGCCGACAGCCAGCACTACATCACGATCGTGGCCGGCGTGGCGTTCCTCGCCTTCGCCGCCTGGACGCTGCGCGGCGACGAGCTGACCGACGAGGAGGCCAACAAGGCCCGCGACAGCCGCGGGCTCGCGCTGCTCGCGGTCGGCGTCGCGTTCTTCCTCGCCGAGCTCGGCGACAAGACGATGCTCGCGACGATCACCCTCGCGACCCAGGAGGGCTGGCTCGGCACCTGGATCGGCTCGACCGTCGGCATGGTCGCCGCCGACGCGCTGGCGATCGGCGTGGGCGCGGTGCTCGGCCGGCAGCTGCCCGAACGCGTGATCAAGTACGGCGCGGCCGCGCTGTTCGCGATCTTCGGCGTGCTCCTGGTGGTCGACGGCCTCACCCGGCTGTGAGCCGGGCGAGGCCGTCGGACGTGCTGTCGGGGCTCAGCCCGCAGGCTCAGTCGGCCTTGACCGCGAGCACCGGGCAGTGGGCGTCGAGCAGCACCCGCTGGGCGTTGCTGCCGAGGATGAGCTTGCCGACCGGCGAGCGGCGGCGCAGGCCGATGATGATCAGCTCGGCGTCGTTGGCCTCGGCGATGCTGATCAGGTCCTCGGCGGGCTCGAACCCGCGGACCAGCTGCCGCACGTCGTAGGCGACGCCGGACTCGTCGAGGACCCGGCGGACCTCGTCGAGGTCCCGCTCGGTCTGGATGGCGGCGCCGCCGTCGAACTCCTGCCCGCCGCGGTGGGAGTTGACGACGACGAGCTTCGCGTCGCGGAGCTTCGCCTCCTCGACCGCCTTCTTCAGCGCGGCGTCTCCCTCCGGCTTGGGCACGTACCCCACGACAACGGTCCCCATCGACACTCCCTGTCTCGACATGCTCACGCATGCCCTCGCCCTGTGCTGATCGTGGGCGTTTTGCCCACGATCGCACCGTAACCGATCGGCCGCCCCGCCGCAGCCTGTGGAGGAACCGTGCGCCGCCGGGCTAGCGGGTGGAGGCTTGCCGGACGTCAGCGCACGAGACGAGGGGAGGTGGCCGGAGGCGTGGAGAGCGTGAGCCTGGGCCTCGAGGGACTCCGGGAGCCGGTCGACCGCAGGACCGCGGCGCTGCTGCGCCGGGCGGTCCTCGACCACGTGCGCTCCGAGCGGCGGCGGTCGTTCCCGGCCCTGCTCCACGTGGGGGTGCCGGGGCGCTCCGCGGAGGTCTTCGCGATCAGGCCCGACGACCCCTTCGACCACGCGCTGGGCGCCGACGTCGTCGCGGTCCTGCTCCAGCGTGCGCGCCGCGCCGGCGCGGCGCCGCTGGTGTGGCTGACCCGCCCCGGTCCGCTCGACGTGGAGGACGTCGACGTCGCGTGGCTCGCGGCGGCGCGGACCGCGAGCGCGGAGGCCGGGACCGGGCTGACCTGGGTGACGGTGACCCGGCGGGGCTGGGCCGACCCGCGCAGCGGCGTACGCCGGGAGTGGAAGCGGCTGCGCCAGCGCTAGCGCCCGCTGACCCTAGGTCCAGGTGTGCACGGGCTCGTTGCTGTGCATGCCGCGGGTGTACTCCAGCAGCGTCGAGCGGAGCGCGTCGTAGCGGTCGGCCTCGCCGGCGGCGTGCATGCGCTGGGCGAACCACTCCGCGCCGTTCGTGCCGATCAGGCAGCGTTGCTCGATGATGCCGAGCAGGCGGTCGATCTCCTCGCCCGACGCGCCCCAGCTCTCGAGCCCCTCCTGGGCCAGCGGCAGCAGGCGGCGCAGCACCAGCTCGGTCGCCCGGACCTGGCCGACGCCGGGCCAGTAGACCTGGGCCTCGATGCCCTGCCGGGCGGCGACGTGGAAGTTCTCCTCCGCCGCGCTGAACGACATCTGCGACCACAACGGCCGTTCGCTCTCCGCGAGGGCGCGCACCAGCCCGAAGTAGAACGCGGCGTTGGCCATCGTGTCGGCGACCGTGGGGCCGGCGGCGAGCAGGCGGTTCTCGACGCGCAGGTGCGGCACCCCGTCGGCGAGGTCGTAGACGGGCCGGTTCCAGCGGTAGATCGTGCCGTTGTGCAGCCGCAGCTCCGGCAGGGTCGGTGTGCCGCCGGACTCCAGCACCGCGAGCGGGTCCTCGTCGTCGGTGATCGGGAGCAGCGCCGGGAAGTAGCGCACGTTCTCCTCGAACAGGTCGAAGACCGAGGTGATCCAACGCTCGCCGAACCAGACCCGGGGGCGCACCCCCTGCGACTTCAGCTCCTCGCTGCGCGTGTCGGTGGCCTGCTCGAACAGCGGGATCCGGGTCTCGCGCCACAGCTCCTTGCCGAGGAGGTACGGCGAGTTCGCGGCGACGGCGATCTGCACGGCGGCGATCGCCTGGGAGGCGTTCCAGTAGGCGGCGAACTGGTCCGGGGAGGTCTGCACGTGGAACTGCGTGCTGGTGCACGCCGCCTCCGGCACGATCGAGTCGGCGGTGGTGCGCAGCCGCTCGGGGCCGTCGATCGCGATCGCGATGTCCTCGCCGCGGGCGTCGAGGATCTGCTCGCTGAGCAGCTTGTAGCGCGGGTTGCCGCTCAGGCTCGCCACGCTCATGTGCCCCTCGGCGAGGGTGGGCAGGATCCCGATCATCACCATGTGCGCGCCCACGGCCGCGGACTTGGACTCGGCGTCGTTGAGGCTGCGCCGCAGCTTCTCCTCGAAGGTCGTGAGGCCGCCCTCGCGCAGTCGCGCCGGCGGCACGTTGATCTCGATGTTGAACTGGCCGAGCTCGGTCTGGAAGTCCGGGTCGGCGATCGCCGCCAGGGCCTCGGCGTTCTTGAGCGCGGGGTCGCCCTCCTCGTCCACGAGGTTGAGCTCGACCTCGAGGCCGGTCATCGGGTCGTCGGTGTCGAACCGCGCCTCGCGCAGCATCCGCGCGAACACGTCGAGGTTGCGCCGCACCTTCTCGCGGTGCCGCGTGCGATCGGCCCGGGAGAACTCCTGTGCCTCCACCTCTTCGCCCATGTCGCGACCTTAGGCCTTCCCGACCGGGCTGTCCTGGCGCCGCCAGGAGGCCTCGGTGCGCTCGATGAGGTCGTCCACCACGCCGCGCACGTCGCCGGTGCGCTCGAACGCGGCCCGCTGACGGGTGGCGCCGTTGGCGTTGATCGCCCGGCCGGCGACGGAGCCGACCAGGTCGAGGTCGCCGGCCTCCGCCAGAGCCGGCTCGACGGACGCGACGAGCGCCGCGACCACCTCCTGGGCCGGTCGCAGCTCGCGCAGCAGCGGGTGGAACAGCGAGTCGGCCATGCCGAACCGGGACGCACGCCAGTGGGCGGCGCGCAGCGCCTCCGCCCGCCAGTGCGGAGCCGGCCGGCCCGCCGCCCAGTCGACGGCGGCGGTCTCGACCAGCGCCCGCACCAGGGCCCCGATGGTCACCGCCTCGGCGACGTCGGTGCACACGTCGCAGACCCGCACCTCGACGGTCGGCTGGCCGACGGAGAGCCGGGCGTCGAAGTAGAGCATGCCGGGGTCGCGGGCGGCGCCGGTGTCGAGCATCGCGCGGCACGCGGCGCGGTAGCCCTCGACCGACCCGAACTGCTCCGTGGGGCCGGCGCTGGGCCAGCGGCCCCACACCTGGGCCCGCCAGGACGCGTAGCCGGAGTCGCGGCCCTCGACGTACGGCGAGTTGGCGGCCAGCGCGACGAGCACCGGGAGCCACGGGGCGATCCGGTCGAGGACGGCGACGCCCTCCTCCTCCGAGGCGATCGCGACGTGCACATGCATGCCGCACGTCCCGCCGGTGCGTGCGATCTCGCCGAACGTGTCGACCATGTCGCGGTAGCGGT
>NZ_DASWVI010000104.1:0-14523 GCF_036401255.1 Nocardioides sp. | reverse complement strand
GGCCGGTCAGGCCCATCTCCACTCCGTCGGCGTGACGAGCTGGCAGGACGCCATCGTCGGCGCCTACTCGGGCATCGACGACCCCGCGGCGACGTACGAGGCGGCCGCCGCCGACGGCAGCCTGGTCTCCCACGTGGTCGGCGCGCTGTGGTGGGACCGGCGGCTCGGCGTCGAGCAGGTGGCCGACCTGGTCGGCCGGCGCGAGGCGATGACCGCCGGCCGGTTCCGGGCCACCACCGTGAAGATCATGCAAGACGGCGTGGCCGAGAACGGCACGGCCGCGATGCTGACGCCCTACCTCGACCGCTGCGGCCATCCGACCGGCAACACGGGACACTCCTTCCTCGACGCCGCGGCGCTGCGCGACGCCGTCCGGGCGCTCGACGCCGCCGGCTTCCAGGTGCACGTGCACGCGATCGGCGACCGCGGCGTCCGGGAGGCGCTGGACGCGTTCGAGGGCACGGACCCGTCCCGCCGCCACCACGTCGCGCACCTGCAGGTCGTCCATCCCGACGACGTACGCCGCTTCGCGCGGCTCGGCGTCGCCGCCAACCTCCAGATGCTCTGGGCCTGCCTCGACGACCAGATGGTCGACCTGACCCTGCCGCACCTCGGGCCGGAACGGTCGGGCTGGCAGTACCCGTTCGCCGACCTGCACCGCACCGGCGCGCGCCTGGTCGCCGGCAGCGACTGGCCGGTCAGCACTCCCGACCCGCTGCAGGCGATCCGGGTCGCGGTCACTCGGGTCGAGTCCGGCGGCGACCGCGGGCCCTTCCTCCCCGAGCAGGCGTTGCCGCTCGAGGTGGCCTTCGCGGCGTACACCTCGGGGTCGGCCTGGGTGAACCACCGCGGCCCCGATGACGAGCAGAGCGCCGGGGTGCTGCGCGCCGGCGCGGCGGCCGACCTCGTCGTGCTCGACGCCGACCCCTTCGCCGGGGAGCACGCGCGCGTGGTCTCCACCTGGATCGACGGAAGGCCCGTCTATCACGCCTGATTCAACGAAATCCGTGTCAGATTGCCGCACACCCCTACAGATTCCGTTGTCGGGTCACTAGGCTCGCCCGCATGGCCGACCAGGTGTTCAAGAACGTCATCAACGGAGAGCTCGTCGAGAGCGCGTCAGGGGAGACCTACGACGTCATCGACCCGACCACCGGCGAGGTGTACGCCCAGGCGCCACAATCGCGGGAGGCGGACCTCGACCGGGCCTACGCCGCGGCGGACGCGGCGTTCGAGGGCTGGGGCTACGCGACCCCGCAGGATCGCTCCAACGCGCTGCTCAGGCTCGCGAACGCCATCGACGAGCGCGCCGCGGAGATCAACGCCGTCGAGTGCAAGGACACCGGCAAGCCGGTCCAGCTCACGATGGACGAGGAGATGCCCTACGCCTCCGACCACTTCAGGTTCTTCGCCGGCGCCGCCCGCATGCTCGAGGGCAAGGCGGCGGGGGAGTACCTGGCCGACCACACCTCATGGGTACGCCGTGAGCCCATCGGCGTCGTCGGCCAGGTGACGCCGTGGAACTACCCGCTGCTGATGATGATCTGGAAGATCGCGCCCGCGCTGGCGGCCGGCAACACCGTCGTGCTCAAGCCGAGCGACACGACGCCGGCCAGCTCCACGCTGCTCGCCGAGATCGCCCAGGAGTTCCTCCCGCCGGGCGTCCTCAACGTCGTCTGCGGCGACCGGGACACCGGCCGCGCGCTGGTCTCCCACCCGACCCCGCAGATGGTCGCGATCACCGGCTCGGTGCGCGCCGGCATGCAGGTCGCCGAGGCGGCCTCCCACGACCTCAAGCGCGTCCACCTCGAGCTCGGCGGCAAGGCACCGGTCGTCGTCTTCGACGACGCGGACATCGCCAAGGCCGCCGAGGGCATCGCCGGCGCCGGGCTGTTCAACGCGGGCCAGGACTGCACCGCGGCGACCCGGGTGCTCGTGCAGGCCGGCATCCACGACGAGTTCGTGGCCGCCCTGACCGAGGCCGCGAAGGGCATGCCGACCGGCCTGCCGGACGACGAGGCGACGTACTACGGCCCTCTCAACAACGCCAACCAGCTGGCTCACGTCTCCGGCATGGTCGACCGGCTGCCCGACCACGCCACCATCCAGACCGGCGGCACCCGCAAGGGCGACCGGGGCTACTTCTACGAGCCGACCGTGGTCTCCGGCCTCCAGCAGGCCGACGAGCAGATCCAGACCGAGATCTTCGGGCCCGTGATGACCGTGCAGCGGTTCACCGACGAGGCGCAGGCGCTCGCGTGGGCCAACGACGTGCAGTACGGCCTCTCCTCGAGCGTCTGGACCAAGGACCACGCCCGCGCCATGCGGATGTCGCGCAAGCTGGACTTCGGTGCGGTGTGGATCAACACCCACATCCCGTTCGTCTCCGAGATGCCGCACGGCGGCTTCAAGCACTCCGGCTACGGCAAGGACCTGTCCGGCTACGGCTTCGAGGACTACACCCGCATCAAGCACGTCATGAGCTACATCGGCGACTAGGTCTCGATACGGGCCTCGCTCGTCCCTCGCGACGCCCTACTCGACCACCGAGAAGGATGTTCGTTGGTCGAGTAGCGAGCGCCAGCGAGCGTATCGAGACCCATCCACACGAAGAGAGATGTCATGAGGATCCTGTTGGTGGGCGCCGGTGGCGTGGGTGCGGCGTTCGCCGCGATCGCGGCGCGGCGCGACTTCTTCGAGACGATCGTGGTCGCCGACTACGACCTCGCGAAGGCCGAGAGGGCGGCGGCGACCGATGGTCGGTACGCCGCCGCGCGGCTCGACGCGTCGTCGGCGGACGCGGTCGCGGACCTGTGTCGCGAGCACCGCATCACGCACGTGATGAACGCGGTCGACCCGGTGTTCGACATGCCGGTCTTCGAGGGCGCGTTCGCGGCCGGCGCCGACTACCTCGACATGGCGATGTCGCTGTCGAGGCCGCACCCGACCGCGCCGTACGAGGAGCCCGGCGTCAAGCTCGGCGACGAGCAGTTCGCGGCCGCGGACCGGTGGGCGGCGGCCGGCCGCCTGGCGCTGGTGGGGATCGGCGTGGAGCCCGGGCTCTCCGACGTGTTCGCGCGGTACGCCGCCGACCACCTGTTCGGGGAGATCGACGAGCTCGGCACCCGCGACGGCGCCAACCTCGTCGTCCGCGACGACGAGGGCAACGAGATCTTCGCCCCGTCGTTCTCGATGTGGACCACGATCGAGGAGTGCCTGAACCCGCCGGTGATCTGGCAGGACGGGGAGTGGCACACCACCGCGCCGTTCAGCGAGCCGGAGGTCTTCGACTTCCCCGAGGGCATCGGGCCGGTCGAGTGCGTGAACGTCGAGCACGAGGAGGTGCTCCTCATGCCGCGCTGGATCGACTGCAGGCGCGCGACGTTCAAGTACGGCCTCGGCGAGGAGTTCATCAACATCCTCCGTGTGCTCCACACCCTCGGGCTCGACCGCACCGAGAAGGTGCGCGTGAAGGGCGTCGAGGTCAGCCCGCGCGACGTCGTCGCGGCGGTGCTCCCCGACCCCGCCACCGTCGGCCCACGGATGACCGGCAAGACCTGCGCCGGCCTGTGGGTCACCGGCACCGGCAAGGACGGGGCACCCAGGTCGACGTACCTCTACCACGTCGTCGACAACGAGTGGACGATGCGCGAGTACGGCCACCAGTGCGTGGTGTGGCAGACCGCGATCAACCCCGTGGTGGCGCTCGAGCTGCTCGCCCGCGGCACCTGGAGCGGCGCCGGCGTCCTCGGCCCGGAGGCCTTCGACGCGGTGCCGTTCCTCGATCTGCTCACCGAGTACGGCAGCCCCTGGGGCATCAAGGAGCTCTGAGCCGACCCGTCTGCCGGCCCCGGTCCGCGGCATGCCATTCTTTACCGCGACAGAACGGGGGCCGGGGTGATGAGGACGACCGCGGACGGATGCGGTGCCGCGAGGGGGTCGTCGACCGCCGTCGCGGTCCCGGCCGCGCCCCGGGAGTCGCTGCGCCTGGTGCTGATGCTGGGCGCGCTGGTGGCGCTGGGGCCGTTCACGATCGACATGTACCTGCCGGCGCTGCCGACGATCTCCGGCGAGCTGCACACCACCTCGACCGCCGTGCAGCTCACGCTCACCGGCACCCTCGCCGGCCTCGGCCTCGGGCAGCTCGTGCTCGGCCCGCTCTCGGACTCCGTCGGCCGGCGGCGCCCGCTGCTCGCCGGCACGACGGTCCACGTGGGCGCCTCGCTGCTGTGCGCCGTCGCGCCGAACGTCGCCGTGCTCGGCGTGCTGAGGGTCCTCGAGGGCCTGGGTGCGGCTGCGGCGTCGGTGGTCGCGATTGCCGTGGTGCGCGACCTGTTCACCGGGGTCCGCGCCGCCCGGATGATCTCGCGGCTGGTGCTGGTCATCGGTGCCTCACCGGTGCTGGCGCCGACGATCGGCGGCGAGATGCTGCGCTGGACCGACTGGCGCGGCGTGTTCCTGGCGCTGGCGGTCCTCGGCCTGGGGGTCACGGTGATGGCCGCGATCGCGCTGCCCGAGACACTGCCACCGGCCCGTCGGCGTACCGGCGGTGTCCCCGCCACCTTGCACACGTACGCCGGCCTGCTCACCGATCGCACCTTCGTGGCGCTGGTGCTCGTGGCCGGCCTCAACGCCTCGGCGCTATTCGCCTACGTCGCCGGCTCGTCGTTCGTGATGCAGGACGAGTTCGGCCTCAGCGAGCACGCCTTCAGCCTCGTCTTCGCGGTCAACTCGGTCGCGAACATCGGCGCGAGCCAGGTCAACGTGCTGCTGCTGTCATGGTTCCAGCCGGCCCGGATCCTGGTGGCGTCGCTGGCGACCGCGGTCGTCTCGTCCGGCACGCTCCTGGTGGTCGCGCTCACCGGCGCCGGCGGGCTGTTCGGCCTCCTCGCACCGCTGTTCGTGCTGCTCGGCGCGATCGGGCTGACCGGTCCCAACGTCTCGGCGCTCGGTCTGTCGCTGCACGGCGAGGCCGCCGGCACGGCCGCCGCGCTCTTCGGGTCCCTCAACCTCGGCCTCGGTGCCCTCGCGGCCCCCGTGGTCGGGGTGCTGGGCAACGACAGCGTCGCGATGGCCACGGTGATGGCGGGCGGTGCCGCCCTGGCCGCCACCGTGCTCCTGCTCGGGGTGCGCCTGCGCGTCCTGTGGTCGATGGACCTCGCCGAACCCGAGCCGGTGGGCGCCCTGCCCGCCGCCTGAGCGCGGCCGCGGCTGGGACGGGTCCCGGCCGATCCGGGCCCAAGGTCCCGGACCGTTCCGCCCTGGGGAACGGCGCTCGCGGAGCGGATGACCCCCGGCCCACAGTGCTCGTGGAACGGCCTCACACGTCAAGAAATGAGATCGATGGGCATCATGCGGATGGGCTACGCCCACGTCCGGGTCACCGACCTGGCCGAGGCGAAGCGCCACTACGCGAACACCCTGGGCCTCTACGAGACCCTGGACCAGGACGGGAAGGTCTACTTCAAGGGCTGGGACGAGTGGGACCACCACTCGCTCGTGCTCGAGGAGGGCGGCGTCGGCGTCGTCAAGTTCGGCTTCAAGGTGGAGTACGACGCCGACCTCGACGTGATCGAGCAGAAGGCGCACGCCTTCGGCCTCACCGTCGAGCGGATGAGCGCGGGTGAGAACCCGGAGGTCAGCGACGGGATCCGGTTCGTCACCCCCTCGCGGCACACGATCGAGGTCTACCACGCCCAGACGCTGATCGGCACCGAGGTCGGCACCCACAACCCGGACGCGTTCCCGCGGCACCTGGTCGGCATCGGCGCCGGGGCGTTGGACCACGCGCTGGTCCTCGCCGAGGACGTCCGGCTGATGGAGGACATGTTCCGCGAGGTCTTCGACTTCTTCCCCACCGAGCGGGTGCAGACCGACCTCGACGACGATGACGCCCACTACATCGCCACCTGGCTGACGTGCTCCAACCAGACCCATCAGATCGCCGTTCTCGAGGGCGAGCCCGGCAAGCTGCACCACGTCGCGTTCAAGCTCGACGACTGGGCCGAGGTCGGCCGCGCCGCGGACCTGATGACGATGGACGACGTCCCGATCGAGGTCGGCCCCACCCGGCACGGCATCACCCGCGGCCAGACGGTCTACTTCTTCGACCCCTCGGGCAACCGCAACGAGGTGTTCGCGGGCGGCTACCCGGCGTACCGGGACCGGCCGGTCAACAAGTGGACGCCCGACCAGATCGCGAAGGGCATCTTCTACCACGCCCGCGAGCTCGACGAGCGGTTCACCGGGGTCTGGACGTGACCGTGACAGCCGCGACCGCGTCGGTGCCCCAGCCGCCCTGGGCGACGGGGGCGACGGGGACGACGGGGACGGGTCAGACGCTCGGCGGCGTGCGCTCGGTCGGCAGCGCTCTTGACGTCCTCGAGTGCTTCGCGACCGACGCCGCTCTCGGCGTCACGGACGTCGCGCGCCGGCTCGGTACGTCGAAGTCCACGGCACACCGGCTGCTGCACACCCTGGCGACCCGGGGCTTCGTCGAGCAGGACCCGGCGAGTGGGAAGTACCGCCTCGGGATGCACCTCTACGAGCTCGGGCACCTCGCGCGGGCCCGCCACCGGTTCCGGCACGCCGCGCGCCCGCACCTCGAGACGATCGTCGCCGAGACCGGCCTCACGGCGAGCTTCTCGGTCCCCGACGGCGCCGACGTCGTGTCCGTCGAGCGGATCGAGGTCGGTCTGGGCGGTCAGCTGCTCGGACACGTGGGCCGGCGGCTGCCGCTGCACACGACCAGCTCCGGCAAGGTCGTGGCGGCGTTCAACCCGGCGGTGGACCAGGCGCGCCGGACGGCCGGGTTCCCGCCGTACGCCGCGCGCACGATCCGCACCGAGGCGGACTGGGACGACGCGCTCGCGGACGTGCGGCGGCGCGGCTACGCGGTCTCCGACAGCGAGTCGTTCACCGCGATGACCTCGATCGCCCTGCCGGTGATGCAGCGCCGCGTCGCGGTCGCCGGCATCTCCGCGTTCGGCCCCGTCCAGGAGGTCACCGCCGACCTGGACCGGCTCCACGGGCTGCTCGCCACCGCCGCCCAGGACATCTCCGACCGGCTCGCCGACGCCGGGGCGCCCTGACCGGGCTGGGCCCGCGGCGGTAGGAATGTGGTCATGGCGACCACGTGGACCATCGAGACGGTGGCCGAGGAGCTGCTGACCTGCGAGGCCGAGCGCCGCGACCGGCCTCCGTTCACCGACGAGTGGCCCGGACTCGACGTGCCGACGGCGTACGCGATCCAGGACCTCACGCTGCAGCGCCGCCTGGACCGCGGCGAGCGGCTGATCGGGGTCAAGCTCGGGCTGACCAGCCGCGCCAAGCAGCAGCGGATGGGGGTCGACCGGCCGTTCGTGGCGTGGCTGACCGACGCGATGGTGCTGCCAGCGGGGCGGCCGGTGCCGCAGGAGCGGCTCATCCATCCCCGGGTCGAGCCGGAGATCGTGTTCGTGATGGGGGAGCGGCTGGAGGGCCCCGGCGTCGGGCCGGACGAGGCGCTGGCCGGCGTCGCGCAGGTGTACGGCGGCGCCGAGGTCATCGACAGCCGGTACGCCGACTTCCGGTTCCGCGCCGGTGACGTGGTCGCGGACAACGCCTCGTCCGGTGCCTTCGTCATCGGCAGCGTGGGCCTGGCGCCCGACCGCCTCGACCTCGCCGCGGAGACGGTCGACCTCGAGGTCGACGGGGCCGTGGTCGACTCGGCCACGGGCGCTGCGGTGCTGGGCCACCCGGCACAGGCGCTGGCGCTGGCCGCCAACGAGCTCGCGGTCCGCGGCCGGGCCATCGAGGCCGGCTGGCTGGTGCTCACCGGGGGCATGACCGATGCGGTGCCCGCCGCGCCGGGCGTCGTGGTCGAGTGCCACTTCGCCCACCTCGGCTCGGTCCGGCTCCACGGGGGTGCCTGAGGACGTCTGGGCCGTTCGTCCCTGGCCCCGACCGGCGCGGCCGACGACGATGGACCCATGACCACGGCCACGGACCCGACGACCGAGCAGGGTCCGCGACTGCAGTCCGTGCTCACCGCCTTGGACCTCCTCGACTGCTTCGTCGACTCGGAGGAGCTGGGGGTGACCGACCTGGCGCGCCGCCTCGGCGTCGCGAAGAGCACCGCCCACCGGCTGGTCTCGACGCTCGCCGCCCGCGGGTTCGTGGAGCGGGTGCCCGGCACCGGCCACTACCGGCTCGGCCTCCACCTGTGGGAGCTCGGTCAGCTGGTCCAGGACCGCACCCCGTTGCGGCACCTCGCGCTCCCGATCCTCGAAGAGGTGCGGCTGACCACCGGGCAGACGGCGCACCTCTCGATCGCCGACGGCCCGGACGTGGTGTTCGTCGAGCGGCTCCAGGCGCTGTCCGGCATCTCGCTGCTCGGCGCGCGCCGCCGGCGGATGCCGCTGCACACGACGAGCGCCGGCAAGGTGCTGGCCGCGTTCAACCCGGCGGTCTCCCGGGCCCGCATCGCGGCCGGGTTCCCGCCGATGACGGGCGAGACCATCGGGTCCGCCGAGGAGTGGGAGGCGGCGCTGGCCGAGGTACGCCGACGCGGGCTGGCCGTGACCGACTCCGAGAACGTCGCCGGGCTCGCGTCGGTCGCGGCCCCGGTGTTCGACGGAGGCGGGCTGGCCGTCGCCGCGATCTCGGTCGCCGGACCGCGCGACGCGATCATCGGCCACCTGGACCGCACCTCGCGCGTGGTGCTGGTCGCGACCGCCCGGCTCAGCCGGCTGCTCGGCGGCTGAGCCGCACCACCCAGGCACGACAGCGCCGGGCCCGCAGCCTCCGGGGGAGAGGCGGCGGGCCCGGACGTGCTGCGGGTGCTACGGAGTGACGCTGCGGACCACGACGTCACCGCTGCCGACGAGCACGTTGCCGTCGGTGCGCACCTGGACGTTGCCGATCAGGACCCGTCCGTCGCTCGGCGCCTGCCGGGCGGTGACCGTGCCCGCCGGGGTCCACGTGCTGCCGGCGGGCCGCGGCGCGTTCGCGTCGGTGAGGCTGACCGCGCCGAACGCCGGGTTGACGAAGACGTCGACGTAGTCGTACGTCGTGGAGCCCGCGGGGACCGAGTAGCCGTCGACCAGGACGGTGTACTCCCCGGCCGCCGGGTTCGGGATCGTCACCGACTCCTCGGAGTCCCCGTCCGCCGACTGCCCCACGATCTGGCCGTCGCGCAGGACGTACAGGTCGAGGTCCGCCCCGAGGTCCGAGGTGCCGCCGATGGTCGCCCGCAGGCTCGTCGAGCCCGGGCTCACCTGGACGGTCGTCACCTGCTGGGCGAGGTTGGCGATCGTCGGCTTGTCGATCCGCGCCGAGCCCAGCGTCGTCCCGACCGCCCGGCCGGTGAAGGCACCGAACAGGTTGGTGATGTCGTAGCTGCGCTCGACCGGGGTGCCCGCCGTCGCCGACTCGATGGTGTCGGGGTTCGGAGCCACCTTCGCGCCGAGGATCGACGCGGTCAGCGTGTACGGCACCTCGGCGGCGTCCGAGGTGCGCCGACCCTCGACCGTGACCTCCCAGACGCCCGCCTGCGGGTTGCTGGCGGTGCGGCTGTACGGCGTGCCGCCCGCGCAGCCCGCCACCGCCGGGGCGTAGCAGTTGGTCGTCGCGTTGTTGTCGATGCCGACGCCGTACGGGTGGAACCGCAGGAACCGGGCCTGGCCGGTGCCCGGCGTGCCGTCCGGGCCGCTGAAGTCCACCTTGAACGCCGGCGTGCCGGCCGGGACCTTGAAGAAGTACGACGTGGTCTGGTTGCGACCGATCGTCCCGCTCTTGGTGACGGTGTAGTTGTTGCCCGCGGTGAACTGCTCCGCCGCGACCACGGTGTTGAGCGTCTGCGCGTCGATGCCCGGGGTCGCGGGGTCGTCGAGGTTGAGGATCGCCGAGTGGATCCCGGCCGATCCGGCCTCGACCTCGACCGGCAGGCTCACCGGCTTGTTCAGCGGCAGCGCGACCGTGCCCGGCGCGGAGAACGTGCCGTCGTTGCCGACCCAACCGACCTGGTAGCTGATCGCCTTCGAGCCGCCCGAGGTGCGGGTCAGCGTGTAGGTGCGGGTGTAGGTGTCACCGGCCTTGACGCCCTCGCGGTCGAAGATGCCCGTGCCGACGCCCGGCTTGGCCAGGTACCCGGACAGGACCGTGTGGACCGGCACGGTGGCGGTGATCGACACCGGCTTCACGGTGCGCTTGAGCACGTCCCACGCGGCGGGCACGTTCATCAGGCCGTTGCCCTGCTCGTAGGCGCCGTACCGGGGCAGGAACCGCGACGAGGAGTTGATCGCCTGGCGCAGCTGCGCCGGCTGGTACTGCACCCCGGCCTGCTTCGCCGCCGAGACGAGCAGCGCCGCGGCGCCGGCCGCCTGGGGCGAGGCCATCGAGGTGCCGTTGAACATGGCGTAGCCGGCGGGCAGGGGATAGGTGCCCCCGACCGGTCCGCCCTCCTGCCAGGTCGGCACGGTGGAGATCGCCGATCCCGGCGCGAGGATCTGCGGCTTGAAGCCGCCGTCCTCCCGGGGTCCGCGCGAGGAGTAGCCGTGGATGTTGTCGGCGTACGCCGAGTCCGACCCGTAGTTGCTGCGCCAGGACTTGTCGGTGATGTAGGAGCCGACGCTCATGACCTTGGTCGCCACCGAGGGGTCGCCGACGGTGTTCAGGCCCGAGCCGCTGTTGCCGGCCGAGATGAACATCTGCACGTTGTACTGATCGATGAGCCGGTCGTAGAGGACCGAGCGCGCGTTGTTGCCGTCGTTGAGGGCCGGGAGGCCGCCGATCGACATGTTGATGACGTCGACGTTGCCCTGCTTGGCGATGAAGGTCATGCCCTCGACCAGGGCGTGGGCGGTGCAGCCGGCCACGAAGAGGCAGACCCGGACGGACTTGATCTTGGCGCCGGGCGCGGCGCCGGTCATCGCGCCGCCGAACATGCCGTTGGCCGCGGTGATGCCCGCGACGTGGGAGCCGTGGGCGCCCGAGACGATGCCGATGTTGACGACCTTGTCCTTGCCGTCGGTCTGCACGACGAACGGCATGGCCTCGCGGACGTCGGTGGCGGGGTCGTCCTGGCCGAACGTGCCGACGTCGTAGCGCTTCGCGTAGTCGGTCATCGCCTTCTCGTCGGCGAAGGACCGGTCCTGGTCGGTGTCGACCCACACGTCGTTGCTCGAGGTGTCCCAGAGGACGCCGAAGACGCCGCTGCTGCCGGCCGGGTTGCCGTCCCGGTTGACGTCGTTGCCGACCTCGCCGCCGAGGTTCGGGTCACGCTCGTCGAACAGCCCGATGCGGTAGGAGCCGGCGGCCGGGGCGGTGTACGCCGACCCCTGGTAGGTGAAGGTGGCTCCGCTGACCTGGTCGGTCATCTTGACCCAGGTCGGGTCGCCGTCGGTGAACGGGTCTGTGGCGGTCACCCAGTCGACGATCTTGCGCTCGCCGGTCGTGGTCGTGCGCAGCGCCGGGTGGCTCAGGTCGACGCCCGAGTCGACGATGGCGATCGTGGTGCCGCGCCCGTCCCAGTCGGGGTGCGCCTTCATGAAGTCGACGGCGCCGGTGTCGGCGATCGGCATGTAGGGGTTGTCCTGCGGGGTGTTCGCACCCGGCGGGGTCTGGGGCGCGACCGGCTGCGCGCCGTCGGGCACCGGGTCGTCCAGCGCGATGACCTCGTCGACGTCGGCGGCCTGCACCCCGGAGACCCGGGCGGCCCGCTCGGCGCTCTTGGTCGGGACGCTGACGCGGAGGTAGCTGACGTCGTCGTCACGCTTCTGGACGGTGCCGCCCAGTGCGGTGATGCCCTGGACGACGCTCCGGTTCGCTCCGGGCCGGGCGGCGATCAGCAGGGTCACCGCTGAGTCGCCGTCGGCGCGCGCCTGCGCGAGCAGCTCCCGGTCGTGCTTGTCCAGCCCCGATCCGGAGCCGGATGGGGCCGCGTCGGCCGGGGCCGTCGCGATCGCGAGACCTGCGGCGACCATGGTCGCCGCAGCGAGGCCGGCCAGGCCTCGTCGAGTGTTACCAGTCAAGGTATGAGCCCTCCCCTGAGGCCGCGGGTCGCCCGAGATGTGAGGTGACCAGGTGCGCGGCTGCCTCACCCTGGCTCCCCGGTCGTCGGCGCGCAATTGCCCGATCGGGCGATTGCGCGGACGGGCATGTTGGGGTGTGTGATCGCGGGGGTCCGACGGTGCCCGCAGACCCGGACCGGCAGCCTGCGGCCTAGAACAGGCGGGGTACGGCGGGCGCCGGCCAGCGGACCGAGTCGACGGCCGCCCGCAGGGCCTCGGCGGCGTTCTGCTCGGGTGCCCGCACGGTCAGCGTCACGTCCGGTCCGGCGGTGCCGTGCCCGACCTTCACCAGCCGGAGCGGCAGCCGGCGGTCGCCGTCGCGTGGCGCTCCGGGTGGCACGGTCACGGTCAGCGTCGCGCTCTCGTCGCCGGCGGGCACGACCACCGCGAGCCGGCCGAGGGGGGAGCGGGCCACGACTCGCACCGGACGGTCGGAGGGGCGGTCGAGTCGCACGCCGACCTGCCCGGTCGTCGTCAGCAGCGGCGAGGCGGTCACCTCGACCGGGGTCAGCCGGACCACCGGCGGGGGGTCGTCGTCGACGACCCGGACCAGCGCCTGGGCGACCATCGCGGGCTGGACGCCGCGTCCGCCGTACACCTTCGTCGTGACCTCCTCGAGGACCTCGTCGGTGCGGTCCTGGGGGATCCGCAGCCACAGCGTCGCCGACTGCTCTCCCGCGGGCACGGGCACCGTCCCCGCGGTGGTGCGCACGGTCGTGGCGCGGGTGGTCGGCCGGTCGAGGTGCACGGTGAGCCGCACGCGACCACCCTCGACGATGCGGCCCCCGTCAGCGGTGACCGTGGCGACCGGCACCGGCGGAGTCGGGCCTCCGTCGGGTCCGAGGTCGGCGAAGCAGTAGCCGCGCTTGCGCAGCACCTCGACCTCGCGGGGGATCGCGCGCAGGGTTGCTGGGGAGTTGGTGACTCCGTCGTGCTGGAGCACGACGTTGGTCCGGTGCGGGCGCACCGCGTCGATCACCCGCCGCGCGATCTCCTTCGGGGTGCCGCCCGCCCAGTCGCGCGAGTCGATGGTCCAGAGCACGGGCGTGTAGCCGGCCGCGTCGACGACCCGGCGCACCCGGTCGTCGATGGCGCCGTACGGCGGTCGCACGAGCGTCGGCGCCGGCACGCCGGCCTCGGTGAGTGCGTGCCGGGTCGCGCGCAGCGCGTGGCGGATCTCCGCGGCGCTCTGCGCGGTGAGCCTGGTGTGCGCCCAGGTGTGGTTGCCGATCTGGAGCCCGGCGCGCGACACCTTGCGGACCAGCGCCGGCTCGTCGGCCACGCGGGTGCCGACCATGAAGAACGTCGCCGGCACCTCGAGCCGGCTCAGCCGCCGCACCAGGCGCGGCGTGACCGCGGGCGCCGGGCCGTCGTCGAAGGTGAGCGCGACCAGCCCGCGCGAGCACGGCGTGACGGTGCGGTGGTGACCGGGCGCCGCGGTCGCGGGCGCACCCGCACCGGGCGTGCCGCCGAGCAGCACCACCACCGTCACCAGCACCAGGAACCGGCGCACCCCGTCACCTCCTGCCCGGTGGGACGCGCGTCGGGCGCGGACGGTTGTCACCGCCTAGGGTGGCCGGGTGAGCGAGACGACGGGGGCTTCTCGGGACGTACGTCGACGCCTGCTGCAGATCGGCCTCGTGCTGGTCGTCGTGGCGGTGGTCGTCGTGGCGGTGGTCGTCGTGGTGTGGCTGCGCGACCGGCAGCGTGACGACGAGTGGGCGCACGGCGGCGACGGCGTCGACATCACGGCGCGGATCCAGGCGACCACGCCTCGGGACTACCCGGACGCGCTGAGGGCCGTCGGCGTGCCGCCCGAGCCGGCGTACCCGCGCGTGGGCCAGGTGTTCGTCGTGGAGGTCTCGTGGAGTGGCGCGCCCTCCAGCGGCGGCTACGCCTTCGTGCTGCTCGACGGCCGGCTCTCGCCGGCCGAGCCGCTGGGCGCCAGCGGGTCCTGGGAGGGGCCCGATGGCGAAGGCGAGGGCGCCCATTGGAACGGCTCGTACGAGGCGCTCTCCGAGCACTATCCCTGGCTTGCCGGCACGGCGTCGGTGCGAAACGCCGACGGGTCCTACTCCATGGACCACCAGGCGCTCTCGCTGCCTCCGGGCGCGGAGGGCGGTGGCGTGCTGTCCTTCTTCCTGCCGAAGGACGGGATCGCGACGTCGCACCCCGACCAGGACCTGGTGCTGGCCCTGGTGCACATCGACGACGGCGGCGAGGTCCGCTGGGCGCGGAAGGTGCCGCTCGAGTCCTGACCCGAGCGCACCCCCTGACCCGTCCGCCCCTGACCCGTCCGCGCTGTGCGGAGACTCGCCCGCGTGCGAACGGCTACCCGACCTTCTCGAACACCATGGTCGCCTGGATCCGGTCTCCGCCGCCGAGTCCCTTGCTCCCGGACGCGGCGGTGGTGATGGTGTGCAGCCGGTAGCCGAGGGCGGCCTGACGGTTCAGCACGCCTTCCAGCTCGGTG
>NZ_DASWVI010000103.1:0-3989 GCF_036401255.1 Nocardioides sp. | reverse complement strand
TTGGCCGCGGGCCGGACCGCCGCGGCCGCGCGGGTGGTGCCGGCCAGCAGGAGGCCGCCGGCCGAGGCGAGGGCGTGCGCGGGCGCGTCGAGGGCGGACATGACCCCGCCGTACCCACGCGCGGCGGTCGGCACGCGGCTCAGCCCGCTCAGGGGACGACCAGCGTGAACGCGACCGTGTTGGCCGGCTTGTAGGACTCACCGGCGGCGAAGCTGAACGTCCGCACGCCCAGGTCGGTGCCGGCCGGGCACTTGTCAGCGGACTTGCTGAGGTAGGCCGCCAGGTTGGAGCCCGAGGAGTTGTCCCAGTCGACGCTCACCACCGGAGCGGTGGTCGCGCTGTCGAGGGCGGGGTCGGTGAACGTGAGGCAGTAGATCCCGGCCTTGGGCCGCTTCACGGTGGCGATCCCCACGGTGCGCGCCGGATCGAGCGCGAGGTCCGGGCTGACCACGACGTCGGCGTACGCCCGGACCTTCATCGCGGACGTGAGGGCCGGATCGAGGTCGGCGGCACGCACGGCGCCGTTCTTGATCTTCGGGCTCGTCACCGCATCGGCGGCGAGGTCCTTGGTGCCGACCTTGGTGGCCGCATAGCTCACCCCTCCCATCGAGAGCACCAGGGCCAGGCCGGCCACGAGCATCGCGGGCGAGGGGATCAGTCGGCGCACGTCCCTCACTGTAGGAGCCGCTCCGCGGGCGTCGGTGGCGGCGCACCGCGTGGCGCGGTACCAGCCGGTAGCCTCGGCCCCACCCCACCCCCAGACCCAGGCCCGACACCGGAGGTACGGATGCAGCTGGCCCTGTCCGCGGAGGACGCCGAGTTCCGCGACGAGATGCGGGAGTTCTTCACGACCCAGATCCCCGAGGAGATCCGCGACGCGGTCCGCGACCAGCGCGAGCTGACCAAGGACCAGTTCGTCACGAGCATGCGGATCCTCAACGAGCACGGGCTCGCGGTGCCGAACTGGCCGGTCGAGTGGGGTGGTCGCGACTGGTCGCCGCTGCGCCGCCACATCTGGCACGAGGAGATGCAGCGCGCGTTCGTGCCGACACCGCTGGCGTTCAACGCCACGATGATCGGGCCGGTGATCGCGCAGTTCGGCTCCCAGGAGATCAAGGAGCGCTTCCTCCCGGCGACCGCGAACCTCGACATCTGGTGGTCGCAGGGCTTCTCCGAGCCCGACGCCGGGTCCGACCTGGCCTCACTGAAGTGCCGGGCGGTGCGCGACGGCGACGAGTACGTCGTCAACGGCCAGAAGACGTGGACCACGCTCGGGCAGTACGGCGACTGGATCTTCACGCTGGTGCGCACCGACCCGGAGGCCAAGAAGCAGGCCGGCATCTCGCTGCTGCTCATCGACATGACCTCCCCCGGTGTCGAGGTGCGCCCGATCGAGCTGATCGACGGCGGGCACGAGGTCAACGAGGTGTGGTTCACCGACGTGCGGGTGCCCCTGGACAACCTGGTCGGCGAGGAGAACCGGGCCTGGGACTACGCGAAGTTCCTGCTCGGCAACGAACGGGTCGGCGTCGCGCCGGTGGGTGCCACCAAGCGCCACCTGGCCCAGGCCAAGGAGTGGGCCGGCCCGCTGCTCGAGGACCCCCTGGTCGCCGCCCGGTTCGCCGAGATCGAGAACGAGCTGCTCGCGCTCGAGCTGACCGCGCTGCGCGTGGTCGCGCACTCCGCCGACGGCAAGCCGCACCCGGCCTCCTCGGTGCTCAAGCTCAAGGGCACCGAGCTGCAGCAGGCGGTGACCGAGCTGGTCGTCGACCTGGCCGGGCCGGCCTCGCTGGCCAGCGGCGCCGACGACGACTCCGACCTGCCCTGGTGGACCCGGCGCGCGACGCCGGTCTACCTCAACTTCCGCAAGGCCTCGATCTACGGCGGCTCCAACGAGGTGCAGCGCCAGATCATCGCCCGCACGATCCTGGGACTCTGAGAGGGACCGGCATGGACTTCACCTACGACGACGAGCAGCAGGCGCTCCGGGAGGCCGTGCGCGGCCTGGTCGGCAAGGCCTACGGCGACTTCGAGAACCGGCGCCGCACGGTCGCGGAGGACCCCGGATTCAGCGAGACGGTCTGGCAGCAGCTGGCCGAGATGGGCGTGCTCGGACTGCCCTTCGACGAGCAGTACGGCGGCATGGGCGCCGGTGCCGTCGAGGTGGGCATCGTGGCCCAGGAGCTGGGCCGGGTGCTCGCCCCCGAGCCCTTCCTCACCTCCGTCGTCCTGGCCGGGGGGCTCGTGGCCGAGGCCGGCAGCGAGGAGCAGCGCGCCGAGCTGCTGGGCGGCCTCTCCTCCGGCGACCTGGTGCTCGCGTTCGCGCACGCCGAGCCCGGGTCGCGCTGGGCGCCGACCGCCGAATCGGTGCGGGCCGAGCAGTCCGGCGACGGGTGGGCGCTGAGCGGGGTCAAGGAGCCGGTGCTCCACGGCGCCCGCGCCGACGCGCTCGTGGTGAGCGCCGCGCTCCCCGCCGGGGGCACCGGCCTGTTCGTGGTGCCGGGGCGCGCCGTCGTACGCGACGGCTATCGCACGCACGACGGCGGCCGAGCCGCGCGGATCGTCCTCGACGCCACGCAGGCCGCGCCGCTCGGTGCGGCAGAGGACCGCACCGGGATCATCGCGCGGGTGCTCGACGTCGCCCGCGTCGCGGCCTGCAACGAGGCGGTCGGCGTCATGGAGGTCGCGCTCGACCTGACCTCGGCGTACCTCAAGAGCCGCAAGCAGTTCGGGGTCACCCTCAACTCCTTCCAGGCGCTGACGTTCCGGTCCGCCGACATGTACGTGTCGCTGGAGCTGGCCCGCAGCATGGCGCTGTGGGCGACGATGGTGGTGGACGGCGGCTCGGGCGAGGAGACGTCCGTGGCCGCGTCGCGGGCGGCGCTCCAGGTCAGCCGCGCGGGTCGGCACCTGGGCCAGGAGGCGGTCCAGCTGCACGGTGGCATCGGCATGACCGCGGAGTACAGCGTCGGCAGCTACACCAGCCGGCTCACCGCCCTGGACCACCTGCTCGGCGACGGCAACCACCACCTCGGCCTGCTGGCCGCGGGCGTGAGCGGCTACGCCGAGGTCGACCCGTTGCCCTGAGGGTCGTGACCTTCTGCTCCCCGGCTGCGGCACCGCGACCCTGGCGACCGGTGGCGCCGCGCGGCACCGTGGAGGGTGCAGGAGAAGGCCCACGAACAGGAGGGAGTGATCGGCATGTCATCGATGGCCGTACGGGCCTCCAACCGCCTCGCCGACATGGTCGACTGGCTCGAGTCCGGGCCGAGCATCGCGCTCCGGGACGGCGACCGCTTCGTGCGGGTCGAGGACTTCGAACGGGACGGCAGCTACGTGGTGCGAGCCGAGCTGCCGGGGGTCGACCCCGACCAGGACATCGAGGTCAGCCTCGAGGGTGACTACCTGACGATCCGCGGCGAGCGCCACGAGGAGATCCGGGAGAAGAACCGCAGCGAGTTCCGTTACGGCTCGTTCTCGCGCAGCCTGCGGATGCCGCCCGGAGCGGACGCGTCGGCGGTGCAGGCGACCTACCGCGACGGCATCCTCGAGGTCGTCGTACCTCTCGGCGAGGAGCGGCCGCAGACGCAGATCCCCGTGGTCCGCACCGACCGCTGAGAGTCGTCCTCGGGCCGCCGGTGACGGGTCGCGCCCGCCGCCGGCGGCGGCTCACCGGGTCTCGTGCCGCAGACGCAGCATCTCCAGCTCCACCTGGCTCTGGTGGCGCCGGCGCAGCTCCTGCAGCCGCCGCTGCTTGTCCTGGCGCGACAGCGAGCGCCAGGCCTCGCGTCGCTCGACCGACAACGACTTCATCACGCGATCCTTCGTCGACTCCGGCCCGCCTCCCTGGCGGGCCGGACCATCGTGCGCCGCGACGCTGGGAGCCGGCTGGGAGGCGACTGGGGGCGGGTGACCTGCGCGATCAGCGGTCCGGCGCGCCCGCGCCGGGCGGCTCGTCGGCGCTGACGTGGTCCGGCGGGGCGCCCGCC
>NZ_DASWVI010000102.1:0-4851 GCF_036401255.1 Nocardioides sp. | reverse complement strand
GCTGGTTGAGGAAGATCGGGATGGCGATCGCGGCCAGGATGCCGATGATCACGATGACGACGAGGAGCTCGATCAGGGTGAAGCCCTGGTCCTTCTCCTTCAGGGACTTCTGCATCCGAGCAAGCATGGTTGTTCTCCTGTGGGGGGACGGGTCGTGCTGGGGTCTGGCGAGATCCCGACCGGCAGGCCGGCGGGCCGCTTGTCACCCACTGTTTCGGTGCCGACGGCGGCCGCCTTGAGGGAATCCTGAGGAAAATTCGGCAAGGCCCGCTTCGGCTCAAGTCGCGACCCCGCGCTGCCGATGACTTGTTGTCAGGGACGTCCTCGCGGGGCGTCCGCTCATCCGGGCTCGGAGGATCCCCCCGTGTCGCAACCTGAGCGGGACAGCGGGTTCACGCTGATCGAGGTGCTGGTCGTCGTGGCGCTCCTGGGTGCCCTGATGGCGATCTCGGTCGGCGGCTACGACCGCTGGTCGCGGGCCAGCGAGCAGTCCGGCACGGCCCGCGAGCTGCAGACCCTGCTGCGCTCCACCCACCAGCGCGCGATCACCGAGGGCACCGCGATGTGCGTGCTCTTCGACACGACCGCCGACGAGTACGCCATGCACCGCGGCACCTGCGCCACGCCGGGCACCCAGGTCGAGGGCCCGTTCCGGACCGACGGCGCCCAGGTGCACCTGGCCTCCCCGACCTTCGCCGGCTCCGGCGGCCCCGGCGTCACCTTCTACTCCCGTGGGACCGCGACCAGCGGGACCGTCCAGGTGACCCGCACCGGCTCCTCGAAGGTCTACACCGTCCACGTCGAACAGCTGACCGGCCGTGTCTCCGTCAGCTGACCGCCGCCGCGACGAGGGGTTCACCCTCGTCGAGATCATCGTCGCGCTCGGCGTGATCATGACCGTGATGGCCGCCGTGCTGCCCCAGCTGCTCGTCGGCATCCGGTCCGGCGAGACGTCCCGGCTGGTCACCCAGACCAAGGGCGTGGCCCAGGGCCAGCTCGAGCGGATGCGGAACCTGCCCTACCACGTCAGTCCCGAGGCCGGGGACTACCGCGACGTCCTCGACTACTACTTCCGCAACCTCGCCACCCCGGGCCCGATCACCTGCACCGACGCCGACGGGCTCGCCCTGCCGACGACCGCGTGGACCGGCTACGTCCCGGCCGACGGCGCCCGCTGCTCCTACGAGCCGCAGTCGGGGGAGATGTACCGCTACGTCGTCCCGCACCCCGCCACCGGCACCGACCCGCTGGCCGGCTTCCAGGTCGTCGTCGACACCCAGTTCCTCTCGGCGCCCAAGGCGGACGGCAGCTCCCAGGTGCTCGCGCCGCCCTCGGGCTACAACACCCAGAGCGCCGGGCACGACAGCCCGGTCTCCTCCCAGATCGGCGTCACCGTCACCGTCCTCTACGACCGCCGAGGCATCACCCGACCGGTGACGACGTACACCCAGATCGCCGACCAGCCCGCCTCCGCCAAGCGCATCGACCTCGCGGCGACGGCCACGGCCGTCGACATCGGCTCCATCACGGCGGCCAACGGCGCCGAGTCCCTGCAGGCCGGGTTGCTCGACCTGGCCGGGTCGCTGACGTTCGCGAGCACCGCGACCGCCAGCCTGACGGCCGCCTCCGCCGGGCTGGCCACCGGCGAGCAGGGTGCCGGGGCCTCGACGACCGTCGCCGCCCCCTCCGCCGTGGGGATCGTGCCCGCGCCGGCGGGTGGGATCGACGGCACCTGCGGGCTCGCGTGCTGGGGCGCCAGCCAGCTCGACCTCGGCCCGGTGAGCGCCACCGACGGGCTCCCGAACGTCGGCTCCGCGGCCAACCCGATGCAGGCCCGCCTCACCGACCTGACCAACCTCGGCCTCTCCTTCGAGAGCGGCGCCGCCAGTGAGTACCGGCCCGGCCTGGACCTGAGCGGCCCCCTGGCACGCCTCGACGCGGCCGCCACCGCCACGGCCAGCGGCGTCACCGCCACCTGCGCCCCGTCGGGCACAGGCGCACCGGCGTTCGTCCGCGCGTCCGGCTTCCTGCACACGACGCCGATGAGCGATGCCACCCCGACGGCCGAGGCCTGCGCGGCGAGCTCGGCGAGCACGATCTCGCTGTTCCCGACCTCGTTCGCCCCCGACGGCGTGCTCCAGGTCGAGCTGGTCCGGGCCACGGCGCGGTGCGTGGTCAGCGGCGCCGACCACGTGGCGCAGACACCCACGTTCGACTACCGGGCCGTCGTACGCCGCCACGTCCCGCCCGCGACCCCCGACGACACCGACGGGTACGTCGACGTCCTCGCCATCACCCCGGCGCTGAGCGCCGACGACCTCGCGGCGATCGACCCCGCGACGCTCGACGTCGGCGGCGGCCACACGCTGGGCGACTACGTCGCCTCGTGGTCGGCGCTGGTGCCCGGCACCATCGAGCCGACCGCCGCGAACGGTCGGTCCGCGGTCTCGCTGTCCGGCGTCCTCAAGATCACCAGCCAGCCGGTGCGGCTGCTGCCCGACGACACCGTCGACCCGGCGTCGGCCGTCTCGGTCACCCTCGGCCAGGTCGGCTGCACGGCCCTGGACGCGCGATGAGGCGCGCGATGAGGTGGCTGCGCCGCCCGCGGGCCGACAGCGGGATGACGCTCATCGAGGTGCTGGTCAGCATGGGCCTGTTCGCCCTGGTCGGCTCGCTGCTCCTCGGCCTGGCGCTCTCGACCGACGCCGTCACCGCGAGCACCCGCGACCGGGCCGGTGTCACCGAGGAGACCCGGACCGCGATGGAGCGGCTCAGCCGCGAGCTGCGGCAGTCGTCGGGCATCGACGCGGTCACGCTCCCGGGCAGCTCCATGGCGCTCACGTTCTGGACCGACTTCGACGGCGACGGGGTGCGGGACACCACGGCCGCCGACCCCGAGGTGCTCACCTACTGCTGGTCGGCGGCCTCCGAGCAGCTGACGCTCGCCGCGACCAGCGACTGCACCGCGGCGCACCCGGTCCTCGCCGCGACCGTCGAGTCGGTGACGCTCGACCTGGACAGCAGCGAGTGGGCCTACGACGCGAACGGCGACGGCACCACCACGTGGCTGGAGCTGGACCAGAAGGGGCCCCCGGTCGGCAACAACAACGGCCTCCCGGACACCGTCGAGCTCGAGCACATCGACCTGGTCGGCGTGACCATCACGGTCCGCGACGGCAGCGGCGAGCAGACCTACCACACCCAGATCGACCTGCGGAACAGGAGCTGACGGTGGCGCGCACCCCCACGACGACGGCTCGACCCCGGGCCAGGCGCCGAGACGAACGCGGCTCGGCGATGATCCTGACGATGATGGCGCTGGTGCTGATCACCGGGCTCGCCACGACCGTGGCCGTCCTCACCATCGACAACCTGCGCTCCTCCTGGCGCGCCCAGCAGGCCGGCTCGGCGGTCAACGCCGCGGACGCCGGCGTCGCCCAGGCGATGACCTACCTGCGCAGCGCCGGGGTGCGGCCGCTGCGCTGCTCCCCGAACTGCGCCGACAACGCCTGGGGCAACGAGAACGCGCCGACGACGGTCGCGCTGCCCGGCGGCGTCGGGGAGTCGTTCCGGGTCTGGATCGAGGCGGTGTCGCCGTACCCCGCCAACGACCCCGGCCTGTACCGGATCCACTCGACCGGTGACGCGGCCCGCTCCGCCTCGCGCACCGTGCTGGTGGACGTCGGCGTCACGACGACCGACATCCCGCGCGGCATCTTCGCCCACACGATCACCGGCGGCGGCTCGGCCAGCGTGACCCGGCAGAGCGTCTTCTCCACCGGGTGCGTCTGGGAGCGCGACAAGATCGCGATGGTGCCGGGTCAGATCGACGTCGCCTACGGCATCCCGATCGGGGTGCACACCTCCGACTACATCACCACCGCCCACGGGTCCGGCCAGCACTGCTCGGAGACCCAGCGCGGGCTGATCCACGCCACCGGCAGCGGCAACAACGTCACGCGGGACCCGTGCAGCACGGCGTACCCCTACGACCAGGACCGGATGGGCGACAGCCTCATCGGCACGCCGTGCGAGTCCACCCAGACCACCTACCCGAAGTACTACGGCCCGCAGAACCTCGACGCCACCTCGGACACCGACGTCAACGGGTCGTTCGTCAAGGACGACGCCACCTTGACCAAGCTGTTCAAGCTCAAGGACCCGGCCCTGAGTCCCGCCCAGCTCGACCAGCTGCGCAGCGTCGCCCGCTCCCAGGGCAACTACTGGACGACGTCGACGGGGTGGACCACGCCGGACGAGGACAACGCCGTGATGTTCTTCGACCTGACCAAGGGCGACCTCGGCGGCACCGTCGACCTCAACAAGATCAACGACACCGCCTTCGGCCGGGCGGCCGGTCTGAGCGACACCGACCCGCTGTGCACGTCCCGCTCGCTGCTGATCGTCGTCGACGGCGGCAACGTCAAGATCAACTCCAACCAGCGGATGTTCGCCTCGCTCTTCCTCACCTCGAGCGCCCCCTACGGCCAGGTGGTGAAGGCCAACGGCACCGCAGACTTCATCGGCACGATCTACGCCGACAAGGTCAACCTGGTCGGCAACTTCGACGCCTCCATGGACACCTGCTTCCTCGCCAACATCAGCCCGGCCCTGCTCGACTTCCGGGGCGGCTCCTACCGCGAGGACGACCGCGGCCTGAACTGACCTGCTCAAGAGTGGGGTCCACCCGGCCGATGACCCAGGTGACCCCCCAACCGTCCCGTGCTCGGAGGACCTCGTGACCGACTCGCCGCCCAACGGCTTCGGGCTGCCGCTGGCCGCTCGGCGCGCGAGCGCTCCCGCACCCGCCCCCGCGCCGGCTGCTCCCGCACCGGCCGCTCCCGCACCGGC
>NZ_DASWVI010000101.1:0-6856 GCF_036401255.1 Nocardioides sp. | reverse complement strand
GTTGGCGAGGCGGTCGGCGTGCCGGTTCTGCTCGCGTGGCACCCAGGTGTACGTCGTGCCGAACGGCGCCAGCCCGCTCGCCTCGGCGGCCAGCGGACGCATGTCGGGGTGCTTGATCTTCCAGCGCCCCGACATCTGCTCCACGACGAGCTTGGAGTCCATCCGGACCTCGATGTCGGCGTCCGGGGCGAACCGGGCGGCGAGCCGCAGCCCGGCGATCAGCCCGGAGTACTCCGCGACGTTGTTGGAGGCCACCCCGATCGCGGTCCCCTCCTCGGCGATCACCGCACCGGTCTCGGCGTCGCGCAGGACGGCGCCGTACGCCGCCGGTCCCGGGTTGCCCCGCGAGCCGCCGTCGGCCTCGACGACGACGCTGCGGGTCACAGCCCGGACTCGGGGGTGCGCACCAGGATCCGCTGGCACTCCTCGCAGCGGACCACCTCGTCGGCGGGCGCGGCCTTGATCACGGCGATCTCGGCATTGTCGATGCCGAGCTGGCAGCCGGTGCAGCGGCGTTGGCGCAGCTCGGCCGCGCCGACGCCGCCCTTCTGCTCGCGCAGCCGGTCGTAGAGCGCCAGCAGGTCGGCGGGCATGTCGGCGACGGCCGGCTCACGCCCGGCGAGCACGGTCTCGAGCTCGGCGTCGATGGCCGCCATCCGCTCGTCTCGGGACGCGGCGAGCTCGGCGAGCCGCTGGTCGGCCTCGGCGACCTGGGCCTGCAGCGTGTCGAGGTCGCGCTGGGCGTCCTCGAGCCGGGCCATCACCTCCAGCTCCTCGTCCTCGAGGCTGGCGATGCGGCGCTCGAGCGACTCGAGCTCGTGCTGCATCCGCTCGAGGTCCTTGGGGTTGGTGATCAGGCCCTGGTCGATGCGGTCGCGGTCGCGGCGGCGCCGGGTCTTGACGGCCTCGACGTCCGAGTCGACCTTCTCCTGCTCGAGGGTCAGGTCGTCGACGGCGATCCGGGCGTCGCGGGCGCGGTTGTCGAGCTCGGTGCGGCCGGCACGGACCGACGCGATCTCCGCGAGCTCGGGGAGGCTCGCCCGCTGGTGGCGCAGCAGGTCGGCCCGGGCGTCGAGCGCCTGGACGTCGAGCAGCTTCAGTTGGGCGGAGGGGTCGGCTTTCAGCGGGGGCTCCTCGGGTGGATCAGATACGGAACTGCCAGGGGTCGGTCCGGATGGTGCTCACCCGGGTCTCCACCGTATCGCCCAGGCTCTCCCGCAGCCGCGCCTCCACCACCGGGAGCCACGTCCACTCCGCCGCCCAGTGCGCGACGTCGAGGAGCGCGGGCCCGTCGCGCTCGACGAACTCGCTCGCGGGGTGGTGGCGCAGGTCGCTGGTCACGTAGACGTCCGCGTCCGTGCGGGCCACGGTGTCGAGCAGGAAGTCGCCGGCGCCACCGCACAGCGCCACCCGGCGCACCGGTCGGTCGGCGTCGCCCGCGACCTTCACCCCCTGGGCGGTGGCGGGCAGCACGGCCGCCACGTGAGCGGCGAACTCGCCGAGGGTCGTCTCCGGCACCGTGCCGATCCGGCCGGTGCCGGTGGTGACCAGGCCGGGGTCGGCCAGCTCGACGACGTCGTACGCCGGCTCCTCGTACGGGTGGGCCGCGAGCATCGCCCGCACCACGGGCGTGCGCCGGTGGCGGGGCAGCACGACCTCGACCCGGACCTCGTCGACGGTCTCGACCGCGCCGACGGTGCCGATCGTGGGGCTCGCGCCCGCGAGCGGCCGGAACCGGCCCTCCCCCGGAGTCGAGAACGAGGCGTGGTCGTAGTCGCCGATCCGGCCGGCGCCGGCCTCGGCGAGCACCTCGCGCAGCCGCTCGGCGTCCGCGGCGGGGACGAAGACGGTCAGCTTGTCCAGCGGGTCCGCGGGCGCGCGCACGATCGGCTCGGCGTCGGCGAGCCCCAGCGTGCGGGCCATCGCCTCGGAGACGCCGCCGACGGCCTGGTCGGCGTTGGTGTGGGCGGCCAAGAGGGCGCACCCGGCGCCGGCCAGCGCCATCAGCGTGCGGCCCTTGGGCGTGGTGGCCGCGAACCCGTGGACCGCCTTGAGGAAGAGCGGGTGGTGGGTGACGAGCAGGTCGGCGCCCCACTCGCCGGCCTCCTGCGCCACCGGGAGCACCGGGTCGACGGCGAAGAGCACCCGGCGCACCGGCGCCGCGGGGTCGCCGTACACGAGCCCCACCGCGTCCCAGGAGTCCGCGGTGGCGGGCGGGTACCACCCGTGCAGCAGGTCGACGACGTCCTCGAGTGCGGGCATGGCGCCAGGCTAGTGGGGCCCGCGCCTACGCTCGACGCATGCCGGTCGTGAAGATCAACGCCATCTCCGTCCCCCAGCAGGCGCACGAGGAACTCGAGCGGCGCTTCGCCGCTCGCGCGCACACCGTCGAGCGCACGCCCGGGTTCCTGGGCTTCCAGCTGCTGCGGCCGGTGGCCGGCGAGGACCGCTACTTCGTCCTCACCCAGTGGGAGGACGACGCGTCGTTCGAGGCCTGGCGCGACGGCGACGCCCGCGCCGCCCACGCCCGGCCCCCGGGTGAGCGCCGCGACCCGGTCGCCAGCGGCGCCGACCTGCTGGAGTTCGAGGTCGTGCTGGACGTCCCGCCCGCCTCGGCCTGACCGTCGGCCGCCGCCCTTCGCTGTAACGCCGTGTTACCCGATGTTCCCCGGGCGTTGCAGCGGGGTCGGAAGAGGGGGTAAACGGGCGTTACAGCTGACGACGCGGCGCTTCCGAGGGGACGGGACCTAAGTCCCTGTTTGACACGGATCAGGCCCAAGTAAGTTGAGCCTTACCTTCGTTGTCGAGGAGTGGGTGTGGCTGGGACACGGTCGCTGGTGGAGCTGCCGGCGGGTGCGCGCGCGATGGTGGTCGGGACGACCGCCGACGTCGAGCCGCACGTGGCCCGGCGACTGGTCGACCTCGGCCTGGTGCCGGGCACCCCGGTGACCGTCGTCCGGCGGGCCCCGCTGCGCGACCCCACGCTGTACCGGTTCGCCGACACCTCGATGTGCCTGCGCGCCGCCCAGGCGCGCCACGTGCTCGTGACCGCCGAGCTGCCCGGCGAGCTGCCCGGTGAGACGACCGGTGAGCTGCCCGGTGAGCTGCCCGGTGAGCTGCCCGGTGAGACGACCGGTGAGACCACCGTCCAGGAGGCCGCGGGTCTCGCCCTGGGCGTCCGATGAGCTCTCACTGCTCCCCGGAGCCGGCGGGCACGGCCGTCGACCACGCGCGGCCGCTGGTCGCGCTCGTGGGCGCGCCCAACGCCGGCAAGTCCACGATCTTCAACGCGCTGACGGGTCTGCGGGTCAAGACCGGCAACTACCCCGGCGTCACCGTCGGACGCGCCCAGGGCACCTGCGCCCTCCCCGACGGCACCGCCGTCGAGGTCGAGGACCTGCCCGGCACCTACAGCCTCGAGCCGATCAGCATCGACGAGCGGATCGTCGTCGACTTCCTGCACGGCCGCCTCGACGGCGTCGGCGAGCCCGACGCGGTCGTCGTGGTCGCCGACGCCACCACCCTGCGCGGCTCGCTGCGGCTGCTCGCCGGGGTGCTGACCCTCGGCCGGCCGACCGCGCTCGTGCTCACCATGCACGACGAGCTGGTCGCGCGAGGTGGGTACGTCGACCTCAACCGGTTGACCCGCGCGCTCGGCGTACCGCTGGTGGTCGCCGACGGCCGCAAGCGCTCCGGCGCCGCCGACCTCGTCGACCTGCTGGCCGACCGGCCGTCGTGGCCCGCGCCGGTCGTCGCGCCCCCGACCGAGCCCGAGGAGTGCACCGCCTGGATCGCCTCGGTGCTCGCCGCCTCGGCGTACCGCTCGGCCCACGAGAGCCCGGTGACCGCCCGCATCGACCGCGTGCTACTGCACCCGGTGCTGGGCGTGGCGGTGTTCTTCGCGGTGATGTTCGGGTTCTTCCAGACGATCTTCGCGCTCGCCGCGCCCGCCCAGGACGCGATCGGCACCGGCATGGAGACGCTGGCGACGACGGTGCGTGACACCTTCGGCGACTCCGCGCCCGTCCGGCTGGTCTCCGACGGCCTGCTCGGCGGTGTCGGCGGTGTGCTGGTGTTCGTGCCGCAGATCGCGCTGCTGTTCGTGCTGATCGCGGCGCTCGAGCAGGTCGGCTACCTCTCCCGCGCGGCGTTCCTCATGGACCGGGTGATGGCGATGGCGGGCCTGGAGGGCCGCGCGTTCGTCGCGCTGCTGTCGTCGTTCGCCTGTGCGATCCCGGGCATCATGGCGACCCGCACGATGCCGTCGGCGCGCGAGCGTCTGGCGACGATGCTCTCGGTGCCGCTGGTCACGTGCTCGGCACGACTGCCGGTCTACACCCTGCTGATCTCGATGCTGATCCCCGCGGACGCCGCGTGGGGTGGGGTCAGCGCGCGCGGCACCACGATGTTCGGGCTCTACGTGCTCGGGGCGGTCTCGATGATGGTCGCCGCCCGGGTCGCGACGCTCCTCGGCGGCGGCCGGCACGTGCTGATGCCGTTCACGATGGAGATGCCGCCCTACCGGATGCCGGCGTTGCGCTCGGTCGTCGTCGCGGTCTGGCTGCCGGTCAAAGGCTTCCTGCACAAGATGGGCACGGTGATCGTGGTCTCCACGATCGTGCTGTGGGCGCTGCTGAACCTGCCCGTGCAGTCCGCCGCCGAGCTGCGCGCCGACGGCGTCGACCCGGACGACGGCACGGCGGTCGCGGCGTACACGATGGAGCACAGCGTGGCCGCCGGCATCGGCCGGGCGGCCGCCCCGGTGTTCGACCCGCTCGGGTTCGACTGGCGCACCAACGTCGCGGTGATCTCCTCGCTTGCGGCGCGCGAGACGTTCGTGGCGACGATGGGCCAGATCACGGCCGCCGGCAACCCCGACGACCCGGCTCGGGCGATGCGGGACACCACGTTCGACGAGGGCCCTCGCGCCGGCGAGAAGGTGTTCACCTCCGCCACGTTGGCCGCGCTGCTGGTCTTCTTCGTCTACGCGCTGCAGTGCATGGCGACGATCGCGACGCTGCGCCGCGAGACCGGCGGCTGGCGCTGGCCGTTGACGGTGTTCGGCGCCTACTTCGCGGTGGCCTGGGCGATGGCCTTCCTCGCGCACACCGTGGTGGGAGCGCTCGCATGACCGCCGTGGCGCTCCATCCCGAGGCCGGGACCGTCCCCGAGGAGGTGCGCTGGGTCGTCCCCGAGGCTCCCCTGCCGCCACCCGGCACCGCCGTCGCGCTGCCGCAGGAGCTGGCGGCCCTGCTCGTCGACGGCACCCTGACCGAGGTGCGCGTGCTGCCCGGGTGCGTCGTCACCCGCGCCCCGGCGGCTGCCGACTGGTCTCGCTGCGGCACGCAGGTACGCCGGGCCGTCGCCGCCGCGGTCGCCGAGCCCGGCCGCTGGCGCACCGAGGCCGGCGATCACCCGGACGACCGCGAACTGGCGGCCGCCGTACGCCGGCTCCTCGCCGGTGACGTCGGCGACTACGTGCGCTCGCACGGTGGCGCCATCGAGCTCGTCGGCGTCCGGCACGGCGTCGTGACCGTGCAGATGCGCGGCGCCTGCCAGGGCTGCCCCGCGTCCGAGCTCACGCTGCGTGCGCGCTTCGAACGCCGGCTCCGCGAGGAGTGCCCCGCGCTCGTGGACGTCCGAGCCGCTGGTCCACGTCGATAGTCAGGCGACGCCGGGGCACGCATTCGGCCCGGCCCTCGCGTATTACCTACACATGTAGGTAGTACGCGCAGGGGTGGACGCACGTGGCCCTGGCCAGCTAGTTGACCTGGCGGTCGCGGCCCTCCCAGTACGGCGCGCGCAGCTTGAACTTCTGCAGCTTGCCGGTGGCCGTGCGGGCCAGCTCGTCGCGGAACTCCACCGACGTCGGCGCCTTGTAGCCGGCCGCCTTCTGCTTGCACCAGGCGATCAGCTCCTCCTCGGTCGCCGAGGCGCCGTCGGCCAGCACGACGAGGGCCTTGATCGTCTCGCCCCACTTGTCGCTGGGCACGCCGATCACCGCGACCTCCGAGACCGCCGGGTGTGAGAACAGCACGTCCTCGACCTCGATCGAGGACACGTTCTCGCCGCCGGTGATGATCACGTCCTTCTTGCGGTCGCTGATCGTCAGGTAGCCGTCGTCGCCGAGCACGCCGCCGTCGCCGGTGTGGAACCAGCCGCCCGCGAGCGCCCGCTCGGTCTCCTCCGGCTGCTCCCAGTAGCCGTCGAGCACGACGTTCGACCGGGCCAGCACCTCGCCCGTGGTCTCCTCGTGCTCGGAGATCGCGAGGCGCACGCCGAGCGCGGGGGCACCCGCCCGGGTGAGCAGGACGGCCCGCTCCTCGGCGGGCAGGTCGTCCCACTCCTGCCGGGTGCGGTTGATCGTGAGCAGCGGCGAGGTCTCGGTGAGGCCGTAGATCTGGATGAACTCCCAGCCGAGCTCCTCCTGCACCCGGATCACGGTCTTGGTCGGCGGCGGCGCCCCGGCCATGATGATCCGCACCCGGTCGCGGCCCGGGATCTCGCCCTCCCAGGTCTGCGCCGCGTCGAGGACGGCAGCCGCGACGGCGGGTGCCGCGCACATCACGGTGACGCCGTGGTCGCGCACCCGGCGCAGGATCTCCGCCCCGTCGATCTTGCGGATCACGACCTGCTGGACGCCCAGCCCGGTCATCGCGAACGGCATCCCCCAGCCGTTGGCGTGGAACATCGGCAGGGTGTGCAGGTAGACGTCGCGGTCGGTCACCGCGGCGTGCATCGCGAACGTGACCGCGTTGACCCAGATGTTGCGGTGGGTGATCTGGACGCCCTTGGGACGGGCGGTGGTGCCCGAGGTGTAGTTGATGCAGGCGGTCGCGTTCTCGTCCGGCTCCCA